>NZ_MUXB01000183.1:0-153349 GCF_001994935.1 Herbaspirillum sp. VT-16-41
CGACAGCCCGGCTGGACCGCCGCCGACGATGACCACGTCGTATTCCATGGATTCGCGAGGGCCGTATTGTGCGAGCAAGTCTTGAGAAGAAGTCATGGGTGTCCCGTGTTATGTGAACTGCCTGTTTTTCGAACGATCGTGCTATTGTTAAGTATTTTTCGATGAAACGCTAGAGGGCCGGCGGTAATTCGTCGAATTTCTTCGCCTTCCTGTGCGCAGGTCTGAAACAATGCGCGGTGAACAGCGTTTCACGGCGGCCATTGCGCCGGTCTGAGTCGTTCCAGAATGCCGCGTATTTTATGGGATTTTGCCGGCGAGACTCATACCGGTTTGGCATCTGGCTATAACTCGCGCTTATGTTCCCGCTGAAATCTGTGCCAAGGGTGGCGTGGAGAGTCTGCGGTTGAATCCGGAATGAAGCGGAAAACCGGGGTTCAAGAAGAATCTGCTGCGTCAGAAAAGTGACGAGAACGGCCCGCCCGCATGAAAAATATTTCAGTCATCGATGAATCAAACCGTAAAGGATCACCAATGAGCAGTCAGGAAAGCACCGCAGCGAAACCTCTTTTCGTTTCCCGCCAGAGCATTCGCTGGGGCGACATGGATGCGTTCGGTCACGTCAACAATACCGTCTACTTCCGCTTCATGGAGCAATGCCGCATCGAGTGGCTGGAAGAGGTCTTCGGCCCCACCATCGCGGGCGAGGAAGGACCGGTGATCGTCAATGCGCACTGCAATTTCCGGCGCCAGATGAAGTATCCAGCCACCATCGAGGTGCACATGCTGGGTGGCCAGCTGGGACGCACGAGTGTGGAAACTACGTATGTCATCCGCGACGCCGACGATGAACAGATCATTTATGCTGACGGTGCCGCAAAAATAGTCTGGGTTGATTTCAAAAAAGAAAAGTCCACTGCGATGCCTGACAAGCTGCGACAGCTCCTGACAAGCTTGTAAGTTTGGCGCAAGGAAACTGCGACAGAATCGCCCCGACACTCCCGCAAGGAATCGCCAAAGAGCGAGGGGAGCGGAGAATTCGTTTCACACGGAGCGGGTTCAAAAAGTGCTACGCCCGTCACCGATGTGCTAGCCAACAATTACATTCTGGAGGATGACATGACATACAAGACCCAAGCCTTTGTTGCTGCCGCCCTGATGACGCTCGCAATGTCGTCGCAGGCAGCTGATCCGATCAAGATCGGTGTTTCTGGTCCGTACACTGGTGGTTCCGCTCCGATGGGGGTCTCCATGCGCGACGGCGTGAAGCTGGCCGTGGCCGAGATCAACGCCGCTGGTGGCCTGCTGGGTCGCCAGATTCAGCTGGTCGAACGCGATGATGAAGCCAAGAACGAGCGCGGCGTGCAGATCGCCCAGGAGCTGATCAACAAGGAAAAGGTGGTCGCCACCGTCGGCTTCATCAACACCGGCGTGGCCCTGGCCTCGCAACGCTTCTACCAGGAAGCCAAGATCCCCGTGATCAACAACGTGGCCACCGGCACCGTGATCACCAAGCAGTTCGAGAAGGAGAAGGACAATTACGTCTTCCGCACCTCGGCTGCCGACAAGATCCAGGCCAAGATGATCGCCGACGAAGCCGTCGACAAGCAGAAGCTGACCAAGGTCGCCATCCTGGCCGACTCCACCAACTATGGCCAGCTTGGTCGTGAAGACCTGGAAAAGGTCCTCTCCGACAAGAAGGTCACTCCGGTGGCCGTCGAAAAGTACAACATCAAGGACGTGGACATGACGGCCCAGCTGCTCAAGTCCAAGCAGGGCGGCGCCCAGGCGGTGCTGACCTACGGCATCGGCCCCGAACTGGCGCAGATCGCCAATGGCATGGAAAAGCTGAACTGGCACGTGCCTATCATCGGCAGCTGGCCGCTGTCCATGGGTAACTTCATCGACAACTCCGGCAAGAACGGCAATGGCGCCCGTATGCCGCAGACCTTCATCCAGGACGGCACCACTCCCAAGCGCAAGGCCTTCATCGAGGCTTACCAGAAGGCTTACAAGGTTGACCGCATGCCCTCGGCTGTCTCGGCTGCCCAAGGCTACGACTCCATCCTGCTGCTGGCCGCTGCCATCAAGCAGGCTGGCACCACCGACGGTGACAAGGTCCGTGCAGCCCTGGAAAACCTGAACACCAAGGTCGAAGGCGTGGTCACCACCTACGACAAGCCGTTCACCCACGACGATCACGAAGCCATCAAGCCGGGCATGGTCGTGATGGGCGAGGTCAAGAACGGCCGCGTCATCCTCGGCAAATAAGACTCGACTTGCTTCACGCACAGTAGTCGAAGAGGCCAGTCCTTGCGATCCGGGGGCTGGCCTTTTTCACACGATCTGTTGACGATTTCCTAACGGTCCGCCCTGGCGGTGCCGCGGCGTCGTCGCAGCTCTACGCCGCCACCCGGCGGTAGCCGCTTCTTGGGAAATACAATGGACATCCTCTTACAACTGGTCTTCTCCGGGATCGCGCTCGGCATGATCTACGCCGTGATCGCCTTCGGTTACCAACTGACCTTCGCCACGTCCGGCACGCTCAATTTCGGTCAGGGTGAAGCCCTGATGCTGGGCGCGCTGGTGGGCCTGTCGGTCGTGGGCAATATCCACGGCGGACCTTATCTCAACTATTGGCTGATGATCCCCATCGTGCTGGTGTTCGGCGCACTGCAAGGCATGTTCGTCGAATGGATCGGCGTGCGGCCGGCCATCAAGATCAAGTCCGAATTCGGCTGGATCATGTCCACCATCGCACTGGCCATCATCTTCAAGAACGTGGCCGAAAACATCTGGGGCAAGGACGACTTGCCGTTCCCTTCGCCGATCTCCGGCACGCCGTTCCAGATCATGGGCGCCAATGTGCAGCCCATGCAGGTGCTGGTGGTGATCGGCGCCTTGCTGATCATGGCGGCGGTCGAATTGTTCAACCGCAAGTCCATCTACGGTAAGGCCGTGGTGGCGACTTCCAATGACCGTGACGCTGCCGGCCTGATGGGCATCAACACCAGCATGGTGATCACGTTCTCCTATGCGCTGTCCTCGGCCACGGCGGCCTTTGCCGGCGTGCTGGTGGCCCCGCTGACCTTGACCGGCGCCACCATGGGGGCGGCACTGGGTCTGAAGGCGTTTGCGGTGGCCATCATCGGCGGCCTGACCTCGGGCATGGGCGCCATCGTCGGCGGCCTGATCCTGGGCGTGGCCGAGACCGTGACCGGCTTCTACATCTCGACCGGCTACAAGGAAGTTCCGGGACTGGTACTGCTGTTGCTGGTACTGGCTGTCAAACCTGCAGGCCTGTTCGGCAAAACTGCGATCAAGAAGGTCTGAAGCGATGAACAAGAAAATCCTGCTGCTGTCCTTGCTGGGCATTGTCGCGCTGGGCGGCATTCCCATGGTGGTGCACAACCCGTATTACCTGCACCTGATCGAAACCATCCTCATCTATGCCATCCTGCTGTTCGGGCTGGACATCGTGGTCGGCTACACCGGCCAGGTCTCGCTGGGGCATGCCGGCCTGTTCGGTATTGGTTCCTATGCGGCCGGCGTGCTGTTCTTCAAGCTTGGCATGCCCATCTTCGTGACCATTCCTGCCGCCATCGCGGTAACGGCCGTGTTCGGTGCCATCCTGGCGCTGCCGGCCTTGCGCGTGACTGGTCCTTACCTGGCCATGGTCACGCTGGCATTCGGTACCATCATCCAGATCCTGATCAATGAAATGACCTTCCTCACCGAAGGTCCACTGGGCATCAAGCTGCACAAGCCCATGATCGGCGGCGAGAAGATGAGCGAAGTGCAGTTCTTCTATCTGGTGGCGATCCTGATGGTGCTGTCCATGATCGTGGTGCATCGTATCCTCAAGTCCAATCTCGGTCGTGCCTTCCAGGCATTGCGCGATAGCCCGATCGCCTCGGACTGCATGGGCGTGTCGGTGTATCGCTACAAGGTCTATGCCTTCATCATCAGTGCCGCGCTGGCGGGCCTGTCGGGCGCGTTGTATGCGTATTCGGAGGAGTACATCTCACCCAATACCTACAACTTCGAACTGACCATCCTGTTCCTGCTGGCAGTGATCATGGGGGGGCGCAAGTCACGCATCGGTTCGCTCATCGGCGCGCTGATCGTGGTGATGCTGCCGAGCCTGTTGTCGGATATTGCGCTGTTCCGTCAGATCGCGACCGTGCTTGCGGTCATCGTGGTGGTCGGCGCAGGTGTGCAGCTGGCCAAGAAGACCAAGACCCTGCGCGGCGTGGCCGTGCCGGTGGTGGCGACCATTGCCATGGCGGCCTTCTCCTACAAGCTGGAAAACATCACCGACTGGCGTCTGACCATCTTCGGCTTGATGACCCTGTTCGTCGTGTACTACCTGCAGGATGGCATCGTCGGCTTCTGTCGTAGCCTGTTCGGCCGTGTCTTGACCAGGCATGTGCCGGTGGCGCAGCAGATTGCCGGTGACAAGGAGCGCGCCGTCATCACGACCGACTCGGTCAAGGATGAAGGTGCAACCCTGCTGAAGGTCAACCAGATCCTGATGCAATTCGGTGGTCTGAAGGCGCTCAACCGCGTGGACCTGGATGTGCGCAAGGGGACCGTGCATGGCCTGATCGGCCCCAATGGTTCCGGCAAGAGCACGATGATGAACGTGCTCACCGGCATCTATCGTCCTACCGATGGTGCGGTGGAATACGACGGTCGCCAGATCTCCGGCAATACTCCCTCGACCATTGCCCTGGGTGGCGTGGCGCGGACCTTCCAGAACGTGCAACTGTTCGGCGAAATGACAGCCACCGAAAACGTGCTGGTTGGCTTGCATCACACCTTCAACAGCAATGTGGTCGATGTGATGGTCAACACGCCGCGTTATGTGCGGGAAGAGCAGGCTGCCCGTGAGCGTGCGGCTGCCATCCTTGAGTTCGTCGGTCTGGCCAACCTGGCCAACGAAGAGGCACGCAACCTGCCTTACGGCAAGCAGCGCCTGCTGGAAATCGGTCGTGCCCTGGGGCTGAATCCGAGCCTGTTGCTGCTGGACGAGCCGGCCGCCGGCCTAACCGCGCCCGACATCAAGGAACTCATTGCCATCATCCGCAAGATCCGCGAAGCCGGCATCACCATCATCCTGATCGAACACCACATGGACGTGGTCATGTCGATCTGCGATACCGTCACCGTGCTCGACTTCGGCCAGAAGATCGCCGAAGGCAAGCCAGCCCAGGTGCAAGCTGACCCCAAGGTCATCGAAGCCTACCTCGGCAGTGGCGCAGGCGATGCCCATGACAACACATCCAGCCCCGCGGGAGCCTGAACATGCTGACTATTTCCAATCTGCACGCCGCTTACGGCAAGGTCGAGGTGCTGCATGGCATTTCCATGGACGTGCCCAAGGGCAAGGTGGTGACACTGATCGGCTCCAACGGTGCCGGCAAGACCACCACCATGCGCGCCATCTCCGGCATGATCAAACCGAAAGGCGGGGAGGTCACGCTCGGCGGCAAGAACATCACCGGCCTCGATTCCCACCGGATCGCCCGCTTCGGCCTGGCCCATTCGCCGGAAGGGCGGCGAGTGTTCGCCACCATGAGCGTGACGGACAACCTGCTGCTGGGCGCTTTCCCACGTTTCACCCGGGCGCGGCCCAAGGGAGATATCGCCCACGATCTGGAGCGGGCGCTGGAGTTGTTCCCGCGGCTCAAGGAGCGCCAGACCCAATTGGCCGGGACGCTCTCTGGCGGCGAGCAACAGATGCTGGCCATGGCGCGTGCCGTGATGTTGAATCCCGAGGTCATCCTGCTGGACGAGCCCTCCATGGGGCTGGCGCCGATCCTGGTTGATGAGGTGTTCCGTATCATCTCGCGGCTCAAGGAGCAGGGCGTGACCATGCTGCTGGTCGAGCAGTTTGCGGCGGCCGCGCTCAATGTTGCGGATTACGGTTATGTGTTGGAGAATGGAAAGATCTCCGTACATGGACCCGCCGACAAGCTGCAGAACGACCCGGCGGTCAAGGCCGCCTATCTGGGCGGTGGGGCGCATCACTGATGAGCTGAATTGGACTTCGCGTCAGGCGTGCGATCCGCATGATACTTGGGCTCGCACGTCGCCGTGGCTGACAGCGTGTCCGGTATATTAAGGGGGAGGCATACCCCTTGAAGGCTGTTTAGGCGCACCCTTGGGTGCGCCTTTTCTTTGGTGGAGGTGTCTACGTGAATGCGCCGCAATCATGCCGGTTCGAGGTGAAGGTCGAGGGTGTCACCCTGCAGGCCTGTCTCTGGGGTGAGCGCAAGCCGGGCCGTCCGGCCCTGGTGTTGATGCACGAATCCCTCGGTGGGCTGGCCCTTTGGCGGGACTTTCCGGCGCAATTATCGGCGCGTACCGGTTGCGCCGTGGTCGCTTACGATCGCTATGGCTTTGGTGCCTCCGATGCGCGCAATGACCGGCTTTCATCTGATTTCGTCGCCGCCGAGGCCCGGCCGTGGCTGGCCGCCGTATTGCAGCAGCTGGAGCTGGGCGCCGTGGTGTTGTTCGGTCATAGCGTGGGCGGCGGCATGGCCATCTCGGCCGCGTCCCAATTGCCGGATCAGGTGGTGGCCGTCATCACTGAATCGGCTCAGGCCTTTGTGGAAGAGCAAACGCTGCAAGGCATACGCGCGGCGCGTAACAGCTTCGCCGACCCGGCCCAGGTATTGCGGCTGGCGAAGTACCACGACAACGACGTGCGGAAAGCACGGTGGGTGCTCGATGCCTGGATCGACACCTGGCTCGATCCAGGCTTTGCCGGCTGGTCGCTGGATGCTGTTTTGGCCCGCGTGCATTGCCCGGTGCTGGCGCTGCATGGCGATCTGGATGAATTTGGATCACTGGCGCATCCGCAGCGCATTGCCCGCGTCGGCGTAGAGGGGCAGCAGGGACGCGAATGCCTGGTGCTGTCCCGCTGCGGCCATGTGCCTCACCGGGAGCAGCCGGAGCAGGTTCTGCAGGCAGTCTGCGATTTTCTGCGGCGGCGGGTCGAAGGCTGTTCGCATCTGTCTGGTTAGCGGGGGGGGATTCGGGGTGAGCACTGCCTCTATTGCTCATCCAGATCACCCTGGAAGGCCTGCAGGCCTCGCAAGTACATCATCCTGATGAACAGTGCCCTGGATCGGTAAGTTTGTGCCGCAAAGTGGTTAGCCTCCTCCAGTTCAGCTTGGGTAAGTCGAAAATTCACCAGACGTGCCGACGCATTTGCGGGCATACGTTCGGTTTGTTGCTTGCCTGCCATAAGATGTCTCCTGGCTTATTGATTCGAGAGAAACATTCTAGGAGAGGTCGTTTTCAGATGTCATCGAATAAAACTGAATATTTGACAATACTTGGCGATCGGTTGGCGAAAGAACGCAGCCGTTGTGGCCACACCCAGAAATCCGTGGCCGACGAACTGGAGATCACCGCCCGCACGCAGATCAAGTACGAGATCGGTGAAACCGCGCCTGACGCTTACTACCTGCATGGCCTCGTGGCGATCGGCATCGATGTCACCTATGTGCTGACCGGCACGCGAGGCGTGCTCCCCACGGCACAGGAGAGTGAACTGATCTCGTGCTATCGCAGTGTCGATGCACCGACCCGCACTTTGCTTGTGCAACTGCTGCAAGGAATGGCGCGCATGTCGCTGGCGACACGCAAGAAGCGCGACTTCTACGCTGTTCAGGACGTCAAGCGTGGCAAGCCGGGTCGCCGCAAATCAGTGCCTCCCGAAGCACCGAAGGTCGATGCTGGTGGCGACTCAACCACGCCGACCTCGGGCCCGGACCGAATGGACGGGCGCTGAGCCGGAGGGGAGGCGCCTTGGGCTGTTTTCCGAAGCCTCAGGTCGATTGGCAAGCTTCGCCCTGGAGCATCACCTCGCGGTGCCGCGTCGAGACCACGAAAGCCATCGCTGGGCCTATTCATGACTTCCTCGCACGTCGGCGGGTCGATATGGGGAATTGTGTTCCGGGCAGCTCTGCATTAAGCGATATCTGCATCAAGCGATATTCGGCTTTAGTGAAGGCCGGGCATTTGCGGAGTTGCTTTTATCGGAAGTCGCACGGGCCCGTTTTGTTAGCCAGCAGATTGCTTCATTTCCCGGTAAGTCATGTCGTCTATGCGAGCTGATCTTGCTGACAGTGAAAGGAGCTTTGCTTCCAGGCTGTTACCAAACCGCCACTCAGGCGTGTGAGCTGATTCTGCCGATGTAGTGGCTTGATCAACCAGCCGGGAATGGTGGAAATGAAAAAAGGGTTACAGACCTGTGCAGGCTGTAACCCTTTTGTATTGGTGGGGCGTCACAGATTCGAACTGTGGACCTACGGATTAAGAGTCCGCTGCTCTACCAGCTGAGCTAACGCCCCGAGATGTTCCTGCCAATGCAGGTCAATCTGGAAGTGAAAAAGGCCTCGATACGAGAGGCCTTTTGAAATTTTGGTGGGGCGTCACAGATTCGAACTGTGGACCTACGGATTAAGAGTCCGCTGCTCTACCAGCTGAGCTAACGCCCCGTTGCTGCACTTCGTTGTTGCTGCAGTGCTGCAAGAGAGAGCGCATTATAGGAGGGGGTAGGGGGTAGTGCAAGCATTTTTTGGGAAAAAGATAAAAATATTTTATCTCTAAGCACTAACAAGCTATCCAGCCCCCTGTTTTGTGGCGAATGGCGCGCACTGATCGCGCCATTGCAACAAGGCCATGCCAGGCTATTGCGCAGTCCCCTTTACGCTCAATCTCCAGCCTTGATACCGTTCACCCAGGACTTTGCCGGCAGTTTGGTCTGGGCCTCGATCAAGGCCGCCCGCGCATAGAGTTCCGGAAAATCAAACGCGATCTGTCCCTTGAAGGCCAGCGCCACCACGTTGCCATCGTGGACCTCCGGCAGCGACACCACCTTGTCGAAGGCGAACTCCATGGCGCGCAGGTTCTTGGCGTAGCTGGGATGATCGCCGAAGAGGTTGACCGTCATCACGCCACCCGGTGCCAGGCTGTCGTAACAGGCCTGGTAGAACTCCGGGCTATCCAGCACCGGCCCGCGCGCCGTGGCGTCATAGAGATCGACCTGCAACGCATCGATGATGCCGTGACCGGCGGCATGGACGATGAAATCCATGGCGTCGCTCTCGATGATCATCAGACGTTCGTCCGGTTCAGGCAGCTTGAACATGCTATGGCAAATCGCAATCACCGCCGGGTTCAATTCCACCGCCGTCACCAGCGCCTGCGGGAATTGCCGATAACCGAACTTGGTCAGCGCACCCGTGCCCAGCCCCAGTTGCACGATGTGTCGCGGCGCACCGTTGAACAGCATCCACGCCATCATCTGCTGCGCATATTCCAGTTCGATCCAGTCCGGTTTGCGGATGCGCATGGCACCCTGCACCCATTCAGTCCCGAAGTGCAGATAACGCACGCCGTCCAGTTCGGAGAGCGTGACCGGTGCGTATTTGGGCTTGCGCGGCTTGTTGCTGTCGGCGTCCAGTTGTTGACGACGGCGATTGGGACCGGCCTTGGTATTGGCCTGGGCCTCGATGGATTTTCTTTTGATGAGCATTTTCGATAGGAATCTGGCGCAGCATCCCGAAGAGAAGGGCGTGCCGACGGATGCCGAATGATACCTTGCCTGACCGATGCCCAGCGCCTTGCCTGCAATTGCCGCATATCGACATGCGGATTCATTCCTTCTTCCGGGCCTGGCTACATGTGAGGATGCAGACCTCATCATTTTCGGAGTCACCATGCATTTCGCTGCATTCATCAAGCGCATCGCAGTCGTTGCTGCGCTGACCCTGGCGGTCGCGCCCCATCTGGTGCACGCCCAGGACAAGACCAAGATCAAGGTCGGCATCTCGGTCGGCAGCGCCGAGGCCATCTTCGATGTGGTCAAGAAAGTCGCCGCGCGCGATGGACTGGAGATCCAGACCGTGGTCTGCAGTGACTATCTGCAGCCCAATGCGGCACTGGCAGCGGGCGACCTTGACGCCAATGCCTTCCAGCACCGCCCCTACCTGGAAAGCCAGATCGCCGCGCGCGGCTACAAGATCGTGCCAGTCGGTCTGACCATCACCGCGCCGCTGGGCATCTATTCGCGCAAGTTCAAGTCGGTCGACCAACTGCCCAACGGCGCCCATATCGGTATCCAGAACGATCCCTCCAACGGCAATCGCGCCCTGCTGCTGTTGCAGAAAGCCGGCCTGATTAAGCTCAAGCCGGGCGTGGGTGAAAACGGCGTCAACGCCACGCCGCTGGACATCATCGACAATCCCCGCAAGCTCAAGCTGATCGAGCTGGACGCCGCGCAACTCCCGCGCTCGCTGGACGACCTGGCCGCGGCCTCGATCAATAACGACTACGCCTACAAGGCCGGTCTATCGCTGCAGAAGGACTCCATCGCCGTCGAAGACCCGCGCGGCCGCTATGCCAACATCATCGCCACCCGTGCCGAAGATCAGGACAAGCCCTGGGCCAAGAAACTGGTGCAGGCCTACCACTCCGAGGAAGTGCGCAAGTTCATCGAGACCGAATTCAAGGGCTCGCTGGTCCCCGCCTTCTGAGTCGGGCGGCAAGCACGAGCCGAACCGCCCTCCGGGGCGGTTTTTTTCATGCCAACCGCGCCGGCCTCCATTAAACTGCCGGCATGATCAAGAATCTCATCCTCTGCCTGAAGCTGGCCATCGTGTTCGGCGCCATCGTGTTTTTCGCGAAGGCCTTGCAGTATCTGATTTTCAATGGCGGCTTGTCGGGCGAGTTCTACGATTACCTGTTCTTCCGGAAGTGAACGCCGGGCGCAGGCGCCACGAAGGGCGAGCAGGCCTCAAGCGGACCCGGTCAATGCATCGCGCCAGCGCGCCAGCTTCTGCGCATACGCCAGCGCCGCATAGGCCGGGCTGCTGGACGGCAACAGGGCGATCCGATACCGCTGTGCGTGCAACCCCAAGGCCGCCAGTCCCAGCTTGGCCGCCGTCCCGCCGTTGAAGGCAATCGTGCGCAATTGCGGCAAGGTGGCCAGCAGCGCCTGCAGGTCGTTCTGGGAGTGATCGCGGATAGCGCTGTCCAGGCTGCCCAGACGTCGCGCATTGGCGATCACGTCCCACAGGCCGATGCGGTGTTCCAGCAGCGTCGCCAGCCGGGCTTCATAGGCCATCCCATACAAATCGGCCCCGATCACCTCGCCCACCAGGCGCCAGAACGCATTGCGCGGATGGCCATAATACTGGTGCAGGGCCAGCGAGGCGACGCCAGGCAGGCTGCCCAGGATCAGGGTGTGCGTGTCCTGCGCCACCACCGGTGGAAAGCTCGCCAGCAGCGGATCACTGGCGGCGAAGGCTACCGGCGCGTGGAGAGCGCTGCTGGACTCCGCCACCGATGGCGGAGTCAAGGCGGTAGCACGCCGGGCGGTTTTTCGGTCGGGCATGATTGCGTCTGGATGAAAAGAATTTCAGCAAGCGCCGCACTCATCTGGACGCGGCACAATGACCGGCGGCTGCAGATGCCGCGCGCTTGCGGCAAAATGCACATCTTAGCGTAATCATCCCCCGGGCCAGCGCGTTCGGGCATTTCATCCAAGGGAGACAGAACATGACAGAAAAGGTCATCATCGTCACGGGCGGCAGCCGTGGCATCGGTGCGGCAACCGCCTTGCTGGCGGGCCAGCGCGGCTATGCGGTATGCGTCAACTATGTCAGCAACCGTGACGCCGCCGAATCGGTGGCCGAACGCATCCGCACCGCCGGTGGCCGCGCCATTACGGTGGCCGGTGACGTGTCCCGCGAGGAGGACGTGCTGCGGCTCTATGCCACGGTAGATGAGCAGCTCGGCCGCGTGAGCGCTCTCGTCAACAATGCCGGCATCCTTGAACACCAGTCCCGCCTGGAAGACATGAGCGCCGAGCGTATCACCCGCGTGCTGGTCGCCAATGTCACCGGCAGCCTCTTATGCGCGCGCGAAGCGGTCAAGCATATGTCTACCCGCCATGGCGGCCAGGGTGGGGCCATCGTCAACCTGTCCTCGATGGCGGCCAAGCTGGGCGGGCCGGGCGAATATGTCGACTATGCCGCCTCCAAGGGGGCCATCGACGCCTTCACCATCGGCCTGTCCAAGGAAGTGGCGGGCGAGGGCATTCGCGTCAATGGCGTGCGCCCGGGCCTGATCTATACCGACATCCATGCCAGCGGCGGCGAAGCCGGCCGGGTCGATCGTCTCAAGGACGCCGTCCCGATGAAACGCGGCGGCACTGCCGAGGAAGTCGCCCATGCCATCCTCTGGCTGCTCTCGGACGAGGCCTCCTACGCGACCGGTACCTTCATCGACGTCTCCGGCGGCCGTTGAGGTCGGCCGGTTTCCTTTCCAGCGGAGAGCCAGCATGGACAGCACGACTTCACCCCGTCGCATCGACGAGTTGCTGGCCCGCTACGGCGAGCACCACCGGCACCCCATGAACGAGCTGATCCACTGCATCTGCGTGCCGGCCATCGTGTTTGCGGTGCTGGGCCTGTGCTGGCTCATCTCGCCGGCGGTAGCACTGCTGGTCGCGGCCGGCGCACTGGCTTACTACCTGCGCCTGTCGCCGCCCTTTGCCGTGGGCATGCTGGCCATGTCGGCGCTGATGCTGGTCGTGCTGGCGCGCTTGCCCGCAGGTGCGGTGCTGCCGGGCTCTGTCGTGGTCTTCGTGCTGGCCTGGATCGGCCAGTTCGTCGGCCATCGGATCGAAGGGCGCAAGCCCTCCTTCTTCCAGGATTTGCGCTTCCTCCTGATCGGGCCGCTGTTCGTACTGGCCTTCCTCTATCGGCGCTGGCATATCCCGTACTGAAGCGGGCAGCCGCAGCATTTCCGGATCGGGCGCGCTTTGTATTAAGATGTCGTAGATGGACGGTATCGACCGCCGATGCGCATTCATGGCGCGTTTGCGAGGATGCGTGCCATTTCCACGCTGCCCGGAGACGGGCCAAAATTTCAGTTGGAGTGTTTTTGTTATGAAGAAATTGCTTGTGATTGCAGCCTTGGGCTCCCTGGTGGCCGGCTGCGCAGTGACCCCCAATTCGGCCAGCGTCTACAACTCCCGCCAGGCGCAGGGTGAGCAGACCGTGCGCATGGGCGTGGTCGAATCGATCCGCAACGTGACCATCGACAAGGGTTCCAGCGGCATCGGTACGCTTGGTGGCGCTGCACTCGGCGGCATCGCCGCGGGCTCCAACATCGGTGGCGGCAACGGTGCCCTGGCAGCCGGCATCGTCGGCGCGCTGGCCGGTGGCGTGCTGGGCAACCAGGCTGAAGCCCACCTGAACAACCGTCCCGGCCTGGAAATCACCGTGCGCCTGGACAATGGCGAACTGCGTGCCATCACCCAGGATGCCGACGAGCCGTTCCGTATCGGCGAGCGCGTGCGCCTGCTCTCCAACGGCCGTACCACCCGCGTGACCCACTGATCGGCGTCACCGCATCAGAAAAAGCAGGACTGCGGTCCTAATGCCGCTCAGTTAAGCTTGTTACCAGCTCGAAAGCTCGCTCAGACTTTGTTTGCACCACCGCTGACCGTTCGTCCTGAGTAGCGGCGTAGCCGCGTATCGAAGGCGCGCCACAAGCTGAGCAGCGCCTTCGATACGGCCCTAAAGGGCCTACTCAGTCCGAACGGTTTCAGATGGCTTGAAGAGAACCAAGCAAAATCGCCGCGCCAAAGTCATCTGGCGCGGCGATTTTTTCTTAACTGAACGGCATTAGGACTGCGGTCCTGCTTTTTTTGTCCTTGCGCAGTTCAGGAGCAAGCCCGCGTCAGCCAGGCTTGCCTCTCCATCCGGTATAGCCGGTGCATGCGATACGGGTGATTCACGGGCAGCCGTGGGTGCAGGAAGTCATCCTGCACGTCCGTCTGCATTCCAAGCCTTTGCATTACCGCCAGCGAGCGCAGGTTCGCCGGGATCGTGAATGCCACGATCTGGGATAAGTGCAGTGCCTGGAACCCGTAATCGAAGGCACAATGCGCAGCCTCACTCACATAACCCTTTCCCCATAACGCCGGCGCCAATCGCCAGGCGATTTCCACGGCCGGGGTGAAATGCGCTTCAAATCCCACCTGCATCAAGCCCACGAGCCCCGCGAACTCGGCCACGTCCGGTATTTCCAGCGCCCATGGGCCGAAGCCGTGCATGTCGAAATGCGCTTCGATGCGATCCGCCAGTGCATCGCTCTCCGAGCGCGTCAGCGGAGCCGGGAAATGCTGCATGGCCACGGGATCGGCATTGAGCTCTGCCAGCGGCCCTCGATCATCCGGCCGCCACCGACGTAGCAGTACCCGTGGTCCCCTCAGCAGGGCGTTTTCAGGAGTTCGCAGCATCCCCATCCTCCGGCTTGGACCGCAGCTTCAGCAGCCACATGTAGATCACCGTCTCCAGCAGCGCCACCGTGCTGCCGATGATGACTTCGCCCACCCGCATCAGCGCCAGATGCAATTCCTGGCTCAGCCCCTGGCCGGTAAAGGCCGCCGACAGCAGGATCACCACGGTCGCCGGGCCCAGCCGCCAGTTGCTGGGATAGTTCTGCAGCAGCATGGCCACCACTACGGCCGCAGTCAGCGCCACCAGCATCGCCAGGAAGGTCGGGCCGAATACCACCAGGGCAATGCACGAGACAATGCAGCCCGAAATGGTATTGATCAGCCGCGCCCGGAAATTGGCCTTGGCCACCGTCATGTCCGGTTCCGTGACGATGATCAGCGAGATCATGGCCCAGTAGGGTTCGGCGATGCCCAGGGCGCGCAATCCGTACCACAGGATCAGGCAGCCGGAGAGGATCTTGACCAGGTAGGCCAGGGCATTCTTGCGGGGATTGATGAAGTGCAATTCCATGGAAACGGGCGGGAGCAGGGGAGGGGCGACTGGATGGGGGCGATGTTAACCATGCACGGACAACCCGGCAAGCCTCCATGCAAAAACGCCGCCGCGTCCGGAGTGACCGGTGCGCGGCGGCGTTTCTGGCGCAGGCCCCCGAACCCGGGCGCCAGGCTGCCACGGCTTACTTGCCGGCCATGGCCAGCAGCATGTCATTGGTACGCTTGACGAAGCTGGCCGGGTCAGCCAGGGCGCCACCCTCGGCCAGCAGGGCCTGGTCGTACAGGATGTGCGACCAGTCGTCGAAGCGCGCCTCTTCATACTTCAGACGCTGCACCAGCGGGTGGTCCGGATTGATTTCCAGGGTCGGCTTGGAATCCGGTGCGGCCTGTCCCGCCGCCTTCAGCATGCGCACCAGGTTGCCCGAGAGCTCGTTCTCGTCAGCCACCAGGCAAGCCGGGGAGTCGGTCAGGCGGAAGGTCACGCGCACGTCCTTGGCCTTGTCGGCCAGGGCGGTCTTCATCTTCTCCACCAGATCCTTGTACTCGGCCTGCGTATCTTCGTGCTGCTTCTTCTCGGCCTCGTTTTCCAGCTGGCCCAGATCCAGACCACCCTTGGCCACCGAGGCCAGTTCCTTGCCTTCGAACTCGGTCAGGAAGGACAGCATCCACTCGTCCACGCGGTCCGTCAGCAGCAGCACTTCCACGCCCTTCTTGCGGAAGATTTCCAGGTGCGGGCTGTTCTTGGCCGCCTGGAAGGTCTCGGCGGTGACGTAATAGATCTTGTCCTGGCCTTCCTTCATGCGGCCCAGGTAGTCGGCCAGCGCGACGTTCTGCACCTCGCTGTCGTTGTGGGTCGAAGCGAAGCGCAGCAGCTTGGCGATGCGCTCCTTGTTGGCCGCGTCTTCGCCGATGCCTTCCTTGAGCACCTGGCCGAACTCGGTCCAGAAGGTGGCGTACTTGTCCTTCTGCGCCTGGTCCTCGCTGTTGGCCAGCTCTTCCAGCAGGCCCAGCACGCGCTTGGCCGAACCATCGCGGATGGCCCGCACGTCGCGCGACTCCTGCAGGATTTCGCGCGAGACGTTCAGCGGCAGGTCGGCCGAATCGATCACGCCCTTGACGAAGCGCAGGTACACCGGCATCAGCTGCTCGGCGTCATCCATGATGAACACGCGCTTGACGTAGAGCTTGATGCCGCCGCGCTTGTTTCGGTCCCACAGGTCGAACGGGGCGCGCGCCGGGATGTAGAGCAACTGGGTGTATTCGCTGCGGCCCTCGACCCGGTTGTGGGTGTAGGCCAGGGGCGCGCCGAAATCGTGCGAGACGTGCTTGTAGAACTCTTCATATTGCTCAGGCGTGACTTCCGACTTGCTGCGGCTCCACAGCGCGCTGGCCTGGTTCACGGTCTCCAGCTCGTCCTTCTGCACGGTTTCCTTCTTTTCCTCGTCCCATTCTTCCTTGTGCATCAGGATGGGCAGGGAAATGTGGTCGGAATACTTGCGGATGATGGACTTCAACTGCCAGGCCGAGAGGAACTCGTCCTCACCCTCGCGCAGGTGCAGGATGATGTCGGTGCCGCGGCTCGGCTTGTCGATCTGCTCGATGGAGAAATCACCGGCACCTTCGGATTCCCAGCGCACGCCTTCGGCGGCCGGGGTGCCGGCACGGCGCGTCTCGACCGTGATGCGGTCGGCGATGATGAAGCCGGAATAGAAGCCCACGCCGAACTGGCCGATCAGGGCCGCGTCCTTCTGCTGGTCGCCCGACAGGCGCGAGAAGAACTCCTTGGTGCCCGACTTGGCGATGGTGCCCAGGTGGGAGATGGCCTCCTCACGGTTCATGCCGATGCCGTTGTCGGAAATGGTGATGGTGCGTGCGGCCTTGTCGAAGCTGATCCTGATCTTCAGTTCCGGGTCGTCTTCGTACAGGCCGGCGTTGTTGATCGCCTCGAAGCGCAGCTTGTCGGCCGCATCGGAGGCGTTGGAGACCAGCTCGCGCAGGAAGATTTCCTTGTTCGAATACAGCGAGTGGATCATCAACTGGAGCAGTTGCTTGACTTCGGCCTGGAAGCCCATGGTCTGTTTTTCGGTGGCCATGTTTGTGTCCTTATTGAAGAAATGGATGAGTTGAATAGCTTGCGGCAATCGCCTGTGGGCTGGATATAGGGAGAGACTTGTGGTTTTTCAACAGCATTTTTAAAGAGTTTTTCAGCGCTTTGGTCTTCTGCGGAATTTCCTGATGGCACGGCGGCAACAAGATCACCATAATTGCGACTATTAATTTTTATCAAGTCAATTGAAATTAAACGGTTTTTTGCCGTTATTTGTAATTGAGTTGCAATCCTCGAGTGATAGAATTGTTTTGACAAAATGGTAATAATTTTCGTTTTTCCCCAAAGAGGGAGAGCGGAAGCAGAGGGCCAGGCCGGGACTTGCAAAGACGAAGAATATGAGTCCCCGTGCCTGATAACTGGAATCGCAGCGCTGGCTGGCGATTCTTTCCTAAGGGTGTTTTGGGGCAGGGGAGGCCGGTCCGGTACCGGCTGATCGCGTTGATGAGAGTTCTCAAGAGCAAACAGTTCATATTCGCAGTTTCACTCGGACTGACCGCGCCCCAGGTGGCACGGTCTGCAGATAACCCGCCGGTACCGGCGGAGCCGCCGGCAGCGTCCAGAGCGGTGGTGAACGTACCGCCACAGAACGGCGGCACCCTGGATGTACCGCCCCAGATCCGCCTGGGCGCCGATCCGGCCGGTCCGGCGCTGGCCGACTATCGCCTGCCGGCCTTGCCCGCCGATACCCCGGCGCCTTCGGCGCAGGACGAAATCCTGCTGCTGCTGCGCCAGTCCGATCCCGGCTTTTCCGGCAACCTGATCGCGCTGCCCCAGATCAGCATCGTCACCGAGGGTGATGTCGTCCCTGACCTGAACCTGCGCAGCGTACTCGACCTGGCGCTCAACAACAGCTACAGCTATGCCGCCACGGCGGCCCAGGCCGATCAGGCCCGCTATGCGTCCAAGGCCACCGCCGGACAGATGGGGCCGACCCTGGACGTGCGGGCGCAGAAGGGCAACGAGTATTCCTCGCCTTCCTCCGTGCTCGACCCCAATACCGGCCTGGTGCAGCGTGCGAACTACCACAAGCGCTGGGATGTCACGCTGATCGGTCGTCAGCCCATCTTCGCCCCCGGCTCCTACTACGACTACCGCAAGTCCAGTTCCCTGGCCGATGCCGCCGACCTGCGCCGCGACGACGCCCGCGAGACCCTGTACTACAACGCCATCAAGGCCTACTACGATGTCATGCGCGCGTACGCCTCGCTGTCCTTCGCCCGCAGCTATTCGCAGCGCATGAGCGCCTTGCTGGACTACATGAACAAGCGCCTCGAAGGCGGCGGCGCCAGCCGCATCGATTTCGAACGCGTGCGCGGCCGCTCGCTGACCGCCCAGTCCGCCGTGGCCGAAGCCGAAGGCGCCCTGGAAAGCGCCATGGTGACCTTGAACCAGGTCACCGGCCGCAAGATCGAGCAGCTGGAAGTGCCCGACCACATGATGCCGGTGGTCCCCGACACCTCCAAGCTTGCCCTGCAGGACGTCTACGACACCAATCCCGGCGTGCGTGCCGCGCGGCGCGATCTGGATGCGGCCAATCAGGAACTGAAGTCGGCCCGTGCCAAGTTCTCGCCTACGCTGGCCCTGGAATGGACCCAGATCAAGAGCCGTGGGGTCGGTGGGGCCATCGATACCACCACCAACGCCCTGCAGCAGACCACCGATCGTCGCCTGATGCTGGTGATGTCGATGAACCTGCTCAACGGCGGCTCCGACGTCTATTACACCAAGCAGGCCGGCGCCAAGTACGTCGAAAAGAGCAACACCGCGCTGGACCTGGAACGCAAGTTGCGTGAGCAGATCGAGATCAATTACCGCACCCTGGGCGCGGTGAGAAAGCGCATGGAAATCTCGCGCCAGGCTTACCTGACCAATGCCAACGTGGCCGATGTCTTCCTGGAACAGCTCTCCACCGGCAGCAAGCAATTGCTGGACGTGCTGGATGCCTACCAGCAGGCCTACCAGGCGCGTACCGATTTTGCCAACCTGCTGTTCCAGCAGGCCGACATCAGCTATCAGATCCTGCGCAACACGGGGCGCGCCTCGGCGCTGGAAACCCTGCCCGCGCGGGCAGCGAAATAGGACGGGGGACACATGGAGGGGGGAAGGGAACAGAATTTCTGGCCAGGCTTCGTGGACGCACTGTCCAACGTGGTGCTGGTGATGATCTTCGTCGTGGTGGTGTTCGTGGTGACCTTGTTCTACTACTCGCAGAAGCTGGCCCAGACCAAGGTCAGCCAACTGATCTCGCAGACGCAGAGCCAGAACCAGCGTGAGGTCAAGGCATCCCAGAAGGATGTGGCTGCCGCCGAACGCAGCGGGGCCGAGCGCCAGAACGACAATGCGCCCACTAACGCCAGCAGTGCCAGCAGCGCTGCCAACAGCGCCGCATCCAGCGCCGCCGAGACACCGGGCGAGCGCGAGAAGGCCAAGGAAATCGAACAGCTCAGGCGTGAAGTGGCTACCCTGAAAGCCAAGCTGGCCGCGCCGCCGTTGCAATCGGACAATGGCAGCCTGCGTAGCGACGCCGCGCCCTCCAGCCCCAACGCGATCCAGGTCAAGACCGAACCCAATGACAAGGAAGTGGCCCCCGGCCTGCGCATCGACGCCAACGAAAAAGCGGTCACCCTCACTTTCGACGCCGACTCCACCCAGTTGAACGACGAGGGCGGCAAGGCCCTCGACAAGAGCATCGGCGACTGGATCCGGCGCGTCAAATCCAGCCAGGGCAAGATCGTCGTGACCGGCGTCATCGGCAGTGGCAGCTACAGTGAAAGCCGCCGCCGCGCCTACTACCGCACCGTCGCCGTGCGCAATTACCTCATCGATGCCGGGGTCGACAAGGAGCGCGTGACCAGCCGCGTGGCCACCGACCAGAACGGTAGCGGCAACGATGCCCGCGTGGTCGTGCAATATCAGGCCTCGGCAAAATGACGCTCTCGCTCAAGCCCGGCGCCGACCACGGGATTGCCTCCCGCGGCAAGGGCTTCATGCGCCGCGTAGCGCCGCGCCTGGACCGCCGCCTGGGCCAGTTGCAGGCCATGCCGCGCCCGCGCCTGGCGGTCCTGGCCTGCGCGCTGCTGCTGGCCTTGCTGGTCGTCTGGTCCATCCTGGCGCCGATCGACATGGTGGTGCGCGGCAGCGGGCGCATCGTCGCTTCCGAACATAACCAGGTGATCCAGCATCTGGAGGGTGGCATCGTCTCGGCCATCCTGGTGCGCGAAGGCGCGGTGGTCAAGAAGGGCCAGACCCTGATCTCCATTGCCGACGTGCGCGCCAATGCCGACCTTGGCGAAGGCCGTGTGAAGATTCTCGGCCTGCGTGCCAGGGTGGCGCGGCTCTCGGCCGAAGCTTCCGGCGCGGCCAGCCTGCAGATGCCGGCCGACCTCGAGCGTGATGATCCGGCCGTGCAGAGCGAGCAGGCCGCCTTTGCCGCCCGCGCCGCCAAGCTGACGCAGGAAATGTCGGTGCTGCGCGAACAGGCCGCCCAGCGCCAGGCCGAACTGGGCGAGGCCGTGAGCCGCCAGAAGAGCCAGGCCACCGAGGTCGACCTGGCCCAGCGCCAGTACAAGCTGATCCACAACATGCTGGAGCGCAATGCCGCCTCCCAGCTGGAAGACATCCAGGCTGCGGCCCGCGTGCAGGATGCCCAGAGCCGCCTGGCCGCCACCGATGCCATGATCCCGCGCCTGAAGGCGGCCATCGCCGAATCCCAGGCCAAGATGGGCGAAGCCTCCTCGCGCTTCCGCTCTGATGCCCGTACCGACCTGACCGCCACCGAAAACGAACTGGCGCGCCTGCAGGAAGAAATCAAGTCGCGCAACGACCGTGTCTCCCGCTCCGAAGTCAAGGCACCCATGGATGGCGTGGTCAACCGCGTCATGATCAATACCGTGGGCGGGGTGGTGCGCCCGGGCGACCCCATCATCGAGATGACCCCCAGCGACGACAAGTTGGTCATCGAAGCCCGCATCTCCCCGACCGACCGTGCCGAACTGGTCACCGGCGCCCGTGCGCGGGTCAAGGTCTCGGCCTATGACTATGGCGTCTATGGCGCCATGGAAGGCGTGGTCACCGAGATCAGCGCCGATACCGTGCCCGACGAGAACAACCAGCGCGGCGAACGCAGCTATCGCATCAAGATCGCCGTGCAGCGCGGTGACAGCGCCTTGCAGCGCAAGCTGGACCTGATGCCCGGCATGACCGCCAGCGCCGACATCATCGTCGGTCGCCGTACCGTCTGGCAGTACCTGATGTCGCCCCTGTCGCGCTTCGGCCAGGGTGCCCTGCGGGAGCCGCGATGATCGCCCCGCACCGCCTGCATCCCCGGTTTCACCGGTCGCACACGCCCACCCCGATGGGCGTCGCGGCTTTTGACGTTTTCTGCACCATCCACATCCCCTGCGTTCTTTTCTCCGGAACCTCGCACGTATGAAAAACCTTCGCCAGTTCTATGCACTTGCCGCCATCCCGACGCTCCTGCTGCTGTTGGGCGCCTTCCTGTTCCGGGCCTTCGTGGGGCATGCCATCCAGATCAACCCCTTCCTGAACCTGTTCATCATCGCCGTGGCGCTGTTCGGGATCGGCCTGATCGGCTACAACCTGTACCGCGTCAACTGGGAATACGACAAGCTGATGCAGTTCTATGACCGCACCAAGTCCGGCGAATCCATGGAGAGCCTGGTCAAGGCGCCCGAGTTCGCGGGCACCGAGATCGGTCAGGTGCTGGTCAGCGTGGCCAGCACCAAGGGCCGCCTGACCTCGCGTATCGAACAGGAAACCATCGAAGGTTCGCTGCACGACCTGCGCGCCCACCTCGAAGCCAAGACCGAATTCCCGCAATTCCTGACCGGCTTCATGATCGCGCTGGGCCTGCTGGGGACCTTCATCGGTCTGCTTGAGACCCTGGTCAGCACTGCCGAGCTGATTGACGGCTTCGGCAAGGCCAGCACCGGCGGCGACATGGATGCTTCCTTCATGCATCTGGTGGCCGACCTGCAGAAACCGCTGGCTTCGATGGGTACCGCCTTCTCGGCCTCGATGTTCGGCCTGATCGGTTCGCTGGCCCTGGGCCTGACCCTGACCCCGCTGCGCGCGGCCAGCAAGAAGCTGGTGGCCCGCGCCCGCGAATGCATCAGCGACATGGTGCAACACGTGGTGCACGACGCCACCGGTCCGGCTGCCACCCAACGCCAGGGCGTGTCCGAATCCTTCCTGGCCGAATTCCTGCAGGATCTGATGGTCCTGCAGCGCGAATCCATCATGGCTGCCCGCAACAGCTCGGAAGCCTCGCTGCAGGCCGGTATCAAGCTCGAAGGCCTGAACGACCGCCTGAACAACATCGTCCAGCTCTTCAACGACAGCATGGAAGAATCGCGCAGCCTGCGCCAGCTGGTGGCCTTCGGCCCGCGCATGCACGAAACCGCGCAGCAGACCCTGGAAGAGATCCGCACCGTCGGCCAGTTGATCAATACCAAGATCACCTCGGCCCGCGACCTCTCCGACAGCCTGTCCTCGCTGGAAGAACGCCTCTCGGTCAACGGCGACATCGCCAACCGCACCTTCGAAGTGCTGCCGCAGATCGTCACCACCATCCAGGCCGGCCAGCTGGCACTGTCCACCGCGCTGAGCTCATTGCAGACGCAGCAGGGCGAAATCTCCAACATGAACGAAAAGAACGCGCAGAACATTGCGCAACTGCCGGCACTGCTGAACCAGATTTCCGTGCGCCTGGCCGACGAGATGGGCGCCATCCAGTATCAGGGCGAACTGCAGGCCACGGTCGCAGCGCGCCTGAACGAACTGGGCAACACCATCGGCGAGAACTCCAGCAACATGGCCCGCGACGCGCTGTCGGCACGCCAGCTGCAGATCGACCTGGCCAAGCACATGGCGACCCAGAACGATCGCGTCAAGAACCTGGGCGCCATCCCGCAATCGCTGACCTCCATCACCGAAGCCCTGATGCGCCAGAACATCAACTGGCAGACCGTCATCGACGAAATGCGCAGCGGCCGCCAGACCATGGTCAAGGACCTGCGTCTGGAGCTGCGCGAAGCCATCCGCGAAATCACCACCGCCAACCGTGGCGGCCAGGCCTGATCGCGGCATAACCGGGCATAAGAGAGTCACCACCGCATCATGAACGCCAGCGAACAGGTCCACATCGATCAACCGCAGGTCCTGCAGGACCTGCGGCAGGACCCCAGCTATCTGTCGCTGTTGCGCGCCTATGGCAGTCGCTTCGTCGAGATCATCGTAGCCGGGGTGCTGGTGAACCTGCTGGGCCTGCTCATGCCGCTGTATTCGCGGCTGATCTACGACAAGGTACTGGGCAACCACATCCCCGAGACGCTCTGGGCGCTGACCCTGGGCATGCTGCTGTTCATGGCGCTGGAAATGGTATTGCGCGTCATCCGCGTGTACTACACCGAACAGCTGGCCGGGCGCCTGGATACCGAGTTCGACGAGGTCTCGGCACGTCGTCTCCTGACCGCCAAGGTGCAGGCCCCGGTCGGGGTGGTGCTGGCACGTTACCGCGATCTTTCGGCCGCGCGTGACCTGCTGTCCTCCAACTACATGCTGTTGCTGGTGGACCTGCCTTTCCTGCTGCTCTACCTGGTGGTGCTGGGCCTGATCGGCGGCCACATGGTGTGGGTGCTGCTGGTGGGTGGGGCCGTACTGGTGGCGCTGCAGCTCTTGCTGAAGGTGCCGGCCAACGACTATGCCAATGCCGCCATGAAGGCCGGTGCCGGCAAGGTCGACAAGCTCGCCAGCATCGTCTACGGCATGGAAACCCTGAAGACCACGCCGCTGCAGGACCGCCTGTTGCGCAGTTTCCTGATCGACGCCGCCGCCAATGCGGTGGCCCAGGCCAAGAGCCGTTACTGGATGAACACCAGCTACGCCATCTCCAGCGTCGGCTATACCTTCATCGCGGTGGCCACCCTGGTGGTGGGTGTCTATCTGGTGGAAGACAACCTCCTGACCGTGGGCGCGCTGATCGCGTGTTCGCTCCTGATCAGCCGCGCCACCACGGTGCTGTCGTCGCTGGCGGCACTGCTGGGACGTATCGAGATGTTCCGCCGCGCCCGCGCCGAGTTCGACCAGCTGTTCGAGGCGCAACCCGAGACCGTCAGCGCCGACGTGCTGCGCCAGGAAATGCGCGGCCTGATCCAGGTCGGCAACCTGCTGCTGCACCTGGACAGGAAGGAAACCCCGACCCTCAAGCATGTCTCCCTGACCGTGCAGCCAGGCGAGAAGGTCGGCATCGTCGGCCGCTCCGGTTCCGGCAAGTCCACGCTGCTGCGTGCGCTGGCCGGGCTGCATCATCCCGACGAGGGCCATGTGCTCATCGATGGCGTGGCCGTGACGGCCTATGCCCCTGAGGTCCGCATGCGCTGCATCGGCTTCAAGCCGCAGGAACCCTTCCTCTTCGATGGCACAGTGGCAGCCAATATCTTTGTCGGCGACCGCGTGCCGGGGCAGGTGTACGAGGCAGCGTTGGCGGTGTCCTCGCTGGACGACCTGATCGCCCGTGGCGAACTGCGGCTGGACCAGGTCATCAAGGCGCCCGGCAATCTTTCCGGTGGCCAGCGCCAGATGGTGGCCCTGGCCCGGGTGGTCGCCAGCACGCCGCGCATCCTGCTGCTGGACGAGCCCACCACCGGCGTGGACCAGCAGACCGAGGCCCGCATCATCGAGCGCCTGGTGGCCTATGCCGGCCCGCGCACGCTGGTGGTGGCCACCCATAGCCCCGCGCTGTTGCAGCACATGGACCGCATCGTCGTCATCGACGGCGGTCGCATCGTGGCCGACGGGCCGCGGGCCCAGATTTTGCAGTAACGCCGTGCAGCCCACGGCGAACCTGATTCGAACCGATCTTCGATAGCGAGGAAACATGGCAACCGCAAGCTCATCACAAGCGAACTCCGCGGACAAGGTCACCGGCCCGGTACGGGTGGTGATGCCCGACCAGGCCGGCAGCTTCCAGGTCAGCGCCACCCGCGCCGCCGTCCAGCACGTCCAGGTGGTGGACGTGGACATGGTGCTGCACATGGCCGACGGCACCAAGGTGGTGCTGGCCGGGGGCGCCATCGAGGCGATGGACGACAAGTCCAAGGTCAAGTTTGCCGATACCAGCGCCGATACCGGCAAGCTGCTCGATTCGGTGGGCAAGATCGCGCTCAAGCCCAATGACCAGTCGCGCATCCTCAATTCCGACCCGGTGGCGGTCCCGCCCAATGTGACACCGGCCCAGCAGGTCACGGTGGACCGCAATGCGGCCAGCATCGGCAACGATGGCGGCAGCCAGTTTTCCCAGATCATCAGCGAGAATTCGGCCTCGCTCACCACCAGCAGCAACGGCACCAGCAAGGCCGGTGGTTCTGCCGGTGCAGTGGTGGGGGGCGACACCACCCACACCACGGTGGGCGCCACCGCGGCGGCGTCGCAGAACCTGACGGCCAATACGCCACCGGTGTTCTCGCCGCCTGCCAATCCCAGTTCCAACGATGCGCCGGTCAAGCCTTCCGAACCGCAGGTGCCGCCCGAGCGGCCCGGCTCGATTCCCTCGCCGCCGATCCAGGTCGACCCCTCGCAGCCGGCCATGGCCATCAAGCTGGTCAACCTGGCCACCATCACCCAGACCGGCGACGTCCTCTACGGCAGCGGCGGCATTCCGCAATCGGCCACTGATGCCGGCCTGCCGTTGCAGTTCAGCACCCAGGTGATCAACGCCGGCAATGATGTGCGCACCATCTATGCCGCCGGCAACAATGCCGGCACCTTCATCAAGGTGTTCGATGTCACCATCACCGGCAATGGCAACGTGGTGTCGGTGATCGTCTCGGGTGTGCCGGCCAACATGTCCATCGTCAACGCCACCGATCTCGGTGGCGGTCGCTACGAGATGACGGTGGCTGCCGGCCAGACCGATTTCCCGATGCAGTTGCAGTACAACACGGTCGAGGCCAATGCCTCCTCGCCGGTGCATCAGGCCTTCGATCTCACCTTCACCACCACGGTCTCGACCTCGCGCGGCCCGCAGACCCTGGTCGATGTGCGCCACGTCGCCGTCAAGGATGCCACCGTCTATGGCGACCTGAGCTACCTCGATCCGGCCACCGGCGATCCGGTGCTGGTGTTGCCGGCCCAGGGCGCACCGCACGAGGTACATGCCGGCAACGGTGGCGTGACCATCTACGGCAGCAATGCCAATGACCTGCTCTATGGCGGCAGCGGCAACGACATCATCTACGGTGGTAGTGGCAATACCTTCTTCCAGGGCGGTGCCGGCGCTGACCAGCTGGTGGGCGGCGTCAACAGCACCGGTACCAACGTCAACACGGCCAGCTACGCCGGCTCCAGCGCTGGCGTGACGGTCAATCTGGTGACCGGCCTGGGCAGTGGCGGCGATGCCCAGGGCGACCAGCTTTCCAACATCCAGAACCTGCGCGGCAGTGCCTTCGACGATACCTTCGTCGCCAATGCCGTGATCAACCGCCTGGATGGCGGCAGTGGCGGTTCCGATACGGTGTCCTACGTGTCTTCGAACGCGGCCGTGACGGTCAACCTGATCACCGGCACCGGCGCGGGCGGTTATGCGCAGGGCGACACCTATACCCATATCCAGAACGCCATCGGCAGCGACTACAACGATCTCTTCGTGGCCAGCAGCGATGCCAACCGCTTCGACGGCGGCCTGGGCTCGAACACCGTCTCCTACGCCAATTCCAATGCCGGCGTGAACGTCAACCTGCAAAGCGGCCTGGGGAGCGGCGGCGCAGCGGCGGGCGACAGCTACGTGCGCATCCAGAACGTCATCGGCAGCGCCTATGACGATACCTTCGTGGGCAACGTGGACGTCAATACCTTCGATGGCGGCAGCGGCGGCAATGACACGGTCAGCTATGCCGGCTCCACCACCGGCGTGTCGATCAACTTCGTTTCCGGTCGCGGCACCGGCGGCTATGCCGAGGGCGACAGCTACAACCACATCCAGAATGCCATTGGCTCGGCCTTCGACGACGTCTTCATCGTCGGCGTGGATACGCGCCGCATCGACGGCGGCAGCGGCGGTTCCGATACCCCGAACTTCGGCGCTTCCACCCGCGCGGGCAGCATCAACATGATCACCCAGGCCGGCAGCGGCGGGTATGCGCAGAACATCAGCTTCGCCAACATCCAGAACATCGTCGGCAGCTCGTATTCCGACACCTTCATCGCCAGCGTCGGAGCCAACAATTTCAACGGCGGCCTGGGCGGCTCGGACACGGTGAGCTACGAGTTTTCCACCAGCGCCGTGACGGTCGACCTGACCCACACCGATGGCACCGGCACCTCTGGCGGCTACGCCCAGGGCGACGTGCTGGCGCACATCCAGAACCTGATCGGCAGCGCCTACGACGACATCTTCATCGCCAGTGCCGACGTCAACAATTTCGACGGCCGGGGCGGCTCCAATACGGTCAGCTACATCTATTCGACCGGTGGCGTCACGGTGGACCTGACCAATACCATCGGCACCGGTACCGGCGGCTACTATGCGGCGGGCGACTCCTTCACCAATATCCAGAACCTGATCGGCAGCGTCTACGACGATACCTTCGTCGCCAGTGCCGCGGCCAACAGCTTCGACGGCGGTGGTTCCAACCACAACCGCGTCAGCTATGCCGCCTCCAGCGCCGCCGTGACGGTGGACCTGAACTACGCTGACGGCACCGGCACCTCCGGTGGCTATGCCCAGGGCGACAAGCTGGTCAACATCCAGGACCTCACCGGCGGTGCCGGCAATGACCTCTTCGTGGCCAACCTGGCAGCCAACAACTTCGACGGTGGCGCCGGCTCCAACACGGTCAGCTACGCGCGTTCCAACGGCGCCGTGACGGTCGACCTGGTGCAGGGCAGCGGCAGTGGCGGCTATGCCGACAACGACACCTACCTCAACATCCAGAACGTCATCGGCAGCGACTACAACGACCTGTTCATTGCCAACCTGGCGGCCAATGCCTTCGTCGGCGGTGCCGGCAACAATACCGTCAGCTATGCCAAGGCCAGCGATGGCAATGGCGTCACCGTCGACCTGTTCCACGGCACCGGCAGTACCGGCTTTGCCGCAGGTGACACCTATAGCGGCATCCAGAACGTCATCGGCAGCGCCTATGACGATACCTTCATCGCCGACAACAACGTCAATGTCTTCAATGGCGGGCTGGGTTCCAATACGGTCAGCTACGCCTTCTCGACCGGCGCGGTGACGATCAACCTGGTCACCGGCACCGGTAGCGGCGGCTTTGCCGCGGGCGACAGCTATACCGCCATCCAGAACGTGGTGGGTTCCGCCCAGGACGATGTGATCATCGCCAGCGCCGAGGCCAACAGCATCGACGGCGGCAGCAGCACGGCCACCTCCCACAATCGGGTCAGCTATGCCAGCTCGGACGCCGCCGTCACGGTGGACCTGAGCTATACCAACGGCACCGGTACCTCGGGCGGTTACGCGGCCGGCGACAAGCTCTCCAACATCCAGGACCTGACCGGTAGCATCTACGACGATACCTTCGTGGCCAGCCTGGCGGCCAACAACTTCGACGGTGGCGGCGTCTCCCTGCACAACCGCGTCAGCTATGCGCATTCCACCAGCAGCGAAACCATCAACCTGTTTACCGGTGCCGGCAGCGGCACCTATGCCCAGAGCGATACCTATACCAACATCCAGGATGTCACCGGTGGTTCGGGCGACGACCTGATCATCGCCAGCGCCGCCGCGAACAATATCGACGGTGGCGCCAGTACGGCGAGTTCGCATAATCGCGTCAGCTACCAGAATTCCACCGTGTCCGAAACGGTGGACCTGTTCAACGGCGTAGGTACTGGCGGCACTGGCAGCCTGGCCAACGGCGACACCTACACCAACATCCAGGACGTCACCGGCGGCAGCGCCGACGACACCTTTGTCGCCAGCGCCGCAGCCAACAATTTCGACGGTGGCGGCGGTACCCACAACCGTGTGAGCTATGCCAATTCCAGCGTGGACGAGACCGTCAACCTGGTCACCAGCGCCGGCAGCGGCGGCACGGGCAGCCTGGCCAATGGCGATACCTATACCAATATCCAGGACGTCACCGGCGGCAGTGGCAACGACACCTTCTACGGCAATGCCGCGGCCAACCGTCTGGATGGCGGCGGCGGCTTGCACAACCGGGTCAACTACAGCAGTTCCACGGTGTCGGAGACGGTCAACCTGTTCGACGGTACCGGCACGGGCGGCACCGGCAGCCTGGCCAACGGCGATACGTATGCCAACATCCAGGACGTCACCGGTGGCACCGCCGACGATGTCTTCATCGCCAGTGCGGCCGCCAACTTCTTCGATGGCGGCACCGGCTCGCTGCATAACCGGGTGAGCTATACCAATTCCACCGTCGACGAGACCGTCAACCTGGTCACCGGCCAGGGCACGGGCGGCACCGGCAGCCTGGCCAATGGCGATACCTACATCAACATCCAGGACATCACCGGCGGTGGCGGCAACGACACCTTCTACGGCAATACCGCCGCCAACCGCTTCGATGGCGGCGGTGGTAGCCACAACCGGGTCAACTACAGCACCTCGACGGTGGCCGAGACCATCGACCTGTTCGGTGGCACCGGGACCGGCGGTACCGGCAGCCTGTCCAATGGCGATACCTATACCAACATCCAGGACGCCACCGGTGGCACCGCCGACGATGTCTTCATCGCCAGCGCGGCGGCCAACTTCCTCGACGGCGGCACGGGTTCGCTGCACAACCGGGTCAGCTACACCAATTCCACCGTCGACGAAACGGTGAACCTGTTCAATGGCACGGGTAGCGGCGGCACCGGCAGCCTGGCCAATGGCGACACCTATGCCAACATCCAGGACGTCACCGGCGGCAGCGGTAACGACACCTTCATCGCCAGCGCGGCGGCCAATCGTTTCGATGGTGGTGCCGGTACCCACAACCGGGTGAGCTACACCAACTCCACCGTCGATGAAACGATCGACCTGATCAGCGGGCTGGGGAGTGGCGGCACCAACAGCCTGGCCAATGGCGACACCTACACCAACATCCAGGACGCCACCGGCGGCAGCGGCAACGACACTTTCTACGGCAACACCGCCGCCAACAGTTTCGATGGTGGTGGCGGCAGCCACAACCGGGTCAACTACAGCAGTTCCACGGTGTCGGAGACGGTCAACCTGTTCAACGGTACCGGCACGGGCGGCACCGGCAGCCTGGCCAACGGCGATACCTACACCAACATCCAGGACGTCACCGGCGGTACTGCCGATGACGTGTTCATCGCCAATGGGCTCGCCAATGCCTTCGATGGTGGCACCGGCTCGCTGCACAACCGGGTGAGCTATGCCAATTCCGCGGTCGACGAGACCGTCAACCTGTTCAACGGTACCGGCACGGGCGGCACCAACAGCCTGGCCAACGGCGACACCTACATCAACATCCAGGACATCACCGGCGGTGGTGGCAATGACACCTTCTACGGCAATACTGCCGCCAACAATTTCGATGGCGGTGGCGGTACCCATAACCGGGTCAACTACAGTACCTCGACGGTGGCCGAAACCATCAACCTGTTCAACGGAACCGGCACGGGCGGCACGGGCAGCCTGGCCAATGGCGACACCTACACCAACATCCAGGATGCCACCGGCGGGTCCGCCGATGACGTGTTCGTGGCCAGCGCGGCCGCCAACTTCTTCGATGGCGGCACGGGTTCGCTGCACAATCGGGTGAGCTACGCCAACTCCACCGTCAACGAAACCATCAACCTGCTCAGCGGCAGCGGCACGGGCGGTACCGGCAGCCTGGCCAATGGCGATACCTATGCCAACATTCAGGACGCCACCGGTGGCAGCGGCAACGACACCATCGTGGCCAACGCGGCGGCCAACTTCCTGGATGGCGGAGCCGGGTCGAACACGGTCAGCTATGCCGGTTCCACCAGCAGCAACAGCGCCACCGGCGTGACGGTCAACCTCACCAGTGGCGTCGGATCGGGCAACTACGCCCAGGGCGACACCTTTGCCAACATCCAGAACGTCATCGGCAGCGACTGGGCCGATACCCTGACCGGCTTTTCCACGGTCGGCGTGATGTCGGTACTGACCGGTGGCAAGGGTGCCGACAGCATCACCGCCGACCTCGGCAATCGCGCCTACACCTATGCGTCCTATGCCGGGTCGTCCAGCGGCGTGACCATCGACCTGAAGAACGGGACCGGTACCGGGGGGGATGCCCAGGGCGATACCCTGTTCAATATCGACAACGTCATCGGCAGCAACAACGACGATACCTTCCTGGCCAGCGCTGCAGTCAACATCCTCAATGGCGGCACCGGCGGCTCGGACACCGTCAACTATTCGCTCTCCACCAGCAGCGACGGTACCAACGGCGTGAATGTTGACCTGTCCACGGCCACCGGTACCGGCAGCGGCAACGATGCCGCCGGCGATTCCTACACCAATATCGAGAACGTGGTGGGCAGCGCCTTCAATGACGTGCTCAAGGGGTTCTCCACCCCCGGTACGCGCTCGGTGCTGGAAGGCGGCGCGGGTGCCGACAGCATCACCGCGGTGGTCGGCAACCGGGGTTCGACCTTCGCGTCCTACGCCGGCTCGACGCTGGGCGTGACCATCGACCTGAAGAACGGCACCGGTACCGGTGGCGACGCCCAGGGCGATACCCTGTTCAACATCGACAACGTGATCGGCAGCGCCGCCAACGACCTCTTCAAGGCCAGCACCCAGGCCAACAACTTCGATGGCGGTGCCGGCGTCGATACGGTGAGCTATGAATTCGATACCGGTGGCGTGACGGTGGATCTGACCAATACGCTGGCCGCCAGCGGTCTCTATGCGCTCGGCGACAAGTTCACCAATATCGAGAACCTGATCGGCGGTTCCGGCAACGACACCTTCTATGCCAGTGCCGCCACCAACGCCTTCGACGGTGGCGCCGGCAACAATACGGTCAACTATGCGCGTTCCGGCGGGGTGGGCGTGACGGTGGACCTGTTCCACGGCACGGGTGCCAATGGCTATGCTGCCAACGACACCTACGTCAACATCCAGAATGTCACCGGCAGCGCCGGCGACGATATCTTCTATGCCAGCGGTGTGGCCAATGTCTTCAATGGTGGGGCCGGCGGCAGCGATACCGTCAGCTACCTGTATTCCACCAGCGGCGCGATCAATGCCAGCCTGGTGAGCGGCGGCAGCAGCGGCGATGCCAACGGGGACAGCTATGTCGGCATCGCCAACCTGGAAGGCAGCAGCAGCGTCAACAGCACCCTTACCGGCAACAGCGGCGCCAATACCCTGACCGCGCGCGGCAACGGCACCACCAACGTCCTCTCGGGCGGTGGCGCCAGTTCCGGCACCGATATCTTCAACGTGGTCGAGGGCGGGCACAATTCGGTGACGGTGGGCAGCGGCACGAACCTGATCAATGTCAGCGCCGGCCTGGGCAGTACTGCCGGCGCGCAGAGCGACATGGTCAACAAGAACACCGGCACCTCCAACATCGATTCCATCAATGGCGTGGCCGGGGTGACGACGCTGCATTTCGCCGACCTGGGCAATACCCTGAACCTGAGCAATTTCTCCAGCAAGGTCAGCGGTATCACCACCCTCGATGTCAGCGCCGGCAATGGCACCAACATCATCATCACGGCCCAGGACGTGATCAACATGGGCATGGTCAGCGGTGCCACCTCGCACCTGTTGACGGTGAAGATGAGCGGCAGCGAAAGCTTGCAGATCATGGCCAATGGTTCGGACCATTACGTCTACTTCCCCGGTACCACCGACTATGCCTTCTACAATGCCAGCAACCAGGAAGTGGCGCGCATCCACCTGACCACCTGACCTACCGGTGGTCAGGGCGGCCAGGGTGGCCAGGGTGGGCGAGGGGCTCAGCGCGCCATCGCCTTTTCCAGGAAGCGCCAGATGCCGGGGTCGGACATGCTGGCCACGTTGATGCGCATGCGCGTGGAGGGTAGCTGCGCGGGCGAGAACAGGCTGCCCGGCGCCAGCAGGAAGCCCTGTTCCATCGCCTCCTCGGTCATGACATTGGTGTCGCGCCCGGTATCGACCCACAGGAACATCCCGCAGGGCGGCGGATCACCGATCTCCATGCCCATGCGTTCCAGCTGGCGCATCACCTTGTCGCGCGCGCCATTGAGCCGCGCCCGCAGCCGTTCGGCATGCTTGCGGTAATGCCCCTCCGATAGCACCTTGTAGGCCACGCGTTCGCCGATCTCGCCAGTGGTGAGGGTCGAGAGCAGCTTGCGGTCGGCCAGGCTGCGCGCCAGTTCGGCCGAGGTGGCGATGAAGCCTACCCGCAGGTTGGCCGACAAGGTCTTGGAAAAACCGCCCAGATAGATCACCCGCTGCAGCTGGTCCAGCGCGGCGATGCGGGTCGCCGGCTGTACCGCCGAACCGGGATGCATGTCGCAGTAGATGTCATCCTCGACGATGATGAAATCGTGTTCCTCGGCGATGCGCAGGACCTGGAAGGCCTTGGCCGCCGACAGCGAGGTCGAGGTCGGGTTGTGCAGCACCGAATTGATCACGTACAGCTTGGGCTTGTGGATCGCCGCCAGCTCGCGCAGGCGCGCGATGTCGGGGCCGTCGCCCAGCCGCGGGATGCCCACGATCTTGGCGCCCAGCGCAGCAAAGGAGCCGAACATCAGGAACCAGGCCGGATCATCGACGAAGATCACATCGCCCGGGCGCAGGAAATGCCGTGCCACCGTGTCCAGGCCCTGGGTCACGCCCGTGGTCATCACGATCTGGTCGGGGGCGGCGGCGATTTCCAGCTCCGCCAGCTTCAGCTGCAACTGCTGGCGCAGCGGCAGGAAACCCAGCGGCGTGCCATAGCCCAGCAGCAGGGAAGGGTTGTCGCGGCTGACGGCACGCAGGGCGTTGGCGATCAGTTCGCCATCCAGCCAGTCCGGCGGCAGCAGACCGCCCCCGGGCATCTTGTGCGGCGGCATCTGGCGGAACATGTTGCGTACCAGCCAGACCACATCCAGCCCGCGCCCGGCCTCGGCCACGGCTTCGGCCTGGGCAGCGGTGTTGCCATAGCCGCCACCCAGGGGTGAGCGTTCCTTGACGTAGAAGCCGGAGCCCCGGCGCGATTCCAGATAGCCCTGGGCCACCAGGCGGTCATAGGCCTCCACCACGGTAAAGCGCGAAATCTCGTTGCCATCGGCAAACTGCCGGATCGAGGGCATACGCACGCCGCTGCGCAAGAGCTTGTCATCGATGCGGGCGCGGATGCCGCGCACAATCTGGTCCACCAGCGATTCGCCACTCTCGCGCAACAGCAGCGGCCAGCCGGGGAGGGCGCTGTCGCTCTGAGGCATATCGGGTCTGACGCTGCGCAATTGCTTGACTGTATTGGTCATTTTGCCGTGACAATGTTTTGGATTATTTGGAAAAGTGTACAGGTACTGTATCGGTATTGTCGGCTAGGATGGCTTCCAATACAAGAGCAAGCGTATCGCCGGGACAAGCAAGCCAATCCGGGCCACTTCGGTCCGCCCGATCCACCCTAGATATCCCGGCCTTGTCGCCAGCAACCTGCATTCCGATAGGAGAACCGTCATGACCCAAGCCACTTCCGCCGCCCACCGCCTGTTGCCCAGCCTGATGGAGATCGAACAGGCCGCCGGTATCGTCTATGCCGGCATGGCACCCACCGCACAACTGTGCTGGCCGCTGCTGAACCAGGCACTGGGTGCCGAAGTCTGGGTCAAGCACGAGAACCATGCCCCCACGGGCGCTTTCAAGGTGCGCGGTGGCATGGTCTATCTGCATCACCTGGCCCGGCAACAACCGCAACTGTCCGGCGTGATTTCGGCCACCCGGGGCAATCACGGCCAGTCGGTGGGGCTGTCGGCGCGCCGCTTCGGCATTCCTGCCACCATCGTCGTGCCCGAAGGCAACAGCCGCGAAAAGAACGCCGCCATGCGCGCCCTGGGCGTGGATCTGATCGAACATGGCCGCGAATTCCAGGACAGCCGCGAACACGCCCAGCAACTGGCGCAACAGCAGCAATTGCACATGATCCCGTCCTTCCACCGTGACCTGGTGGCCGGCGTCTCGACCTACTGGATGGAACTGTTTGCCGCCCAGCCCGAACTGGACCTGGTGCTGGTCCCCATCGGCCAGGGCTCCGGCATGTGCGGCGCGGTAGCGGCGCGCAATGCACTGGGCCTGAAGACCCGCGTCATCGGCGTGGTGTCCGCCCACGCGCTGGCCTACAAGCTGTCCTTCGAGGCCGGCCGCAAGATCGAGGCGCCGGTCAGTACCTGTATCGCCGATGGCGTCGCCTGTCGGGTTCCCGATCAGGCCTCGCTGGAGGTGATGCTGTCCGAAGTGGACGAGGTCGTGGCCGTCACCGACGATGAAGTCATGGACGCCATGAAGCTGGCCTTCATTGCCACCCACAATGTGGCCGAAGGAGCGGGTGCCTGCGCCCTGGCAGCGGCCTTGCAGCTGCGCGCGCGGCTGCGCGGCAAGAAGATCGGCATCACGCTCTCCGGTGGTAACGTCGATCATGACGTCTTCGCCCGCGTGCTGGCCCGCGACAGTGCCGTGGCCGATGCCCTGCTGGCCCCGGCGCGGGTGGTGTCGCTGGTGCAGGGGCATGCGCAAGCCTCGCACGAAAGCCAGCTGGCGCAGCGGAGGTCGGCATGATCGAGGCTTTGCTACCGCTGATGTCGTTCGCCTTTGTCTCTTCGATCACGCCGGGACCCAACAACATCATGCTGACCTCCTCGGGGATCTGGTTCGGCTTTCGTCGCTCGGTGCCGCACATGCTGGGCATCACCTTCGGCTTCGGCGTCCTGCTGGCGGTATGCGCCTTCGGTATAGGCGAGCTGGTGGTGGCGCTGCCGCAGGTGGTGCTGTTGCTCAAGGCGGCTGGCTGCGCCTATCTGTTGTACCTGGCCTGGCAATTGCGCCGCATGGGCGTGGCCGGCACGGGGGCGCGGGCGCTGCAGCCGATGTCCTTCGGCGCGGCGGCGATGTTCCAGTTCGCCAATCCCAAGGCCTGGGTGATGGCCATCACCGGTGCCTCGGCCTTCATGCCGTTGCTGCATAAGCATGCCGGATGGCTGGCAATCCTGATCTACTGCCTGGTGTTCTGCGCCATCAACCTGCCTTGCGTGTCGGTCTGGGCCGGTGCCGGAGCGGTATTGCGGCGCTATCTGGAACGCCCGCTGTGGCGCATCGGCTTTGCCGCGACCATGGTGGTGCTGACCCTGTATTCGGCACTGGCGATCTGGCTGTGATGCGGCGCCAGGCCGCGGCTGCCAGGGTCGTCAGGGCCGTCGGGGACAGGGCAGGGCGCGGGTAAATCTTTTATATCAATAAGACAACAGCGTACGCAGACAGGGGCATTTCATGCAGACAGGCAGCAAATCCGTTCTGGGTAGTCCATCGACCCGGGTACCGGCACGCCACGAAAGTCGTGGCATGTGGCTGGGCCTGATCGGGGTGGCGATCTTCAGCCTTACGCTGCCCTTTACCCGCATTGCCGTGGCCGAACTCAATCCGGCCTTCGTCGCCTTCGGCCGGGCGGTGGTGGCCGGCGTATGCGCGCTGGTGTTGCTGGTCTGGATCAAGGCACCGCGCCCCACGGCCAGCCAACTGCGCGCCCTGGTGATCACGGCACTGGGCGTGGTGGTGGGTTTCCCGCTGTTTTCCTCGATCGCCATGCGCTATGTGCCGGCTGCGCACGGCGCCGTGGTGGTCGGCCTGCTGCCGCTGGCGACTGCGCTGTTCGGGGCGCTGCGTTTCGGCGAGCGACCCTCGGCCGGCTTCTGGCTGGCGGCGCTGGTGGGCTCGGGCATCGTGATCGGGTTTGCCTTGCACGAAGGCGGTGGCAGTTTCCACCTGGCCGACTTTGCCCTCTTTGCGGCCGTGATCGCGGCGGCCATGGGCTATGCCGAGGGCGGTCGGCTGGCACAGACCATGGGTGGCCAGAACGTGATCGCCTGGGCGCTGGTGGTGGCCTTGCCGGTGATGCTGCCGGTGTCGCTGTGGCTGGGCTGGCAATATGACGTCACCGCCTCGGCACCGGCCTGGCTGGCGTTTGCCTACGTGTCGCTGTTCTCGATGTTCATCGGCTTTTTCTTCTGGTACAAGGGCCTGGCCCTGGGCGGCATTGCCCGTGTCGGTCAGGTGCAATTGTTGCAACCTTTCATGAGTCTGCTGGGGGCCGCGGTGATCGCCAATGAAGCCCTGGATGCGAGCAACATGCTCTTTGCGCTGGCGGTGATCGTGGTGGTGGCCATTGGCAGGCGCATGGCCGTGCGCCGCTGAAGGGCGTGGCAGGCGCGGCTGTGGCCGTGTTGCGAGCCGAAATAGTTCAGACTGTACCGGGCTAAAACCTTGGAATTTTGAGATAATCGTCGACTTATTTTTCTTAACGCGCAGCGCCTGCGGCCTCAGCCGCGCGGGCGCTGTCCAACAGGGAGTACCGCATGTCCGTCTATGAAAAGCTGAAAGCATTGAACATCGAACTGCCCGCCGTGGCCGCCCCGGCAGCAGCCTATGTGATGTATGCACAAACCGGCAATACCGTCTTCCTCTCCGGCCACCTGGCCAAGAAGGATGGCAAGGTATGGGTCGGCCAGCTGGGACGCGACATCGGTACCGACGACGCCAAGCTGGCCGCGCGCGGCGTGGCCATCGACCTGATCGCCACCCTGCAGGCGGCCTGTGGCGGCGACCTGACCCGCGTCAAGCGCATCGTCAAGCTGATGAGCCTGGTCAACTCCACCGGCGAATTCACCGAACACCACCTGGTCACCAACGGCGCTTCGGAACTGATCGGCGAAGTCTTCGGCGAGACCGGCAAGCATGCCCGTTCCGCCTTCGGCGTAGCGCAATTGCCCATGGGCGCTTGCGTCGAGATCGAGATGATCGCCGAGATCGCCTGATCGATCGAAACTGTCGAATTGCCGACCAGCACGGCCGCATCATCCGCAGAGGCGCGCGGCCTGATTCATCCCGAATCACCCTGAACCACACAGACACAGAACACGGTACCGTATGAAACTCGAAAATCCAGCAGCACTGCAATGGCAGTTTTCCCAGCGCGCCGAAGCCATGAAGAGCTCGGCCATCCGCGAAATCCTGAAGGTGACCATGCGTCCCGACATCACCTCCTTCGCCGGAGGCCTGCCGTCGCCGCTGACCTTCCCGGTGGAGCACATGAAGGCTGCCTTCGACCGCGTGCTCACACAACAGGGCAAGACCGCCCTGCAATACGGCCCCACCGACGGCTATCTGCCGCTGCGTGAATGGATCGCCGCTTCGCTGTCTTCCGACGGCGCCCAGATCACGCCTGACCAGGTGCTGATGGTGTCCGGTTCGCAGCAAGGCCTGGACCTGCTGGGCAAGGTGCTCATCGACGAAGGCAGCAAGGTACTGGTCGAGACCCCCAGCTACCTGGGCGCGCTGCAAGCCTTCGCGCTGTATGGCGCCCGGTTCGAATCGGTCCCCAGTGACGAATTCGGCCTGCAGCCCGAGACCATCGAAGCCATCGCCGGTGGCGCGCGCATGCTGTATTCGCTGCCCAACTTCCAGAACCCGACCGGCCGCACCCTGCCCACCGAGCGTCGCATCAAGCTGGTGGAAACCTGTGCCCGCCTGGGTCTGCCGCTGATCGAGGATGATCCGTACGGCGCCCTGAGCTATCGCAACGCACCGCTGCCCAAGATGCTGTCGATGAACCCGGCCGGCGTGATCTACATGGGCTCCTTCTCCAAGGTACTGACCCCCGGCATCCGCCTGGGCTACGTGGTCGCGCCGCGTCCGCTGATCCTGAAGATGGAACAGGCCAAGCAGGCCACCGACCTGCACACTGCGCAACTGACGCAGATGGTGGTGTACGAGGCCATCAAGGACGGCTTCCTGGACCAGCACGTGCCGACCATCCGCCAGCTTTATGGCGACCAGTGCCAGGCCATGCTGGACGCGCTGCAGCAGTACTTCCCGGCCAGCTGCTCCTGGAGCAAGCCGGAAGGCGGCATGTTCATCTGGGTCACGCTGCCCGAGCACCTCGACGCCGGCGCGCTGTTGAACGAAGCGGTGGAACAGGAGAAGGTCGCCTTCGTTCCGGGCGCACCGTTCTATGCCAACGTGCCGCAGAAGAACACCCTGCGCCTGTCCTTCGTGACCGTGCCACCGGAACAGATCCGCGCCGGCGTGGAGCGCCTGGGCAAGCTGATCGCTTCCAAGCTGTAAGCAGGCAGGACAAGCGCGCATGAAGATCTCCGACCTGCCCTTCGGCACCACCGACTGGAGCCAGATCGCGGCCACCGAGCATCCCGGCGTCACCGGCACGGCCTGGTGGCGCACCTGCCGCTTCGGTGACCTGCGCGTGCGCATGGTCGAGTACACCGCCGGCTACCTGGCCGATCACTGGTGTGTGAAGGGGCATATCCTGCTCTGTCTGGAGGGTGAACTGCACACCGAGCTGGAAGATGGACGCAGCTTCGTACTCAAGCCAGGCATGAGTTACCAGGTCGCCGATGATGCGGAACCGCATCGCTCGTCCACTTCGGTCGGGGCGAAGTTGTTCATCGTGGACTAGCCGTTCCCAGCGTATCGTTGTGCATCCAGATGCCCGCCCTCGAAACAGGGCGGGCATTTTTCATCTGAAGGGCTTAGCGCGCAAGCTTCAGCGTCTCGCCATGCTTGAGCGTGACGAACTGCTCCGGCGGCAGATTGGCCTGCTGCATGGCCCTGGCCAGCGCCTGCGGTGGTTCGTCCAGCGGCTCATCGGCCAGTTCGAAGGTCCCCCAGTGGATACCGATGGAGCGTGTGGCGTGCACGTCGCGGTGGATCTGCACGGCCTGTGCCGGGTCCACGTGTTGGCCCTGCATGAACCAGCGCGGCGCGTAGGCGCCGATGGGGATCAGCGCCAGGTCGACATGAGGGAAGCGTGCGCCGATGTCCTGGAAGTCCTTCGAATACCCGGTGTCACCGGCGAAATACACCGTGAACGGTGCGCCGCGGTCATTCTGGGCCGGCGCGGCCTGCAGCACCCAGCCACCCCATAGCGTCTCGGAACGGTCGAACAGGCTGCGCGCCGACCAATGGGTCGCGGGTACGAACGTGATGTCCAGCTTGTCCAGGGACGTCTTGTCCCACCAGTCCATTTCCCGCACGTTGTCGATGCCCAGCGCCATGAACCAGTCGCGCAATCCCAGCGGCACCAGGAACAGTGGCGGGCCACCAGCCTGCCGGTTCAACTGTTCCACGCTGGCGCGGTCCAGATGGTCGTAGTGGTTGTGCGAAATCACCACCATGTCGATATGCGGCAGCTCGGCAATCTGCACCGGCAGTGGCACCTTGCGACGCGGTCCGATGAAGGTAAAGGGCGAAGCGCGCTCCGAGAACATGGGGTCGGTCAGCACATTCTTGCCACCCAGCTGCAGCAGCGCCGTGGCATGGCCGATCCAGGTCACGCTGGGCATGTCGTGGTTGGCCTTGATCCAGGCCAGGTCTGGTTTGAGCACCGGGAACCGGTAGTCGTTGGCGGGCGGCTTGGGCAGGCCCTGGGTCAGGCGTTCCCATTGCCACTTCAAGACGGAGGCACGCTCCGGCTGCGGGTAGTTGTTGCGAAAACCGGTCTCGGTGCGGTTGGACTTGGCGGGGTCGTAGTACTTGCTCGACGAGGAGCAGGCCGTCAACCCCGCCGCCAGCAGCAGGGCGGCAGTACAGCGGAAGAGGCGGCGCAGAAGCGGATGGCGGCAGGATGTCGCAGGTGGCATGTGAGAGGCGCGATGGCTGGGAGGAACGACATCCTAGCAGCAGCCGGCGCGGCGCGCAGGGGACGCGCATGTCTTGCGGCCCCATTGCAAAGTGCGCTGTCTCAGAGCACGTACTGCGCCAGCCCGCGTCCGAAGGACCAGTTGCCCTTGTCACCTTCAAGCAGGTGGATCAGCACGTCGTCAGGGCGGATGCCGGGATTGACCTGCAAGCGCTCGACGATGCGGGCAAAGAGCGCATTCTTCTGCGCCTGGTTGCGGGTGTTGCTGACCGACAGCTGGATGACCACGAAGTCGTCCGAACGCTCCATCCCCATGTAGTGGCGGTCGAAGATCAGATCCTCGGGGTCGTGCTGGCTCACGATCATGAAGAGATCGTCCTTGGGGACGTTGAAACGCTCGTGCATGGCCTGGTAGACGTTGTCGACGATGGCATCACGGTAGGTGCGGGGCTTGCCGCGCAGCAGGGAAAGGCGGACCAGGGGCATGGTGTTCTCCTTGAGATCGGGTGGTTGAAAGTGCTTGAAAAGCCGTGGGTCGCCTGGGCAGGCCTGCCCGTGTGCGACCCATGCAGTGCATGCTAAGCGCCCTCTATCATTTTAAAAACTGCTGAATGGTGATTTCAATGATTTAAAATTCGAATCATTGAGCAATCCGACCCGATATCAGATGCGAGGAGCCTACCCCATGGACCGCCCCCTGGAACTGGATGCCGTACAAGCCTTCGTGCTGGCAGCCGACCTGCAAAGCTTCACCCGCGCCGCCGAAGTGCTGGACAGCACGCAATCGGCGATCAGCCTCAAGCTCAAGAAACTGGAGCAGCGCCTGGGGCGTCGCCTGCTGGAACGCACCCCGCGCCTGGTACGCCTGTCTGCGGAGGGCCAGCAATTCCTGCCGGCCGCCCGCGAATTGCTGGCCGCGCACGAACGCGCCCTGGACCGGCTGGAGCAGGGGCTGGTGCGCTTTTCGGTGGGTATCAGCGATCACGTGGCCGGTGCCGGCCTGCCACGCGCCCTGGCGCAACTGCATGCCCACGATGCGGGCGTGATGGTGGAGGTGAGGGTGGGCTCGTCGCACGACCTCATGCCGCTCTATGAACGCGGCGAACTGGACGCCGTCATCGTGCGTCGCGAGCCGCAGGACCAGGGCGGTGAATTGATCATGCAGGAAGCCATCGGCTGGTTTGCCCATCCCGATGCGCAATGCCGGGTCGGGCCTGCCTTGCGGGTGGCGACTTTTTCTTCGACCTGCCGCATTCGTGAACTGTCGCTGCGCCGACTCGACGAAGCCGGTATCGCCTGGGTCGAGGTCTTCGTCGGTGGCGGCATCCTGGCGGTCGGCGCGGCGGTGAGCGCGGGCCTGGCGGTGTCGGCGCTGCTCCATCGCAGCGCGCCGCCGGGGGCGGTGGAGGTGGGCCAACGGCTGGGCCTGCCCACCTTGCCGCTGGCCCAGGTGATGCTGCATTCCCGCCTCAGGGAGACCCGCGCGCAGGCGGCATTGCGCACGCTGGTGGCCGCACTGAAGTCAGCCTGAGCCCGGAGTCGCCTCAATCAGGCGCGCGCCGCCTGTGGCCGCATGCGGCCCGGGATGGCCAGGCGGTTCATGGCATTCATCAGGGCGATGGCGACCGTCAGTTCGCTGTACTCCTCGGGCGTGAAATGCTGGATCACCGCCTGGTAATCCGCATCCGGCGCCGCCGTTTCACCGATGCGCGTCACCACTTCGGCCCAGGCCAGCGCAGCCTGCTCGCGGGGCGTGAAGAGGCTGCCGGCCTCGTGCCAGACCGGCACCAGCACCAGCTTGTCGATGGTCATGCCGCTCTTGAGCAGGTCGCGTGAATGTTTGTCGATGCAATAGGCACAGCCGTTGATCAGCGACACCCGCAGAAACACCAGTTCCACCAGGTCGGCCGGCAGGCTGCATTGCTTGAGATGACGGTTCACGGCCAACAGGCCGTCGTAGGCGGCGGTGGCGTTCTGGTAGAGATCGATACGGTTGGACATGGCGACAAGGCTCCTGTTGTGGATGGAAACGAGGCGCCATCATGCCCGCTCATGGCCCAGTCGATAAGTGCCAAGAATGATGAATCGGACTAGGCCATGTCAGGACGGCTCCAGCAGCGCCAGGATACGCCTTCCCAGTTCACCGGCCTGGCGCCGGCTGTCGATATTGGTGAAGCTGAGCATGATCATCGGCGCCACGCCGGGGCGCGGCGCCAGCAGGCATTCCGACAGGGCGCGGCTGAACATGCCGTGCTGGCGCATCTTCTCGGCCAGTACGCGGTCCGAACGGCGGCCCTGCAGGCGCAGCAGCAGATGCATGCCGCCAGGCGGCGAATCGATGCGGACATGGGCTTTCAATACCGCCTCCAGGCCGGCGATGGTCAGGGTACGGCGCTGTGCGTACAGGCGTCGCATGCGCTGGATGTGGCGGGCGAAATGTCCCTCGGCCATGAAATCGGCCACGATATGCTGCATCAGTGCCGGCGCGCCCCCGGAAAACAGCCGGGCACTGTCTTCGAAACGCTGCACCTGGGAACGCGGCACCACCAGATAGGCCAGCCGGATGGCCGGGAACAGTACCTTGCTGAAGGTACCGGCATAGAGCACGCGGTCATCCCGGTCCAGGCTCTTGAGGGCGGGCAAGGGGCGGCTGACGTAGCGGTATTCGCCGTCGTAGTCGTCTTCCACGATCCAGGCCTGCTGCCGTGCCGCCCATTCCAGCAGCGCCAGCCGGCGCGGCAGTGACAGGGCCACGCAGGCGGGGCTCTGGTGGGCCGGCGTGACCACCGCCGCCCGTGCGCGTGCGGCATGCTGCAGCCCGTGCTCCACCTGCATGCCCTCGGCATCGACCGGTACCCCCACCAGCTGCATGCCGGCTTCGCGCAGCAGGGCGCCGGTGGGCGCATAGCCGGGGTCTTCCACCCAGACCTTGTCGCCGGGTTTGAGCAGGGTGCGCGTAATCAGGTTGAGGCTGTCGCGATACCCGGAAGTGATGAAGACCTGTTCCGGCCGGCAGTCCAGCCCCCGCGACAGCTGCAGATAACGCGCAACTTCCACGCGCAAGGCCATCAGTCCGGCGGGAGAGGGGTAGAGCATGTCCACCGCTTGCGTGGCACGCGCCGAGCGGGCCGCCAGGCGCGCCCAGATCTTGCGCGGAAAGGCGTCCAGCGCCGGGATGCCCATCTGGAACGGACGCGGTCCCCGGGCCTCGGCGTGACCGTCTTCCGGCAGGATGGGGTAGCGCGGCGCGGCAGGTACTGCCTGGGCAATGATGGGGCCGGGTTTGCCGGGCGCGTTCGGCGCTCTGGCGGGCAGCCCGGCCGCGATCACGGTGCCGGCCTGTCCGCGTGCTTCCACGTAGCCTTCAGCCGCCAGCAGCGAATAGGCCGTCTCCACGGTGCCGCGCGCCAGTCCCAGTTCTGCTGCCAGTGCCCGCGCCGAGGGAATGCGGTCGCCCGGGCGCAGCATCCCTGCTGCCACCGCACTACGCAGGCGCCCGTAGATCTGGCGGTAGTAGGGCTCGTCGGTGGCGCTGTCGAGGGTGATCAGGGAGGCGGAGGACGGGGTAATCATGGACCAGTCGAAATGTCATTTCTTGGATCTCTCGATTATGCCATCGGCTGGCTAGGATGAAGCTCCTTCTACTTTGAACGCATTGAGCTTTCTCCCATGAACCAAGCTTCCAAGATTGCCCCTCCTGGCCACTGGCATATCGCCGACAGCGCCTTGCGCCATGCCGACACCGAGGCCGACCGGCTGGCCTGCTTTTCCGTGATGCACGAACTGCGCCCACACCTGCGTGACGCCGACGAGTTCATGCAGCGTACCGGTCGCGCCCGCGAGCAGGGCTATCGCATCCTGGCAGCCTGGGAGCAGGGCGTGGTGGTCGCCCTGGCCGGTTACCGTTTCCAGGAGAATCTGGTCTACGGCCCCTTCCTGTACGTCGATGATCTGGTGGCCGCCAGCACGCAACGCGGCAAACGTTGGGGCGAGCGCCTGCTCGCCGCGCTCGAAGGTGTGGCCGCCGAGGCCGGCTGTGCGCGACTGGTGCTCGATACCGGTATGGCCAACGCGCTGGCGCAGCGCTTCTACTTCCGCCAGGGCATGCTGACCGGCGCACTGCGCTTCGGCAAGGCCATCGGAGGTGCGGCATGAAGATCCTGCACCTGCTTGCCTCCCCACGCCAGGAGGCATCCAACACCTGGTGGCTCTCGCAACAGATCGTCAGCCGCCTGCGCAGCTTGCACCCGCAGGCGCAGATCGTGCTGCGCGACCTGCATGCCAGTGCCATTGGTCACGTCGATGCTGCCTATGCCGATGCGCTGGGCTCGCCCGCCTTCGTGGAGGATGCCGGCGCCGCGCAGGGGACGCTGGCCTTGTCGGACCTGCTGATTGCCGAGCTGGAGGCCGCCGATCAGGTCGTCATCGGCACCCCCATGCACAACTACACCGTCCCCTCCGTATTGAAGGCCTGGATCGACCATGTGGTGCGGGTGCGCCGCACCTTCGGCATCACCCCCGACGGCAAGGTCGGCCTGCTGCACGACCGCCCGGTACACCTGGCCGTGGTCTCCGGCGGCCGCTTTACCGGCGCGTCCGCACGCCAGCCGGATTTCCTCACGCCCTACCTGAAGGTGGCGCTGGCCACCATCGGCCTGCATGACCTGCGCCTGACGGTGATGGAGGGACTGGCAGCCGGCGCACAGGTGGTGCGCAGCGAACGCGAGCGGGTCGCGATGGAGCTGGATCGGCAGTTTTCAAGGGCCTGAGGCCGCTTTTCCCGGAAGAAAATCGGGCGTCAGAGGCGCCCGTATTTTTTCGAAAAAAATCTCTTGAAAACCCAAAATGCCATCCCTAGATCGGTACCAGCAGATGCTCGACGTTGAGGTCTGCCACGAAAACATCGCTTAACTGAAAGGATATTTTTATGCGTACTTTTGATCTCTCCCCCCTGTACCGTACCGCCATCGGCTTCGATCGCCTGGCCCAGATGTTCGACAACGCCCAGCGTACCGATCAGCCCAGCTATCCGCCGTACAACATCGAACTGGTGGCAGAAGACAAGTACCGGATCACGATGGCCGTCGCCGGCTTTGCCCGCAGCGAAATCGACATCGAGACCGAAAACGAAACCCTGAAGATTACCGGCCGCAAGCAGAAGGAAGACAAGCAGGTCAACTTCCTGCACCGTGGCATCGCCGCCCGTGATTTCGAGCAGCGCTTCCAGCTGGCCAACCATATCAAGGTGGTCGGCGCCAATCTGGAAAACGGCCTGCTCAACATCGAGCTGGTCCGCGAAATCCCTGAAGCCCTGAAGCCGCGCAAGATCGAGATCGGCGCCGCTGATGGCAGCGACAACGTCCAACGTCTGGAACGCGCTGCCTGATTGGCTTCCCCCTGGATGCCGGGCGCATCCGGAAGCCTGATTGAGCATGCCGCCCGCTAATTGCGGGCGGCTTTTTTGCGTCTATACCTAACACTTCTGATTGACTGTCGTAGCCGGCTTGGTTACGTTACAGGCGCGGCGAAAGAGTTTGCGTGAGTTTGCGCGAGTTTGCCGCACCCGCTCACGATCCGCGCCGTACCCATCGGCCCGGAACTGCTGCTCAAAAGAAATTGGCAATGGAGCAATATATTGCGTATATTGCGTCGGCCTCAGGGGAGAAACGCGTGAACGACAACCGATACCAGCACATCAATCCCGAGCCACTGCTCGAGGCCATGGGGGGCGATGCTGCCGCCTGCCGTCACATGTTCGGCACTTTTGCGCAGAGCGCACCGGCCACCTTCGCCCGGCTGGAACAGGCCATCCACGCCGACGATGCAGCCCAGGTCAAGCGCGAGGCGCATAGCCTCAAGAGCATGACGGCCCTGGTGGGCGCGGGCGTGCTGACCGACATGCTCAAGAGCATCGAGACGCAGTCGCGCGCCGAACCACCGGTCAGCGCCCAGCCGCGTCTGGCAGAGCTGCAGGCGCTCTTCGCCGACGTCGCCGCCGAGGTGCGCCATTATGTCGACCAGGTTGGCGTAGCGCAGTAGGGCAGGAAGGCGCCATCGGCCTCGAGCGTTTCCCCTATTCCCCTATTTGACTTGTTACCGACTCATCAGTCAGTAACCTGACTTACATCAATCGGGTTTTTGGCAAGCAACTTCATAATGTGGACACAAAAGACGAAGACTTTCGTCACCACATTTTCCGCTTCCGCCGATGCCCACGATGTGCGAGCCCCCTCCCAGAATGCGCCTGGCCGCATTGCCGCTGTTGCTGGCATTTTTGCTGGCGGCCTGCCAGTCCATGGCGCCGGACTACCAGCGGCCCGCCGCGTCGGTGGCCGCGCACTACCCGCAGCAGCCTGACAGCACGCTGCCTGCCACGACGCCGCTGGACTGGAAGACCACCTTCAGCGATCCGCAACTGCAAGCCCTCATCAGCCTGGCCCTGGCCAACAACCGCGACCTGCGGGTGGCCGCCTTGCGGGTGGAGGAGGCCATGGCGCTCTATGGCATCCAGCGTGCGGACCTCTTTCCCACCATCGGTGCGCAGGTCGGCCTGGACCGTTCGCGTACCCCGGCCGATCTCAACCTGACCGGACGACCGCTGGTCGGTAGCGCCTATCAGGCAGGGCTGGGCCTGAGCAGCTGGGAGATCGACCTGTGGGGCCGTCTGCGCAGTCTGGATGATGCGGCCCTGCATACTGCCCAGGCCAGCGAAGCCACGCGTCGCGCTGCTACCCTGAGCCTGGTCACGCAAGTGGCCGATGCGTATCTGGAACTGGGTGAGCTCGACGAGCGCCTGGCCATCGCCAGCGATACCATCGCCAGCCGTCAGGAGAGCTATCGCATCTATGCACGGCGGGTGGAGGTGGGGGCCAGTTCGCGCCTGAACCTGACACAGATCGAAACCCTGCTGACCCAGGCCCAGGCCTTGGGCGCACAACTGGAACAACTGCGCGCCCAGCGCCTGAATGCCTTGACGCTGTTGGTGGGTAGCCCACTGGAACTGGCACCGGGACAGGCACGCAGCGTGCTGGACACGGTCTTCCCCGCGTTGCAGCCGGGCCTGCCTTCGCTGTTGTTGACGCGCCGGCCTGACGTGCTTGCTGCCGAATACCGCCTGCAGGCAGCCAACGCCAACATCGGTGCCGCGCGGGCGGCTTTTTTCCCGTCTATTTCGCTGACCGGCCAGGTCGGCAGCGCCAGTGCCGAATTGAGTGGCCTGTTTCGCGATGGCAGCCACGCCTGGAGCTTCTCGCCCAGCATCACGCTGCCGATCTTCACGGCCGGTCGTCTGCGCAACAATCTGGCGCTGTCCGAGATCCGTCGCGATATCTCGGTGGCCAATTATGAAAAGACCGTCCAGGCCGCCTTCCGCGAGGTGGCCGATGCCCTGGCCGCCCGCCAGTGGTTGACGCGGCAACTGGCCATCGCCCAGACCGCCGTGACCGTGCAGGCCGAGCGGGCCCGCCTGTCCACGCTGCGCTATGACAACGGCGCCGCGCCTTTCCTGGATGTGCTCGATGCCCAGCGCGACCTGCTCAGCGCGCGCCAGCAACTGGTGCAGACCCGGCGCGCTTTGCTGTCCTCCTCCGTGGCGCTGTATGCGGCCCTGGGTGGTGATGCCAGCCAGGCCGGCGCTGCCACCCCTCCTCGTCCCGGACCCTGATCATGACGCTTTCTCCCGCCAAGAAAAACCTGCTGACCGCCGGCCTGCTGGTCGTCCTCCTTGCTGGCGGTGCCACCTATGCCTGGCAGCGCCTGCATCGCAGCGGCCCGGGGGAGGGTTTCGCCAGTGGCAATGGCCGCATCGAAGCCACCGAGGTGGATGTGGCCACCAAGCTGGGGGGCAGGGTGGACGCCATCCTGGTCAACGAAGGGGATTTCGTCACGGCCGGCCAGCCGCTGGCCCAGATGCAGATCCTGTCGCTGCAGGCGCAACGTGATGAAGCCCAGGCACGCCAGCAGCAATCGCTGTCGGCCGTGGCCAGTGCCGAGGCCCAGGTGGCGGTGCGCGAGAGTGACTACCAGGCCGCGCTGGCACAGAGTGCACAACGCGAGAGTGAACTGGACGCAGCGCGGCGCCGCCTGGCGCGCTCCGAAGTGCTGGTCAAGGAAGGGGCCTCGTCGCTGCAGGAAGTCGATGACGACCGCGCCCGGGTGCGCGGCATGCAGGCCGCCGTGACCGCTGCCCAGGCACAGGTGACGGCCGCCCGGGCCGCCGTGGTGGCGGCACGCACCCAGGTCAGCGGTGCCAGATCGACGGTGACCGCAGCCGCCGCCACGGTACAGCGCATCAAGGTCGATATCGACGACAGCACGCTCGTCGCACCCCGTGCCGGGCGGGTGCAGTACCGCATCGCCCAGCCGGGCGAGGTGCTGGGGGGCGGCGGCAAGCTGCTCAACCTGGTGGACCTGAGTGACGTCTACATGACCTTCTTTGTCCCCGAGGCCGTGGCCGGCAAGCTGGCCCTGGGGGCCGAGGCCCGCATCGTGCTGGACGCCGCACCGCAGTATGTGATCCCGGCCAGGATTTCCTTCGTCGCCAGCACCGCCCAGTTCACTCCCAAGACGGTGGAGACGGCCAGCGAGCGGCAGAAGCTGATGTTCCGTGTCAAGGCGCAGATCGATCCGGCGCTGTTGCAGCAGCATCTGACGCTGGTCAAGACCGGCCTGCCGGGCGTGGCCTGGGTACGCACCGACCAGAGCCAGGCGTGGCCGCCGCAGCTGGTGACCAGGGTTCCGCAATGACCGCCACCCCGGACCAGTCGTGGGTGGCACGCCTGGACGGGGTGTCGCTGCGCTATGGCAAGACGCTGGCACTGGATGCGATATCGCTGCAGGTTCCGGCCGGCTGCATGGTCGGCCTGATCGGCCCGGACGGCGTCGGCAAGTCCAGCCTGCTCTCGCTGGTGGCCGGCGCCCGCGCCTTGCAGCAGGGCGAGGTGAGCGTGCTGGGCGGCGACATGCGCAAGGTCGCGCATCGTACCCAGGTCTGCCCGCGCATCGCCTACATGCCGCAAGGACTGGGCAGGAATCTCTATCCCACCCTGTCGGTGGAAGAAAACCTGCAATTCTTCGGTCGCCTGTTCGGCCAGGATGGTGCCGAGCGCCGTCGTCGCATCGACGAACTTACCCGCGGTACGGGCTTGGCCCCCTTTCTCTCGCGCCCGGCCGGCAAGCTCTCCGGCGGCATGAAGCAGAAGCTGGGCCTGTGCTGCTCACTGATCCACGATCCCGACCTGCTGATCCTGGATGAACCCACCACCGGCGTGGATCCGCTGTCACGGGCGCAGTTCTGGGACCTGATCGAACATATCCGCCAGGAGCGTGCGGGCATGAGCGTCATCGTCGCCACCGCCTACATGGAAGAGGCGGACCGCTTCGACTGGCTGGTGGCGATGGACGACGGCAAGCTGCTGGCGACCGGCACTCCGGCCGAGCTGCACGCCCGTACCGGCACGGCAGCGCTGGAAGAGGCCTTCATCAGCCTGCTGCCCGAAGAAAAGCGGCGCCAGCACCAGACAGTGCAGGTCACCCCGCTGGATGCAAGCGTCGAGGCCGGCATTGCCATCGAGGCCAAGGGCCTGACCATGCGCTTCGGCGATTTCGTGGCGGTGGATCATGTGGATTTCCGTATCCGGCGGGGCGAGATATTCGGCTTTCTCGGCTCCAACGGCTGCGGCAAGTCCACCACCATGAAGATGCTGACCGGGCTGCTGCAGGCCAGCGAGGGCCAGGCCTGGTTGTTCGGCCAGGAGGTCGATCCGCGCGACATGGCCACGCGGGCCAGGGTGGGCTATATGTCGCAGGCCTTTTCGCTGTATGGGGAATTGAGCGTACGCCAGAATCTGGTGCTGCATGCCCGCCTGTACCGCGTGCCGGAAGCGCAGATCGACGCCCGCACCGAAGAGATGGCGACCCGCTTCGGTCTGCTGGATGTGATGGACAGCCTGCCCGAGAGCCTGCCGCTGGGCATACGCCAGCGCCTGTCACTGGCTGTGGCGATGGTGCACAAACCGGAGCTGCTGATCCTGGACGAGCCGACTTCCGGCGTGGACCCGATCGCCCGCGACCTGTTCTGGCAACTGATGATCGACCTAGCGCGCAAGGACAGGGTCACCATCTTCATCTCCACCCATTTCATGAACGAGGCCCAGCGCTGCGACCGCATCTCGCTCATGCATGCCGGCCGGGTCCTGGTGAGCGCCACGCCGGATGCGCTCATCCGCGAACGCGGTGCGGCCACGCTGGAACAGGCCTTCATCGCCTATCTGGAAGAGGCGGCGGGCAAAGGGAGCGCGCCGGTTGCCGATGACCGGCCAGCGCTGCCCGCGGCGGTGGAAGCGTCAACATCGCGCCCCGGCCGGTGGCGCACCAGCCTGGGCCGCGCCCTGAGCTACAGCCAGCGCGAAAGCCTGGAGCTGCGACGCGACCCGGTGCGCGCCACGCTGGCCTTGCTGGGGACGGCCATCCTGATGTTCATCATCGGCTATGGCATCAACCTCGATGTGGAAAACCTCACCTATGCCGTGCTGGACCGCGACCAGACCGGTCTGAGCCAGAACTATGCGCTGAACCTGTCGGGCTCGCGCTACTTCATCGAGAAGCCCGCCATCACCGATTATCAGGACCTGGACCGGCGCATGCGCAGCGGCGAGATTTCGCTGGCCATCGAGATTCCCTCCGGGTTTGCCCGCGACATCGGGCGCGGCAAGCCGGTCGAGGTCGGGGCCTGGGTGGATGGCGCCATGCCCACGCGCGCCGAGACCGTGCGTGGCTATGTGCAGGGCATGCATCAACTGTGGCTGGCCGACATGGCCCTGCACCGTCTGGGGCAGACCCTGGCCACGCCGGCCTCCATCGAGACACGCTATCGCTACAACCCGGATGTGAAGAGCCTGCCGGCCATGGTGCCGGCCATCATCCCGCTGCTGCTGATGATGATTCCGGCCATGCTCACGGCGCTGTCGGTGGTGCGCGAGAAGGAGCTGGGCTCCATCCTCAACCTCTATGTCACGCCGGTCACCCGCACCGAATTCCTGCTGGGCAAGCAGTTGCCCTATCTGCTGCTGGGCATGCTCAACTTCGCCATGCTCACGCTGCTGGCGGTGACGGTATTCGGGGTGCCGGTCAAGGGCAGCCTGTTCACGCTGACCCTGGCGGCGCTGGTGTTCATCATCTGCTCCACCGGTTTCGGTCTGCTGGCATCGACCTTCACCAACAGCCAGATCGCGGCGCTGTTCGTGACCATGATCGGCACCATCATTCCCTGCGTGCAGTTTGCCGGCCTGTTGAACCCGGTGTCCTCGCTGGAGGGCATGGGCGCCCTGATCGGCCAGGTCTATCCGGCCACGCATTTCCTCACCATCAGTCGCGGCGTGTTCAGCAAGGCGCTCGCCGTCGGCGACCTGGGCTCGTCCTTCTGGCCCCTGGTACTCGCCGCACCCGTGATCCTGGGGCTGTCGGTGCTGTTACTGAAGAAACAGGAGCGGTGAGATGTGCAACTCCTGGGCCAACATCTACCGCCTCGGCATCAAGGAACTATGGAGCCTGCTGCGCGATCCGGCCATGCTGGTGCTCATCGCCTACACCTTTACGCTGTCCATCTACGTGGCCGCCACCGCCATGCCGGAAAGCCTGCACCACGCCGCCATCGCCATCGTCGATAACGACGGCTCGCCGCTCTCGGCACGCATCGCGGCGACCTTCTATCCGCCGCACTTCAAGGTGGCGCGGCTGGTTACGGCGCAAGAGGCTGATGCCGGCCTGGATGATGGCGACTACACCTTCGTATTGGACATCCCTGCCGACTTCCAACGTGACGTACTGGCCGGACGGGCGCCTGCAGTGCAACTGAATGTCGATGCCACCCGCATGAGCCAGGCCTTCACCGGTAACAGCTACATCCAGCAGATGATCACCACCGAGGTGACGCAGTTCGTGCGACGCACCGAGGCCGGTACCACCGCACCGGTGAACCTGGCCATGCGCATGCGCTTCAATCCCAATCTGGAGCAGTCCTGGTTCGGATCGCTCATGGAGATCATCAACAACGTGACCATGCTTTCCATCATCCTCACCGGCGCCGCACTGATCCGCGAGCGCGAGCACGGCACCATCGAACACCTGCTGGTGATGCCGGTAACGCCTGCCGAGATCATGCTGGCCAAGGTCTGGTCCATGGGGCTGGTGGTGGCGCTGGCGGCACTGGCCTCCTTGCTGTTGATCGTGCGCGGCGCGCTGCAGGTGCCGATCGAAGGTTCGGTGGCGCTGTTCATGCTGGCCACTGTCATGCATCTTTTCGCCACCACCTCCATGGGCATCTTCATGGCCACGCTGGCGCGTTCGATGCCGCAGTTCGGCATGCTGACCGTGCTGGTGCTGTTGCCGCTGCAACTGCTCTCGGGCGGTTCCACGCCGCGCGAAAGCATGCCGCTGCTGGTGCAGGACATCATGCTGGCCGCGCCCACCACGCACTTCGTGGCGGCCGGGCAGGCCATTCTGTATCGGGGTGCCGGGCTGGAGGTGATATGGCCGCAACTGCTGGCCATCTTTGCAATCGGTGCCTTGTTGTTCACGGCCGCGCTGGGCCGCTTCAGGAAGACCATCAGCCAGATGGCGTGATGGATATTTTCGTTCGCCTGCGCGGCGCCCGTGCGAACACCGACCTCACCGGGGAGTAACCACCATGGACCTGACCAGCCCTTCCGCCTTGATACCCGCCATCAGCATCGCGCTGCTCCTGTTCGGCTATGGCATGCGGGCCCGACGCTGGGCGCCCTATTGCATGCTGGCCGGGGCGTTCGGCTTGCTGGGGGTGTTGTTGTATCGGGTGTCGGTGGCGATTGCATAGTAAATCGCCCCCTGCACAACATGCGCAGAGGGCGATATCTCAACAACGTCAGGCCGCGCCTCAGACTTGCGGACGCAGCCCCGTCACCTTGATCCGAGACTCCAGCGCCTTGCCCTTGCGCGCCCGCTTGCCGATGTGCACGCCCAGCGACGCGGCCGAGAGGGCGATTTCCTTGGCCTTGCCGACATTGCCGGTGCCTTCGACCACCACGCCCTTCTGGCTGATGGCTTGTGCGCCGATCAGCTTTTCGTTTTTCTCCAGCTCCATCAGGTTCACGCCACGGCCGCCGGAGGACAGGGTCTTCATCTCATCCAGGCCAAACACCAGCAGACGGCCATTGCCCGAGACGCAGGCCACGGCACTGGCGTCGGCAGCGACTGCGCGCGGTGCCAGGGGCAGGGCGCCTTCGTCCAGCGTGAAGAAGCTCTTGCCGCCCTTGACCCGGCCGAACATGTCGGAGGCCTTGGCGATGAAGCCGGCCGCGGCATCCGAGGCCAGCAGCAGCGTGGTGTCGGCCGGGCCGGCGAAGTAGTGCAGGATGCTGCTGCCGCTGGCCAGTTCGATCAGCGTGGTCACCGGCACGCCATCCCCGCGTGCATTGGGCAGGGCGCTCACGGCGATGGTGTAGACGCGGCCGTTGGAGCCGAAGGCCAGCAGGTTGTCCACGGTACGGCATTCGAAGGCGCCATACAGGCTGTCGCCGGCCTTGAAGGTGAATTGCGTGGCGTCGTGACCGTGGCCGGTGCGGGCGCGTACCCAGCCCTTCTGCGAGATGATGACGGTGACCGGTTCATCGATCACCTTCTGTTCGAAGGTGGCGCGTTCGGCTTCCTCGATGATGGTGCGACGGGCGTCGCCATAGGTCTTGGCGTCGCCTTCGATTTCCTTGATGACCAGCTTCTTCATCGAGGCCGGGTTGTCCAGCAGGTCTTGCAGGGTTGTCTTCTCGCCGCGCAGCTCGGCCAGTTCCTGCTGGATCTTGATGGCTTCCAGGCGGGCCAGCTGGCGCAGACGGATTTCCAGGATGTCTTCGGCCTGGCGATCCGACAGCCTGAAGGCCTCGATCAGGGCCGGCTTGGGTTCGTCGGACTCGCGGATGATCTTGATGACCTTGTCGATGTTCAAGAGCACCGCTTCCCGGCCTTCCAGGATGTGGATGCGGTCGTTGACCTTCTGCATGCGGAATTGCGTGCGGCGGGTCACGGTCTCGAAGCGGAAGCTGATCCACTCGCCGAGGATGTCGGTCAGGTTCTTCTGGCGCGGACGGCCATCGCCGCCGATCATCACCAGGTTCAGCGAGGCACTGGTTTCCAGCGAGGTCTGGGCCAGCAGCGTGTTCATGAACTCGGTCTGGTCCTGGTTCTTGGACTTGGGTTCGAACACCAGGCGCACCGGCGCCTCGCGGCCGGACTCGTCGCGCACGGCGTCGAGCAGGCCGAGGATGGTGGCCTTCTGGGCTTGCTGCTCGGGCGTGAGCGATTTCTTGCCCAGCTTGAGCTTGGGGTTGGTCAGTTCTTCGATCTCTTCCAGTACGCGCTGCGAGGATACGCCCGGCGGCAATTCGGTGATCACCGCCTGCCACTGGCCGCGCGCCAGGTCTTCGATCTTCCAGCGGGCGCGCACCTTGAGGCTGCCGCGGCCGCTTTGGTACATCTCGGCGATGGTCGTGGCCGGGGTGATGATCTGGCCGCCACCGGGGAAGTCCGGGCCGGGGACCAGTTCCATCAGTTCGGCATGGCTGATCTTGGGGTTGCGGATCATCGCCACCGCCGCCTTGGCCACTTCGGTGAGGTTGTGCGACGGGATTTCGGTGGCCATGCCCACGGCAATGCCGGAGGCGCCATTCAACAGCAGGAAGGGCAGGCGCGCCGGCAGCAGGCGCGGCTCTTCGGTGGAACCGTCGTAGTTGGGCTGGAATTCCACCGTGCCCATGTCGATTTCATCGAGCAGCAGCTTGCTGATGGGCGTCAGGCGGGCTTCGGTGTAGCGCATGGCCGCCGCGCCATCGCCATCGCGCGAACCGAAGTTGCCGTGGCCATCGATGAGCGGGTAGCGCAGCGAGAAATCCTGGGCCATGCGCACCAGCGCGTCGTACACCGACTGGTCGCCGTGCGGGTGCAGCTTGCCCAGCACATCGCCGACCACGGCGGCCGATTTGCGCGGCTTGGCGGCGCTGTTGAGCGAGAGTTCGTTCATTGCATAGAGGATGCGGCGCTGTACCGGCTTCTGGCCGTCGGCCACATCGGGCAGGGCGCGGCCCTTGACCACCGAGATCGCGTAATCGAGATAGGCGCGTTCGGCGAAGGTGGACAGCGTCAGCGATTCGCCATAAGGGGCGGCCGGGACTGGGTCAAACAGGGTCGGTTGATCGGTCATGGAACAGTTCTTGTTGTCGTCGTGGTGGACAGGGTTAATCGTTGGCGGTGACGGGCTCGCGCGGCGGCAGCGTCACCTTGAGACGGGCCTGGCCTGAGCTGGCGCCGGGGGCGGAGGCGGAGGCGGGGCTGCGCTCGCCGGCAGCCAAGCGCATTGCGCCGGGCGGGCGATACAGCTCATAGAAGCGCGACACCAGCCGCACATAGCCCTGGGTCTCGGGATAGGGGGGAATCTTGTTGCCGTATTTCTGCACCGTGCCTTCGCCGGCATTGTAGGAAGCGATCGCCAGTTCCACATGTTGCGGGAACATGGCCATCAGGTCGCGCAGGTAGCGTGCGGCCAGGCGGATGTTGATCTTTGGATCGACCAGCTTCTGGTGCAGGCTCTTGCGGCGGTCGCCCTGCAGGCCATAGCGCTCGGCGGTATCGGGCATGATCTGCATCAGGCCGATGGCGCCCTTGCTGGAGACGGCACCGGCATTGAAGCCGGATTCGGCCGTCATGACCGCCTTGAGCAGGGCCGCATCCAGGCCGAACTCCCCGGCCGCTTCGCTGAGCAGGCTGTCGTACTTGCGCGCATCGCGATGCGCGAGCATGGTGCGCACGAAGGGCGGGTCGGCCGGGGTGACGGCTTCCTTGCTGCCGGGATGGTTCAGCAGCGAGGCGCTGCTGGCCATGAGCTTGTCGGGGTCGTCCAGGGTCTGGGCATAGAAGTGGACCGCGCCGTCGGCATCGGTGTACCGGTAGACGATGGTGCGGGGTTTGCGGCTGCTGCCGTCCTTGCCGCCGTTCTTGTTGCCCTCGGCCGCCTCCACCCGCATGTGCTGCACGCCATCGGCGTCGGTATAGCGCACCATCTGTTGCGCCCGTGCCGTCCCTGCGCCCGCGCACAGCAGCACCGTCGCGCCCAGCAGGGCGGCGCGAGCGATGAGCGGCAGGCGGGGTTGGCGGCGGGTCATGTCAGATATCGGCCTCGGCTTCGTTGCCGTGCTCTTCGATCCAGGCGCGGCGGGAGGCGGCTTCGCCCTTGCCCATGAGCATGTTGAAACGCTCTTCCGAGGTCTGCACGCCCGGTTCGCCGAAGCCGATCGGCAACAGGCGGCGGGTGTCCGGGTTCATGGTGGTTTCCCACAGCTGTTCGGCATTCATCTCGCCCAGGCCTTTGAAGCGGGAAATGCTCCAGGCGCCTTCCTTCAGGCCATCCTTGCGCAGTTTGTCTTCGATGGCTTCGAGTTCGCCATCGTCCAGGGCGTAGAGCTTCTGCACCGGCTTCTTGCCACGGGCGGGGGCATCCACGCGATAGAGCGGCGGGCGCGCCACGCAGATGTTGCCGTTCTCGATCAGCTTGGGGAAGTGACGGAAGAACAGCGTCAGCAGCAGCACCTGGATGTGCGAGCCGTCCACGTCCGCATCCGAGAGGATGCAGATCTTGCCGTAGCGCAGGCCGGACAGATCCGGGCTGTCGTTGATGCCGTGCGGATCGACGCCGATGGCCACGGCGATGTCGTGGATCTCATTGTTGGCGAAGAGGCGGTCGCGCTCGGTCTCCCAGGCGTTCAGGACCTTGCCGCGCAGCGGCAGGATGGCCTGGAACTCCTTGTCGCGGCCCATCTTGGCCGAGCCGCCGGCGGAGTCGCCCTCGACCAGGAAGATTTCATTGCGCGACACATCCGAGGATTCGCAATCGGTCAGCTTGCCCGGCAGCACGGCCACGCCGGAAGACTTCTTCTTCTCGACCTTCTGCGCCGAGCGCAGGCGGCTCTGGGCCTGCTTGATGACCAGTTCGGCCAGCTTCTTGCCGTACTCGACGTGCTGGTTCAGCCACAGCTCCAGCGCCGGGCGCGAATAACCGGCCACCAGGCGCACGGCGTCGCGGGAGTTGAGACGTTCCTTGATCTGGCCCTGGAATTGCGGGTCCAGCACCTTGGCCGAGAGCACGAAGGAGACGCGTGCAAACACGTCCTCGGCCAGCAGCTTGACGCCCTTGGGCAGCAGCGAATGCATCTCGGCGAAGCTCTTCACGGCCGAGAACAGGCCTTCGCGCAGGCCCGATTCATGGGTGCCGCCGTTGGAAGTGGGGATCAGGTTGACGTAGGACTCGCGCACCACGGCGCCTTCCTCGGTCCAGGCCACCACCCAGGAGGCACCTTCGCCCTCGGCGAAGCCTTCGGCATCCTTGCCGGCGAACTGCTCGCCCTCGAACAGCGGGATCAGGGTCTCGCCGCTGCCGCTCTGGGCCAGTTGTTCCATCAGGTAGCCGCGCAGGCCCTGGTCGTACTGCCAGCTCTGGCTGTCACCGGTCCTGGCGTTGGTGAAGGTCACCTTCACGCCCGGCAGCAGCACTGCCTTGGACCGCAACAGGCGTTGCAGCTCGCCCAGCGGGATGGTGGGCGAATCGAAATACCTGGCGTCAGGCCAGACCGTGACGCGGGTGCCGGATTTCTTGTCCTCGCGGGTGGCGGGGCGCGACTTGAGCTTTTCGATGACGTCGCCGCCGGAGAAGGCCAGGGTATGCACCCCGCCTTCGCGCCAGACCGTGATTTCCAGACGCGTGGCCAGGGCATTGGTGACCGATACGCCCACGCCGTGCAGACCGCCGGAGAAGGCATAGGCGCCGCCGGAGCCCTTGTCGAACTTGCCGCCCGCGTGCAGGCGGGTGAACACGATCTCGACGGTGGGGACCTTTTCTTCCGGGTGCAGGCCGACCGGGATGCCGCGGCCGTCGTCTTCCACGCTGACGCTGCCGTCGGCGTTCAGGGTGACGATGATGCTCTTGCCGTAGCCGCCCAGCGCTTCGTCGGAGGCGTTGTCGATCACTTCCTGGAGGATGTGCAGCGGGTTCTCGGTGCGGGTGTACATGCCCGGACGCTGCTTGACCGGCTCCAGTCCCTTGAGGACACGGATCGATGATTCACTGTAATCGGACGGGGATGTTTTTTTGGTTGCCATGCAGATGAGTGGTCGTGGCTGATGCCGGAGGGTTGTTCTATCTCTGTTTGCCCAGCGCCGAAGCCCCGTCGCAGGGGCCGTCTTGCGCTGCAAAAGCGCATTCTAATGAAAATTCCAGGGATTCGGCGTCCGGGCCGTGGAAATGTTCCCTTCCGCGTGGGACTTGTCCGTAAATGCGCTTAAATGCTGTTAAATATGCATTTAAATGCGGCAATGAAAAAGGCCTGTGCATGCACAGGCCTGGTTGATGTGTTGCAAGCACGCCGATTTCAGCTGGCCAGCAAGCCCTCCACGGCCAGCGCAATGGACAGCAGGCGTCGGTCCTGGCCACCGGGCGCCGCCAGCGACAGGCCGACCGGTGCGCTGCCTTCCGCATGGCAGGGCAGGGAGACCGCGCAGCCGTCGAGGAAGTTGATCAGCGTGGGGTTGCGCAGCATCTTGCCGTTGGCGCCGTAATAGGCGTCGTCGCTGGCCAGCAGTTCGGCAATGCGTGGTGCGACGATGGGCACGGTGGGCATCACCAGCGCATCGTAGCCGGCCAGTTGTGCCTCGACCTGGGCGATCCAGGGCGAGCGGGCGTGCAGCACATCCAGCAGGTCGGCCGCGCTCATGTCCTTGCCGCGCAGGATGCGCGAGACCACACGCTGGTCGTAGCCGGCAGCGCTCTCGGCAATCAGTGCGCGGTGCCAGGCATAGGCCTCGGCGGCGGTGAAGCCACCCTTGCTGTTGATGGCGGCCAGGCTGTTGAAGGCGGGGACTTCTTCCTCCGCCACCACCGCACCGGCTTGCGTGAGCCTGGACAGGGCGGCACGGTAGGCCTTGGCGACGCTCTCGTCCATGCCGTCGAGCACGACATTGGTGGGTGCCAGCAGGCGCAGGCCGCGCAGTGGATGGGCCGGCAGCGGGCGATAGGCTTCACCGGCCAGCACGGCGTCCATGATGGCGCAGCACTCCACCGAGGCCGCCAGCGGGCCGATTGAATCCAGGTAGGCCGACAGCGGCAGCACGCCCTCCATGGAGACCCGTGCGGCGGTCGGCTTGAAACCGGTCAGGCCGTTCAGTGCCGAGGGAATGCGCACCGAACCGCCAGTGTCCGAGCCCACCGCGGCGAACGCCATGCCATCGGTCACCGAGATGGCCGCGCCGGAAGACGAGCCGCCGGGAATGCGGCCTCCTTCGACGCCACGTTCCCACTGGTTTTGCGGGGTGCCGTAGTGCGGATTGATGCCCAGCCCGGAATAGGCGAACTCGGTCATGTTGGTCTTGCCGATGACGATGGCACCGGCGTTGATCAGCTTCTGCACCACCTCGGCATGGGCGCTGGCGACCGGCTTGCCGCGCAGCACCACGGACCCGGCCAGGGTGGTTTCACCGGCCACGTCAAACAGGTCCTTGACCGAGACCGGCACGCCTTCCAGCGGCGAGCGGCGCAGACCGGCGGCGCGCAGGGTATCGGAGGCACGGGCGGCGGCGCGCGCCTGGTCGGCATAGACGCTGGTGAAGACGCGCGCGCCTTCGCCGGCCGGGTCGGCGATGCGGGCCAGGGCCTGTTCGGTCAGTTGCAGGGAAGTGATGCGGCCGGCATCGAGGTCGGCGGCCAGTTGGGAAAGTGTGCTCGGCATGATGGAAAAATGGGGTGGTCGACAGGAGCGGTGCAGCGAAAAGAGCATAAGGGCCAATCAAGCCGGCAGTATCGCATTGCTTGCCGCATCAGACAAAAATGGCCAGCAGGGCTGGCCACGGGATCAGGCGACTTCGGCCAGCGACTGCGCGACATAGTGATGGCGCAGCGCACGCTGACGGCGTGGATCGTAGAGCTCCATCGTGAAGGAGGCCGCCGGGCGGATGCCGCCGATGGCGCCCACTGTGCCGCAGGTCATGCCGCAGCCCTCGGGCAGGGTCGCGCTGCCGTCGGTGAAGCGGGCGATCAGGTCGGACGGGGTGCGCAGCGAGGCCAGCGGGCCTTCCTGGTACAGCACGGTGGCGCCGTCTTCTTCGATCCAGGAGCGGATTACCAGCTCGTCCCAGTAGTCGGCCAGGTCCGCCAGTTTCCAGGCGGCAGCGCCCACCGGCTTGACGCAGGCCTGCTTGGAAAAAGCTACGCTATGGGCTTCCAGCTTGCGGTCGGTATGGTCGGAGGCGATGGAGACATACAGTTCGCCACCGGCATTGAAGACGAAGGTCTCGACTTCGCCGGAGGAGGCCTCGCCCAGTACCTGCACCTGTTCAGCCTGCGACAGCTGGTTGGCCGAGACGCGGTAGAACAGCGGCACTGCGCTGGGACGGGAGATGCCCAGGGCTTCCAGTTCTTCGATGTGATGTTCGATGGCCGCCATGTCGCGGCCGGCCCAGCCGGCGATGACCAGGCTGTCGATGTCGGCCTGGAGGGCAGATTGGTCGGGGAGGGTAAAGGTCAGCTTCATGATGTCTATCCTGCAGGTGATTCAAGGGTGATTCGAGGGTGATTCAAGGGTGATGTGCACTGCGCTTGGGGGAGTTGGTTCAGTGGGGTGTCAGTGCTTCCTGACGAACACCACCACCAGGAAACTGGCCAGGAATTCCAGTGCTGCCACGAAGTACAGGCCCGAGGACAGCGACCCGGTGCTGGTCTTCAGCGCGCCGATCATGTAGGGCGCCACGAAGCCGGCCAGGTTGCCAATGGAGTTGATCAGGGCGATGCCGCCGGCGGCTGCCGTGCCGGCCAGGAAGGCACCGGGAATCGACCAGAACACCGGGAAGGCCGCCAGGATGCCGACCGCCGCCAGCGTCAGCGAGCACAGCGCCAGGGTGGCATTGCCCAGGCTCATGCCGGTGGCGATCAGGCCGATACAGGCAATCAGGGTGGCGATAGCGCTGTGCATGCGGCGTTCGCCGGTCTTGTCGGAGTGGAAGCCGTTCCAGATCATGGCCAGGGTGCCGGCCACGAAGGGGATGGCCGAGATCAGGCCGATCTGCAGATTACCCTTGACGCCGATTTCCTTGATGATGGACGGTGCCCAGAAGGCGATGGTGGCGTTGCCGCTGACCACGCAGAAATACACGGCAGCGCAGATCCAGACGCGGTAGTTGCTACAGGCGTCCTTGAAGGAGAAGTGCTTGCCCGGCGCGCTGTTTTCGGCAGCCAGTACCTGGGTGACGGCATTCTTCTCGGCCTCGCTCAACCACTTTGCGTTGGCGGGTTTTTCCGGCAGCCAGGCCAGCACGGCGAAGCCGGCCAGCAGGGAAGGGATGCCCTCGATGATGAACAGCCACTGCCAGTTCGCCAGGTGACCCACGCCTTCCATGCTGCTCATGATGAGGCCGGCAATGGGGCCGCCGACCGCACCGGCGATGGCGAACGAGGTCATGAACAGGCCATTGACGCGGGCGCGGCGCTGCGCCGGGAACCAGTAGGTCAGGTACAGCACCACGCCGGGGAAGAAGCCGGCCTCGAAGATGCCCAGCAAAAAGCGCAGGATGTAGAAGCTGGTGGGCGTGGTGACGTAGGCCATCGCCATCGAGGCCAGGCCCCAGAGGATGGTGATGCGGGCCAGGGTCTTGCGGGCGCCGATCTTTTCCAGCAACAGGTTGCTGGGGACTTCGAAGAGGAAGTAGCCGATGAAGAAGATGCCCGCCCCCAGGCCGTAGACGGCTTCCGAAAACTGCAGGTCCTGCAGCATCTGCAGCTTGGCGAAGCCGACGTTGACGCGGTCGATCCAGGCCAGCACGAACAGGAAGACCAGGAACGGGATCAGGCGCCAGGCGATCTTGCGATAGGTGACATCCATGCTGGATGGCGCGCCTGCCGATGCCGCCGCTGTGGCGGCGGCGGATGGGGAATAAGACATGAAAACCTCCTCAAGTGGTGCCGGCGTCCGCGTGGCGGCGCCGTGCTGTGTTCGGCATGAAATGGACTGGGTGCATGGATGGCACTGCAGGACCGGCCATGCTGTTGTTGTAGCCCGAAGGCAGCGGTCTTAAATCAGTATGGGGATGCGGAGAGGGCGCTGTCCAACAAGAAAATGTGAACGGCCTTGATTGAAAAATCTTATGAGCAAAAGCGGGGCGGCGGTTGCTTCAGGATGGTGCTGCGCCGCATGCGGCGGTTGTGGATGCGCAGCTAGTAGCGGCGCGGCATTGCGCCCGGCTCAGTTGAGCGGCGCCGGCAGGCGGGCGATCTCGTGGCCCCAATTGAGTGCGAAGTCGGACGCGGTTTCCTGGGCGATGCGGGCCACGGTTTCGGTCAGGGGATTCTCATGGTCCGAGCGGAAGCAGGCGATCAGCGCCAGGGCCGGGAACTCGGTATCGACCCGCAGCAGGTGCAGGCTTTCCTCGTTGAGCTCGCGCTGGATGATGGCCGGCGGCACGGCGGTGATGCCGAAGCCATCGGTGGCCAGCCGGATCATGGTCGCCACCGAGGCGATGCAATTGATGTGCAGCGTGCGCTCGCTACGTTCGCTGCCCGAGAACAGGCGCTCGATCACCGCATGCGGCCCCGAGTTGCGGGCGAAGCTGATGATCGGGAAGGCCGCCAGGTCGGTCAGCGACAGGGTCTCGCTGCCGATGTCGAGCTTGGGACTACCGACCCAGCGCATGGGGAATTCGCACAGCGCGATATTGCTGACCTGCGGGCCGATCACCGGTTCGGCCTGCAGCACCAGGTCCAGGTTGCTCTTGCTGAACTGCTCGTGCAAGTGGATGGTGGTATCGCTGACGATCTCGATCTGCAGGCGCGGGAAGGTCTTGTGCAGCCGCCCCAGGAAATCCGGGAACCAGCTGTGGACGATGGATTCGATCACGCCGATGCGGATCACGCCGGCATAGACCTCGCGGTCGGACATGTCGTCCTTCATCTCGCGCATGAGCTTGACCATGCGCTCGGCATACACCAGCGCCTTGCTGCCGTCGGCGGTGAGTGCCACCTCGCGCGCGCTGCGGTCGAACAGGCGCACGCCGAAGTCCTGTTCGAGCGAGGCGATGCGGCTGGAGACGGCAGCCTGGGTGGTGTGCAGGCGCTCGGCAGTGAGCCGGAAATTGCGCAGCCGGGCCAGCCAGACGAAGGTTTCGAGGAAGCGGATATTCATGACGAGCAGGACGTGGAGAAGAGGCGTATTTTATCGCCAGGACGTGTCAACTCTCGTTGTCATTTTTGGTGCGCTGCGCAATAAAGTCGGTCCCGTTCGGCGCACATCTGGTGCATTTCACAGGGTAAGTTGCGTGCTTCTGGTGCGTTATATCGATATTCGGAATTTGAAAGTATTTTTTCTTTACTCCGGATTGAAATGAAAATATATTTACATTTTTCGCGCCAGGGCTGGTCGTCATATCAAGTCCCGCGACAGGATAAAAATGGGTGAGGCCCGCGTTTTCGTAAACGATATAAATCCAATCAATGATATGGAGCGTTTGCAGGCACGGGGCGATTTCTTCAGCACAGACGGGGCAGCGGACGGTGACACAACAACCGAAGAACATCAGCTTGCAGGGAGCCGGCGCGGTCGCGCAGGCCGTGGGCAAGCTGTATCCGCAGTTGTCCAAGTCGCACCGCAAGACCGCCGACTATGTGCTCGGCAACCCCTTTCGCGCGGCGACCATGACCATCGACGAACTGTCGGAGGCCGCCGGCATCTCGGTAGCCACCGCCAACCGCTTTGCCCACGCGCTGGGTTTTGACGGGTATGCCTCCTTCCGCGCGGCCCTGGTGGCGGACTTCGCCACCACGCTGGCGCCGGTGGAAAAGCTGCGCGACGAAGTGCAACGCGCCGCCACCAGCGCCGAGATCATGGCTGCTGCCTTCGATAGCGACATCCATAACATCGAGGCCACCCGCCGCATGCTCACGCCCGAGCATTGTGAACAGGCAGTGGACATGATTCTTGCCGCCGAACGCATCTTCATCACCGGCTTCGGCGCCTCGGCCTACCTGGCCGGCCTGATGGCGCATGCGCTGGAGCCCTATGTGCGCACCGTGTCCTCGGTGGCGCTGGCTGGTGGTCCTTCGCAGGCGGGCCGGCAATTCTTCAAGCTCGATAGTCGCGACCTGGTGATCCCGATGGTGTTTCCGCGCTATGCCGCCGATACCGTCTGGCTGACCCAGCGCGCAGTGGAGAAGGGCGCCCGTATCCTGGCCATCACCGATACTCCCGGCTCGCCGCTGGTGCCGCTGGCCGATGTCACGATCTATGCCCAGACCGATCGCAAGCTGTCTCCCACGTCCGATGCGGCCGCGCTGATCTTGATTCAGGCCCTGTGCGATGCGGTGGCGCATCGCGCCCGGCGTTCGGTGCAGGCTGCTTCGCAGATGACCGAATTCGTACTGCCCTGGCTCTACTTGCCGCAACAGCACCAGCGTCCGGCCATGACGCCTGTCGCCAAGCCGGCCCGGGCCGCTCTCAATAAAGGAAAGACCAAAGCATGACCACTCCGGTAATTGCCATCCATGGTGGCGCAGGCACCATCACGCGCGCCTCGCTGAGCGCCGAGGACGAAGCCCGATATCACCAGGCGCTGGCTGACATCGTGGCCGCCGGCCAGGCCGTATTGAATGCCGGTGGCTCGGCACTGGAAGCGGTGACCGAAGCAGTGCGCCTGCTGGAAGACTGTCCGCTGTTCAATGCCGGCCATGGCGCCGTCTATACCAGTGAAGGCCGGCATGAGCTGGATGCCTGCGTGATGAATGGCGCCGACCTGGCCTCCGGCGCGGTGGCCTGTGTCACCAATCTGCGCAACCCGGTGCTGGCTGCCCGCGCCGTGATGGAAAAGAGCGAGCACGTGCTGCTGGTCGGTCCCGCTGCCGAAGCCTTTGCCGCTCGCAACGGTGTGGCCACGGTCACGCCTGACTATTTCCATATCGATGCCCGCCACGAGCAATGGCTGCGCGTGCGCGGTCAGTCGCGGGCCATGCTGGACCATGACGCCTCCTCCTTTGCCTTTGCCGAAAAGACCGCCGCCCCCGTCGAGCCCATCGACCCCGACCACAAGTTCGGCACCGTCGGTGCGGTGGCGCTGGACCAGTTCGGCAACCTGGCTGCGGCCACCTCGACCGGTGGTATCACCAACAAGCAGCCGGGCCGGGTAGGTGATTCACCCATCATCGGTGCCGGCTGCTATGCCAACAATGCCACCGTTGCGGTTTCCGCCACCGGTACCGGCGAGGCCTTCATGCGCACCGTGGCCTGTTACGACATCGGCGCGCGCATGGCCTATGCCGGCCAGTCGCTGGAAGAAGCCAGCCGCGCCGTGGTGTTCGATACCCTGCCCAAGGTCGGCGGACGCGGTGGCGTGATCGCCATCGATGCCCAGGGCAACCTGGCCCTGCCGTTCAATACCGAAGGCATGTACCGCGCCTATGGCTGCGGCGAGCTGGCGCCGGTCACCGAAATTTACGCAGCACCGGCCTGAGTCGGCCGAGCAGGAGAGAATCAAGATGCAACAGTCACAACGCGTGCTCGATGTCAGCCACCTCAACGTCCGCTTCGCCACCTCCGAGCGGACGGTGGATGCGGTGCGCGACCTGTCCTTCCATGTGGATCAGGGCGAGACCCTGGCCATCGTCGGCGAATCGGGTTCGGGCAAGTCGGTGTCCTCGCTGGCGATCATGCGCCTGATCGAACACGGTGGCGGCAAGATCGTCGGCGGCAGCATGCAGTTCCTGCGCCGCAGCGGCCAGACGCTTGATCTGGCCCAGGCCGACAATGCCACCATGCGCGGCATCCGGGGCGCCGAGATCGCCATGATCTTCCAGGAACCGATGACCTCGCTGAACCCGGTCTTCACCGTCGGTGAACAGATCGCCGAATCGATCCGCCTGCACCAGGGCATGAGCCGCGCCGCCGCCCAGGCCGAGGCGCTGCGCATGCTGGAGATGGTGCGTATCCCCGAGGCCCGGCGCGTGCTGGGCCGCCATCCGCACCAGTTGTCGGGTGGCATGCGGCAACGCGTGATGATCGCCATGGCCTTGTCCTGCAAGCCTTCGCTGTTGATCGCCGATGAACCGACCACGGCCCTGGACGTGACCATCCAGGCGCAGATCCTGCAACTGATCCGCTCCCTGCAGGAAGAGATGCACATGGGCGTGATCTTCATCACCCACGACATGGGTGTGGTGGCCGAAGTGGCCGACCGCGTGGTGGTCATGTGCCGTGGCGAGAAGGTGGAAGAAAACGCCGTCGAGCCACTCTTCGCCGCACCCAGCCATCCCTATACCCGTTCCCTGCTGGCCGCCGTGCCGCGCCTGGGCTCCATGCGCGGTACCGATATGCCGCTGCGTTTCGGTATTGCGCCACAGGCCGAGGTGCGCCCCGACCTGATCGCCAGCGAGCTGCAGACCCAGCAGGAGATCGCCGCCCAGCGCCAGCCCATCCTCAAGGTGCGCGACCTGACCACCCGCTTTGATGTGAAGAGCGGCATCTTCGGTCGCGTCAAGCAGCGCGTGCATGCGGTGGAAAAGGTCAGCTTCAACCTGTTTGCCGGCGAGACCCTGGCCATCGTCGGTGAGTCCGGCTGTGGCAAGTCCACCACCGGTCGCTCCCTGTTGCGTCTGGTCGATATCGCCGGTGGTCGCGTCGAATTCGGCGGCCGCGACCTGGCGCAATTGCCGCGCACCGAGCTGCGCCAGTTGCGGCGCGATATCCAGTTCATCTTCCAGGATCCGTTCGCCTCCCTCGATCCGCGCATGACGGTCGGTTACTCCATCATGGAGCCGATGCTGGTGCACGGCATGAAGGAGGGCGCCCAGGAACGCGTGGATGCACTGCTGACCCGCGTGGGCCTCACCCCCGAACATGGCCAGCGCTACCCGCATGAATTTTCCGGCGGCCAGCGCCAGCGCATCTGCATCGCCCGCGCCCTGGCCCTGAACCCCAAGATCGTCATCGCCGACGAATCGGTGTCGGCGCTGGACGTGTCGATCCAGGCCCAGATCGTCAATCTGATGCTGGACCTGCAGGCCGAGCTGGGGATTTCCTTCATCTTCATCTCGCACGATATGGCCGTGGTAGAGCGCATCAGCCACCGGGTGGCGGTGATGTACCTGGGCCAGATCGTGGAGATCGGCCCGCGTCGCGCGATCTTCGAGAATCCGCAGCATCCCTATACGCGCAAGCTGATGGCGGCCGTGCCGGTGGCCGATCCCACCTTGCGCCAGCCGGGCAAGAAGCTGCTGACCGATGAAATTCCCAGCCCGATCCGGCTGGTGGGCGATGAGCCCAAAGTGGAGCCCCTGAAGGAAGTGGCTCCCGGGCACTTTGTGGCCCAGCACCGTATTGCCGGCGCTTTCTGAGCGCGGGCGGGTTTCCATGTTGTAAATGCTTCAGTGCAGTAATCCCCACTACGTCGTACCAACCTCGCTTTACTGATCAGGAGAGACTACATGACTACCACTGCAACCCGGAAGGGCATGACCATTGCCAAATGGCTGGCCGTCGGCGCCCTGGGCACCTCGCTGCAATTTGCAGCGGCACATGCGTTCGCGGCCAAGACCGTGACGCTGGCGGTGTATTCCACCTTCACCACGCTGGACCCCTATGACGCCAACGACACCCTGTCGCTGTCCATGGCCAAGTCCTTCTACCAGGGCCTGTTCGGTTTCGACAAGGACATGAAGCTCATTCCAGTGCTGGCCGAAGGCTACCTGGTGAGCAAGGACGGTCTGGAATACACCATCCGCCTGAAGCAGGGCGTGAAGTTCCAGGACGGTACCGTGTTCAAGGCCGATGCCGTGAAGGCCGTGTTCGACCGTGTCACCAACCCGGACAACAAGTTGAAGCGCTACAACCTCTTCAACCGCATCGCCAAGACCGAAATCCTGAACGACTACACCGTCAAGATCGTGCTCAAGGAGCCGTTCTCGGCCTTCATCAACGTGCTGGCCCACCCGTCGGCAGTGATGATTTCGCCGGCTGCGCTGAAGCAGTACGGCAACAAGGACATCGCCTTCCACCCGGTCGGCACCGGCCCCTTCAAGTTCGTCGAATGGAAACAGACCGACTACGTCAAGGTCGAGAAATTCGATGGCTACTGGAAGCCGGGCTACCCCAAGGTCGACGAGATCATCTGGAAGCCGGTGGTCGATAACAACGCCCGCTCGGCCATGATGCAGACCGGCGAGGCGCAATTCACCTATCCGCTGCCCTACGAGCAGGCCGATCTGTTGAAGAGCAAGTCCAACCTGGATGTGGTGGCGGCACCGTCCATCATCCAGCGTTACATGTCGATGAATACCAAGCAGAAGCCTTTCGACAACCCGAAGGTACGCGAAGCCATCAACTACGCCATCAACAAGCAGGCGCTGGTGAAGGTGGCCTTCAACGGCTATGCCACGCCGATGGAAGGCGTGGTACCGCAGGGCGTGGACTACGCCTTCAAGACCGGCCCCTGGCCCTATGACGTGAAGAAGGCCAAGGCCCTGCTGGCCGAAGCCGGTTATCCGAATGGTTTCGAGACCGAACTGTGGTCGGCCTACACGCACAGCACGGCACTGAAGATCATCCAGTTCCTGCAGCAGCAACTGGCGCAGGTCGGCATCAAGGCCAAGATCCAGGCCCTGGAGTCCGGTCAGCGCGTGGAACGCGTGGAAAGCTGGCAAGACCCTGCCACCGCGCCGGTACGTCTGCTCTACATCGGCTGGTCCTCCTCCACCGGTGAAGCCGACTGGGCACTGCGTCCGCTGCTGGCTTCCGAAGCCATGCCGCCGCGCCTGTACAACACCGCCTACTACAAGAACGACAAGGTCGACGCCGACATCGCCAAGGCCCTGACCCTGACCGATCGCAAGGAAAAGGAAGCCCTGTACAAGGATGCCCAGCAGGAAATCTGGAAGGATGCACCGTGGGCCTTCCTGGTGACCGAAAAGCTGCTGTACGCGCGCAACAAGAACCTCAAGGGCGTCTATGTGATGCCTGACCAGGCGATTGAATTCGAGAACATCGAACTGACGAAGTAAGCAGGCAGCACCAAGCGGCGGCGCAGCAGGAGCGCGCCGCCACTTGCATTCTTCGGTGGACGTCTGGTCCATCGCGCAACAAGAAGGGCCCGATCCATCGGCGAAGAGCGGCCTTATTCAGAGAGCATCATGTTTTCCTTTGTCATCAAACGCCTGTTAGGCCTGATTCCCACGCTGCTGCTGGTGGCGGTCCTGGTATTTCTGTTCGTGCACTTGTTGCCGGGCGATCCGGCACGCCTGGCGGCCGGCCCCGACGCCGACGACAAGACGGTCGCGCTGGTGCGTGCCGACCTCGGCCTGGACAAGCCCCTGCCGGAGCAGTTCGTGAACTTCTTCGTCAACGCCGCCAAGGGTGACTTCGGTCGTTCCATCCGCAGCAAACGCCCGGTCTCCGAAGAGATCGCCGCGCGCTTCTGGCCCACGCTGTGGTTGACGGTGGTGGCCATGATCTGGGCCGTGATCTTCGGTCTGATCATCGGCATTTCCTCGGCGGTATGGCGCAACAAGTGGCCGGATCGCCTGGGCATGACGCTGGCGGTGTCCGGCATTTCCTTCCCGGCCTTCTCGCTGGGCATCCTGCTGATGCAGGTGTTTTCGGTCAACCTGGGATGGTTGCCCACGGTGGGCGACGACACCTGGCGCCACTACATCCTGCCCTCGATCACGCTGGGCGCGGCGGTGGCGGCGGTGATGGCGCGCTTCACCCGTTCCTCCTTCATCGAGATCCTGCAGGAAGACTTCGTCCGTACCGCCCGCGCCAAGGGCCTGACCGAGACGGTGGTAGTCATCAAGCACTGCCTGCGCAATGCCCTCATTCCGGTGGTCACCATGATGGGCCTGCAGTTCGGCTTCCTGTTGGGTGGCTCGATCCTGGTCGAAGTGGTCTTCAACTGGCCGGGCATGGGGCGCCTGCTGGTGGACGCGGTCGAAATGCGTGACTACCCCATCATCCAGGCCGAGATCCTGCTGTTCTCGCTGGAATTCATTTTCATCAACCTGGTGGTGGACGTGCTGTATGCCGTGATCAACCCCAGCATCCGTTTCAAGTGAGGGGAATCATGTCGCTCTCCAATTCGCCTCTGGCAACCACCTCCGAAACCGGCGCGCCCTTGCCGCCGCCCGATCCCGCCGCGGTCACGGCCTCTGGCCAGAAGATCCGCACCCCGTGGCGCGAATTCTGGCGCAAGTTCAAGAAGCAGCGCCTGGCCGTCTATGCCGGCGTGTTCATCCTGCTGCTGATCCTGGTCGCCATCCTGGCCCCCTGGATCGTGCCGTTCGATGCCGAGAACTTCTTCGATTACGACGCCCTGAACTCGCCGCCGACCTGGACCCACTGGTTCGGTGTGGACTCGCTGGGCCGTGACATCTTCAGCCGCATCCTGATGGGCGCACGCATTTCGCTGGCCTCGGGCTTCTTCTCGGTGGCCATCGGCGCCGTGATCGGCACCGTCTTCGGCCTGCTGGCCGGCTACTACGAGGGCTGGTGGGACCGCATCACCATGCGCATCTGCGACGTACTGTTCGCCTTCCCCGGCATCCTGCTGGCCATCGGCATCGTCGCCATCCTGGGTGGCGGCATGATCAACGTCATCATCTCGGTGTCGGTGTTCAGCATCCCGGCCTTTGCCCGCCTGGTACGCGGCAATACCCTGCAATTGAAGAACCTGACCTATATCGAGGCTACCCGCAGCATCGGTGCGTCCGATACCACCATCATGTGGAAGCACATCTTCCCTGGCACCATCTCGGCCATCGTGGTGTATTTCACCATGCGCATCGGCACCTCCATCATTACTGCCGCCGGGCTGTCCTTCCTCGGCCTGGGTGCGCAATCGCCCACGCCGGAGTGGGGCCTGATGTTGAACGAAGCCCGCGCGGACATGGTGACCTCGCCGCACGTGGCGCTGGTGCCCAGCATCGCCATCTTCCTCACCGTGCTGGCTTTCAACCTGCTGGGCGATGGCCTGCGTGACGCGCTCGATCCCAAGATCGATCAGCGTTGATGGCGATGGGCCTGCCGCTTGTGACGAGGTCGCCTATGTCGACGCTACCGCACATTGGCCGGCTTGCCGCCGGCCCGCGTAACAGCATCACCGACGTGGCCGGCGTGACCGTCGGCCATTGCACCCTCGATGACGGCCCGGTGCAGACCGGCGTGACCGTGATTGCGCCGCATGGTGGCAACCTGTTCACCCACCGCCTGCCGGCGGCGGCGGCGGTCATCAACGGCTTCGGCAAGAGTGCCGGGCTGGTGCAACTGGAAGAGCTGGGCCTGCTGGAGACGCCGATTGCGCTGTCCAACACCTTCGCCGTCGGCACGCTGCTCAACGCCCAGATCGCCCACACCCTGCGCGCCAACCCGCAATGCGGGCGCAGCCTGCCCACCGTCAATCCGCTGGTGCTGGAATGCAATGACGGCTATCTCAACGATCTGCAGGCGATGGCGGTGCAGCCGGCGCATTTCGATGCGGCCCTGCAGGCAGCTTCATCTGAGGTGGCCCAAGGTTCGGTGGGCGCCGGGCGCGGCATGTCCAGCTTCGGACTGAAGGGCGGGATCGGGACGGCTTCCCGGGTAGCCGTTGTCGGCGCCGCGGGGCAGGGCTACACCGTGGGGGCGCTGGTGCTGTCCAACTTCGGTCGCCTGCCCGAGCTGATCCTGGCCGGCGATCCACTGGGCGCGCGCCTGGCCGCTGCAGAGCCGCCGGATGCCGCCCCCGAGAAGGGCTCCATCATCATCCTCCTGGCCACCGATGCGCCGCTGGATGCGCGCCAGTTGAAGCGCCTGGCCGTACGGGCCGGTGCCGGGCTGGCACGTACCGGATCGGCCTATGGGCACGGCAGCGGCGATATCGCCCTGGCGTTTTCGACCGCGCAGCAGATCGAGGCCGCGGCCGAGTGCGTGCAGATGGCCTTGTTGGCCGATCATCTGCTGGACCCGCTGTTCCATGCTGCCGCCGACAGCGTGGAGCAGGCCATCGTCCATGCGCTCTTTGCCGCCGAGACCGTGTACGGGCGCGACGGCCATGTGCGCGTCAGCCTGCGCGAGCGGCTGGCGGCATTGAACTGAACGACTTACCGTAGCGAGATTTTCATGACTGGCAAACGCGCCAACATTCTGGTTTCCGTCGATATCGAAGGCGTGGCCGGGGTTTTTCACGTCGAGCAGACCCGTGCCGGCAACGGCGAATATGAACGCGCCCGGCGCTGGATGACCGAAGAAGCCAACGCCGTCATCCGCGGTGCCCTGGCGGCCGGTGCCACCGCCATCAAGGTCAACGACTCGCATGGCGGCTTCCGCAATCTGCTGCCGGACCTGCTGCATCCGCAGGCCCGCATGGTGCTGGGCAAGCCCCGCGTGCTGGGCATGATGGGTGGCGTGGACCAGGAGATCGATGCCGTGATGTTGGTGGGTTACCATTCGCGCGCCCAGGGGCGCGGCATCCTCGCGCACACCACCAACAGCTTTGCCTTTGCCCGGGTCTGGCTGGGCGGGCAGGAGATGGGCGAGGCCGGTCTCTATGGCGCACTGGCTGCCGAGCACGGCGTACCGGTGATCTTCGGCAGCGGGGACGATGCCTTCATTGAGGAAAACCAGCCGCTGTATCCCCACGCGGTCTTTGCCGAGACCAAGAAAGCCTATGGCGCCAACAGTGGCGATTCGCTGACCCCTCAACAATCTTGCGTGTTGCTGGAAGAGCGCGCCCGGCAGGCAGTGACCAGCCTGCTGGCGCAACCGGCGTCGATGCCGGTACTGCCCTTGCGCGGACCACTGCGGTGTCGGCTGCAGGTGCAGACCGTGGCGCTGGCCGACCTGTTCAGCCAGTTGCCCATCCTGGAGCGCAGCGACAATGTCACCGTGGAGTTCGATGCGCCGACGGCGGAATACGCGGTGCGCGTGCTCAACAGCTTGTCGGCGATGTCGGCCATGCTGCGCTAGGCTTTCTCATTTGGTAGTTTGTTGACTCTCATTTGGGAAGGTTCTAAGATGAGAGAGTGAAACTGACCAAATGAGAGGTTGACCATGGCAACACGATCCGCCGCCGTCCGTGCATCCGCTTCCGCGAAAGTGACGCATGGCCTGGGTGCCAGGCCGCATGATTTCGAACGTTTCGCCAGCATGGACCCGATCAGCCAGGGTCGGACCATCCGCGATGGCATGGAGGCCATCATCGCCGAGCGCGTTGCCAAGGAACTGTTGCAGGTTCCCCTGCAGACGCTGCTGGCCGGGCTGGGCCTGCCCAGTTCGACCATTCTGCGCAAGATTTCACGCAAGGAACGCCTCTCGGGGCCCGAATCGGACCGCATCGCACGCGTGCTCTATGTCCGCGAACAGGCCGCCGATGTCTTCGAGGATGAAGCGCTGGCGGCGCAGTGGATGTGTCGTCCCAATGCCACCCTGGGCGGCATGACGCCGCTGGAGGTACTCGATACGCAGCCTGGCTATGACCGGGTCCGCGATATCCTGAGCCGTATCGCCTTCGGGGTGGCGGCTTGAGTGTCACCCGTGTTTACCGGCTCGCCAAGGAAAAACCGGGGCATTATGCGGCCGATGATCTTTCCGGCAATGGCGCAGCCTTGAGTGGCGGTCGCTGGAATCCACGTGGCCTGAGGGTGCTCTATACCTGCTGTAGCGCCTCCACGGCGCTGCTGGAATCCCTGGTCCACATGGCCGGGCTGATGCCACGGGCCAACTTCTACCTGGTCGTGCTGGAGTTGCCGCAGGCCGAGGTGCGCAAGGCCTATATTCCGGAGCTGCCACCGGACTGGTCCGACATCACCCGCGATCCGGCCAGCACGGCGGCCATCGGGAAGCACTGGATCGAGCAGGGGAAGCAGCTTGTCATGAAGGTGCCATCAGTGGTCAGTCCCACCGATTTCAACCTCCTGCTCAATCCCCTGCATCCGCAGATGGCCGGTGTCAGGGTAGTGGAAAAGCAGCTCTTCCAGTTCGACGCCCGGCTATTCGGCTAAGGTGTCCGCCCTGGTTTGCCTCGTAGTCACTTCACCTTGCTCTCGATCAGCTTGACCAGCGCATGCACGGTCAGGTTGACCGGTGTGGACAGCCCATGGGCCTGGCCGCGCCGGACGATGAAGCCGTTCAGATGGTCGATTTCGCTGGGCTTGCCGCGTGCCAGGTCCTGCGCGGTCGAGGAGAACTGGGAGGGCATGGTCTCGATGATCTTGCGTACGGCGGTGTCGACGTCGCCGGCCAGTGTCACGCCTTCGGCAGCGGCCACGGCCTTGCATTCGGCCACCAGGTGGGCCATCACCTCCGGCACCCCCACGCCTTCCACCAGCTTGCCGTAGGGCAGTTGCGCGATGGCGGAGAGGGCGTTGTAGGCGCAGTTGATGATCAGCTTCAGCCACAGGGCGCCACGCACATTGTCGGAAATCTCGGTGGGCACGCCGGCGGCGATCAGGGCATCGGCCGCAGCACGGCTGCGCGCAGCCGGTTCGATCACCAGTTCGCCGCGTCCGTGGTGCTTGACGTGGCCGGGGCCGGCCATTTCGGTGGCGACGTAGACCACCGCCGCCGACACCGGTTGCGGGATCACGGTGCGCAGGCGCTCGGCATTGTCGGTACCGTTCTGCAATGTCAGCACCAGCGTATCGGCGCCCAGGTAGGGGCGCAGTTGCGCGCCGGCAGTTTCGGTATCAGGAGACTTGACGCAGAACAGCACCAGCTCGGCGCCGGCGACAATGGCGGGATCGGTGCTGGCCTTGACGGGGATGGTCTCATCGAAGGTCTTGGCTTCCAGCCGCAGGCCACGGGTATTGAAGGCCTCCACGTGCTGGGGGCGGCCCACCAGGACCACCTCATGTCCGGCGCGTGCCAACATCCCGGCAAAATAACAGCCCACTGCACCCGCGCCCATCACTGCAACTTTCATGCGTGTCTCCCCGCTCGGTAGATTGATGACGAAGCGGAAAGCCTAACACAGCACCGCGGTCTTTTCAGGCGGGGTCAGCAGCGGTCAGAACGAGCGCCGCACCCGCACCGACACATAGGCCGGGGGCTTGGTGGTGGCAGTGGCCCGGGCGCTGTGCAGGCGGTGCAGGGTGATCTGGTTGACCTCGGCATGGCTGCCGTCGATGTGTTCTCCCATGATCTGCTGTGCCGCGTCGGCATCGCCGGCTGCGATGCATTCCAGGATGGCGGCATGTTCCTCGTAGGTCGAATGCAGGCAATCGCCATAGAGGAAATCCAGGCGGCGCACGATGCGGATGCGGTCGGTCAGGCGGTCGAAGGTATCGGCCATCTCCTGGTTGCCGGCCGCGCGCACCAGGGTCTGGTGGAACACTTCGTCGAGCTGTGCGGCCTTGGGGCCATCCAGCTCGCGGGCCTGCTCCGGCACGCACCAGGAGGCGCGCAGTCCGGCCAGCACGCTCTGGTCGCCGTCCTGGGCGCACAGGCGGCGCACGGCGTGGGTCTCGATGAGCTTGCGCATTTCGTAGAGGTCGGAAAAGCGCTTGAAATCGATCGGCACGATCTCCCAGCCACCGCGCACGTAGCCCTGCATCAGGCCATCGTTCTGCAGCCGCTGCAGGGCTTGCCGCACCGGCGTGCGCGAGACCTTGAAGTAGGCGGCGATTTCGGTCTCGGTGATCTGGTCGCCGGGTAGCAGCCGCATGTCGAAGATGTCCTGCCGCAGCTGGGCGTAGACATACTCGGGCAGGGAGCCGCTGCGCACCAGCGCATCGTCGCCGTCGGGCTCGGCCACGTCGATGGCCTCGGCCGTCGGCGGCAGGGGGGAGGGGACAGCCACGCTCTTCACGATGGTCGCATCCTCACCAGGCCGCCACGCAGCCATCGGTGCGCGGTTCGGTACCGCCGCACAGGACACCTTCGTCATTGCGCCAGATGATCTGGCCACGGCCGAAGCCCAATTGGTTGCCTGACCACGAGACCTCGTGACCAAGCCCGCCCAGGCCACGGAACAGGTGTTCGGCGGTGCTGTGTTCGATGGAGACCTTGTTGCCCTTTTCCCATTCCCAGCGTGGCGCATCCAGCGATGCCTGCGGGTTGAGGCCGAAATCGACCGTGTTCATCACCATCTGCACATGGCCCTGTGGCTGCATGAAGCCGCCCATCACGCCGAAGGGTCCGACTGCCTGACCGTTGCGCGTCATGAAGCCGGGGATGATGGTGTGATACGGGCGCTTGCCCGGCGCCAGCACGTTGGCATGGCCGGCTTCCAGGGTGAAGTTGTTGCCACGGTTGTGCAGGGCGATGCCGGTACCCGGCACGACCAGGCCGGAGCCAAAGCCCATGTAGTTGCTCTGGATGAAGGACACCATGTTGCCCTCGGCATCGGCGGTACACAGATAGACCGTGCCGCCGCGTGAGGGATCGCCGGCCACCGGCAGGGTAGCGCGTTCGCCAATGAGTTTGCGGCGTTCGTCGGCATAGGCGTCGGAGAGCAACTGCTCCACCGTCACCTTCATGTGGGCCGGGTCGGCGATGTGCGCCAGGCCATCGGCGTAGGCCAGCTTGATGGCTTCGATCTGGCGGTGGTAGGTGGCCAGGGTGTCGCGCTCGGAAAAGTCGTAGGCCTTCAGCAGGTTCAGCGCCATCAGGGCCACCATGCCGTGGCCATTGGGTGGGATTTCCCAGACGTCGTAGCCGCGATAGTTCACGCCGATGGGGTCCACCCATTCCGGCTGGAAGGCGGCCAGGTCGGAGGCTTGCATGTAGCCGCCCGCTTGCTGGATGAAGGCGGCGATCCGGCCAGCCAGTTCACCGCGATAGAAACCTTCGGCGCCATCCTCGGCGATGGATTGCAGGGTCGCGGCATGGCCGGCCGAGCGCCACAGCTGGCCGGCTTGCGGCGCCTTTCCATCGATGCAGAAGGTGTCGAACCAGGACTGGAAATGGGCGTCCTTGAATTCACGCTTGAAGTTCTGTTGTGCCACCTGCCAGGCGTGCGCCACCATCGGCGAAACCGGGAAACCTTCCTGCGCCAGGGTGATGGCACCGGCCATCGAATCGGTAAGGGCCAGCTTGCCGAAGCGCTTGGCCATGGCAGCCCAGGCGCTGGGCGTGCCGGGCACCGTCACCGGCAGGGCGCCGTATTTGGGGACCTCCTTCAGGCCGGTGCCGGTGAGCTTGTCGGCCGAGATCGATTGCGGTGCCGGGCCACTGGCGTTGAGTCCATGCAGCTTGCCGCCATGCCAGACCAGGGCGAAGGCATCGCCACCGATGCCGTTGGCGGTCGGCTCCACCACCGTCAGCGCGGCGGCCGCGGCGATGGCGGCGTCGATGGCATTGCCGCCGCGCTGCAGGACTTCCAGCCCGGCTTGCGCGGCCAGTGGCTGCGAGGTGGCGACCATGCCGCGCCGGGCATAGACGGCACTGCGGCGCGAGAAGTAGGGATAGTGGTTGCTGCTGAAGTCGGGGAAGTCAGGCATGGCGGTCTCTCGTTCTTGGGTCAGGTGTGTATTTTAGCGATACAGGTGGCAGGCCACGGTATGAGTGGGGCTGAGCTTGATCGGGGCCGGCGCTTCACGCTGGCAGACTTCCATGCAGGACGGGCAGCGTGGATGGAAGTGGCAGCCGGCGGGCGGCGCGGCCGGGTTGGGGATGCTTCCCTGCAGCACGATGCGCTGGCGCTGCTCGCGTGGGTGTTCACGCGGGATAGCCGAGAGCAGGGCTTGTGTATAGGGGTGGCTGGGCCGGACGTAGATGTCTTCACGCGCGCCCAGCTCCACCATGCGGCCCAGGTACATCACGCCGATGGTGTCGCTCACATGGCGGATCACGGCCAGGTCGTGCGAGACGAAGAGATAGGTCAGCCCCAGTTCCTGCTGCAGTTCGCGCAGCAGGTTGAGGATCTGCGCCTGGATCGAGACATCCAGCGCCGAGACCGCTTCGTCGGCCACTACCAGCCTGGGGCGGGTGATGATGGCGCGGGCGATGCCCACGCGCTGGCGCTGGCCGCCGGAGAATTCGTGCGGATGGCGCGCCGCATAGGCCGGGTTCAGACCCACCATGTCCAGTGCCTCGGCCACCTTGCGCTTGCGGGTGGCGCGGTCGTGCAGGCCATGCACGATGAGCGGCTCTTCCAGCACTTCGCCGATGCTCATGCGCGGGTTCAGCGAGGAGTAGGGGTCCTGGAACACCATCTGCATGTGGCGGCGCATGGCGCGCAGCGGGCCGGCCGGCAGCAGGGTGATTTCCTGGCCCATGAAGCGCACGCTGCCTTCGGTGGGTTCGATCAGGCGCAGTACGCTGCGGCCGGTGGTGGACTTGCCGCAGCCGGATTCGCCGACCAGGCCCAGGGTCTGGCCTTCGGCGATGCTGAAGGAGACGTCGTCAACGGCCTTGACGGTGGTGCTGCCGGCAGCAAAATGTTTTTTCAGTCCGTGGACTTCGAGCAGGGGAGGGTTCATCGTCATTAGCCTTGCTTCAATGCGGATACCAGCAGCGCACATGATGGCCGTCGCCCAGGTCTTCCAGTGGCGGCATTTCCTGGCGGCAGATGTCCTGCGCGCGGGCGCAGCGGGCGGCGAAGCGGCAGCCGCTCTTGACGGTGCCGGGCGGCGGCACGCTGCCGGGAATGGCATTCAGGGGCGCGCCGGGCGTGGCGTCCAGTGCCGGGCGGGCGCGCATGAGGGCGTGGGTGTAGGGGTGGGCGGGGCGGTCGAAGAGGTCCTCCACGCTGCTCTGTTCCACCACCTGGCCGGCATACATCACCACCACCCGTTCGCACATCTCGGCCACCACGCCCAGGTCGTGGGTGATCAGCAGGATGGAGGTCTGCTGCTCGCGCTTGAGGTCACGCATCAGGTCCAGGATCTGGGCCTGGATGGTGACGTCCAGGGCGGTGGTGGGTTCGTCGCAGATGAGCAGCTTGGGCTTGCACAGCAGTGCCATGGCGATCATCACGCGCTGGCGCATGCCGCCGGAGAGGCTGTGCGGGTATTCGTCCACCAGTTGCGCGGCCCGTGCCAGGCCCACGCGTTCCAGCATGGCCAGCACGCGGGCATCGATTTCCTGGCGCGCCAGGCCGGTGTGGATGCGCAGCATCTCGGCCAGTTGTTCGCCGATGCGGTGCAAGGGGTTCAGGGAAGTCATCGGTTCCTGGAAGATCATGGCGATCTCCTTGCCCCGGATGCCGCGCAGGGCCTCATCCTCGGCCTGCAGCAGGTCGCGCCCGTCGAAGCGGATCGCGCCTGACAGGCGGGCCTGGCTGGCCATGGGGAACAGCCGCAGGATGGACAGCGCGGTCACGCTCTTGCCGCAGCCGGATTCGCCCAGCAGGCCGACCGTTTCGTCGCTGCCCAGCGAGAAGGAGACACCATCGACCGGCGCCACGCGCCGGCCGTGGCTCAGGAATTCTATTTTCAGTTTGTCGATTTCCAGCATGGGTATTCCTTGGCGGCTCACTTGGTGACTCACTTGGTGATGCCATCAGCGGCTCAGTTTTGGATCAAAGACTTCGCGGATACCGTCGCCCAGCAGGTTGAAGCCCAGCACCACCAGGAAGATCGCCAGCCCCGGCCACATGGCCAGCATCGGCGTGGTATTCAGGTAGCCTTGGGCGATGTGCAACATGGAGCCCCAGCTCGGATCTTCCGGCTTGGCACCCAGGCCCAGGTAGGACAGGCCGGCTTCGGCGATGATCGCGGTGCCCATGGCGAAAGTGGCCTGGATCACCAGCGGTGCCAGCGAATTGGGCAGGATGTAGCGCCACATGATGCGCAGGTGGCCGGCGCCGATGGAGCGGGCCGCCATCACGTAATCGAGGTTGCGGATGGTCATGGCCTGGCCGCGTGCCAGGCGCACGAAGGACGAGGTAAAGCCGATACCCACCGCCACCATGGCATTGTAGAAGCCGCCACCCAGTGCGGCCGCCAGTGCCAGCGCCAGGATCAGGGAGGGGAAAGCCTGCAGTGCGTCGACCACGCGCATGACGATGGCATCGACCGCGCCACGGTAGTAGCCGCTGACGATGCCGATGGGCACGCCCAGGGAAAACGCCAGCCCCACCGAGATCAGCGCCGCCTGTAGCGAGATGCGCGAGCCAAAGAGCATGCGGGTGTAGATGTCGCGGCCGAGGTCGTCGGTGCCCAGCCAGTGTTCGGCGCTGGGGCCGGCCAGCAGGTTGCCGTAGTCCTGGTCGAAGATGGGGTCGTAGTGCGCCAGCAGTGGCGCGGCCAGTGCCAGCACGATCAGCAGCCCGATGATGAGGGCGCCGATCAGCGCCAGCCGATTGCCGGCGAAGCGGCGCAGGGTGCGCCAGCGCGGCAGTTCGGGCAGGGCCTGGGAGGACGTCGTGTTGGTCGTGTTGGTGGAGGAATTCATGGTCGGGCCTGGCAGGGTGGGCGGGGATGCATGGTGCTCATGAAGCTCATTGTGATCATCGTGAAATACGCGGATCGATCACGCTGTAGAGCAGGTCCACGCCCAGGTTGACGATCACCACCATGACGGTGGCGGCCAGCACGCCGGCCTGCACGGTCACGTAGTCGCGCTGGAAGATGGCGTCCACGATCATCTTGCCCATGCCGGGAATGCCGAAGATGCTTTCGGTGATCACCAGTCCACCGAGCATGCCCGAGACCATCAAACCGCTGGCGGTGAGCACCGGGATCATGGCGTTGCGCAGGGCGTGGCCCAGCACCACCTGCCAGTCGCGCAGGCCCTTGGAGAAGGCGGTGCGGATGTAATCCTCGTTGAGCACTTCCAGCAGGCTGCTGCGCACCATGCGCATGAGGATGGCCGATTCGCGCAGGCCGGTCACCACCATGGGCATGATCATGGCGATCAGGTTGGCGTGCCAGTCCACGCTCAGCGGCACGAAGCCCGAGGCCGGCAGCCAGCCCAGCTTGACCGCGAACAGGATGATGAACAGCATGCCCAGCCAGAAGTGTGGCACCGACATGCCGAACAGCGCGATCAGGGTGCCGATGGCATTGGCCCAGCCACGTGGTCGTGCGGCCGAGAGGATGCCGGCCGGCACGGCGATGATCACCGCCACCAGGAAGCTGCCGATGGCCAGTTCGATGGTCACCGGCAGGCGTTGCCACAGGGCGTCGGCCACCGGTGTGTTGTCGATGAAGGAGCGGCCCAGGTCGCCGTGCAGCACGGCCCACAGCCAGCGCCCGTACTGCACCAGCAGCGGATCGTCCAGGCCCAGTTTCAGGCGCAGGGCGGCCGCCGCTTCCGGCGTGGCTTCCATGCCGAGGATGGCGGCCACCGGATCGCCCGGTAGCACCGCCAGCAGGGAAAACACCACCATGCTCACCAGCAGCAGGGTGGGGAGGGACAGCAGGAGACGCTTGAGCAGCTTGGGCATGGCTTGTTTTCGAAACGACTTGAAACGACCTGAGACGACCTGCGATGGTGTGCGATGGCGTGCGACTACTTGGACACGGTGGCAGTGCGGATCACGCCGTCGGGCACGTACTGGAAGCCCTTGACCGACTTGGCGATACCGAACAGCACGTTGTCATGCACCGTGTAGATGTAGGGCACTTCCTTGACCAGGATGGCCATGGCCTGGTCGTAGAAGCCCTTGCGCTTGGCCTGGTCGCCTTCCACCCGGGCTTGCTGCAGCAGGTCGTCCACTTCCTTGGCGCCGAAGTGGGAGTAGTTCAGCGAGCCATTGGTGGTGACGAAGTCATAGATGTTCTGGTCCGGGTCGGGACGTCCGCTCCAGCCCACGAAAAGGCCTTCGAAATTGCCGGCCTTGCCGGCCTCGATCTGGGTGGCCAGCTCGGTCTTTTCCAGCGTGACGCTGATCCCGGCGGGACGCAGCATGCCCTGGATCATCTGGCCGACCTGCAATTCATCCGGGGTGGTGGGCAGGGTCAGCTTGAAGCTGAAGCCACCTTCCTTGCCGGCTGCCTTCAGCAGTGCCTTGGCACGCGCCACATCGACCTTGGGCGGGACGTCGCTGGGACCGTTGGCGAACTGCGCCTTGGAGAAGGGTGAGTGGCCGGCGGCCACCGCGTTGTTGTAGACCACCTTGGCGATGGCGTTGCGGTCGATCAGGATGTCCACGGCTTCGCGCACTTCCTTCTTGTCGAAGGGAGGCTTGCCGGTATTCATGTAGAAGCCACGGAAGCCCAGCGAGGGCTTGTTGAGCACGGTGTAGCTGGCGTTGGCGGGGACGTTGGTGATTTCCTTGTAGGGGAAGCGATTGGTGATGTCCACCTGGCCGCTGCGCAGGTTGTTGAAGGCCACGTTGACGTCCGGCATGATCTTGTAGACCACCTCGTCCACCTTGGGCAGGCCGGCGCGCCAGTAGTCGGGATTCTTCTTCAGGGTGATGGTGGCGCCCTTGAGCCGGCCTTCATAGCTGAAGGGGCCGGTGCCGACCGGATGGTTGACGTAGTCGTCGCCATATTTCTTCACGGCCGCCGGCGAGGACATCATGCCGGCACGGTCGGTGAGGATGGAGAGGAAGGGTGCGAAGGGCGTGGAGAGATCCAGTTTGATGGTGTGCTCGTCCACCACCGTGATCTTGCTGACGTACTTCAGCTCGTTACGGCGCAAAGATGTCTTTTCCTGGCCGCGCAGCAGGTTGAATTCCACCGCCTTGGCATCGAAGGGCGTGCCGTCCTGGAACTTCACGCCCTTGCGCAGAAAGAGGGTATAGGTCTTCTGATCCTCCGAGACGGTCCAGCGCTCCGCCAGCATCGGCACGATCTTGCCTTCGCCATCCAGGTCCACCAGCTTGTCGAAGATGCTCTGGTAGACGATGCGCTCATTGAGCATCGAGGACTGGGTCGGATCGAGCTTGCCGGGATCGGCGTCCAGGGAGATGTTCAGGGTCACTGCCAGGGCCGGCAGGGAACAGGCGGCAAGTACCGCCGAGGACATCGTGGACAACAGGAAACGGGAGACGCGCTGGTTCATTCGGTGTTCCTTTCAAGGGTCATCACGCACTGGTCGCAGCCGGCTGGCGTTCCCACGCCGCTCGGCGCAGGGGAATGTCGTCAGGCCATCGCGGCAGCTTAGGCGATGAAAACGGTGAGGGCAAGGACGGATACGTCAATGTATACAACAAAGAAGACATGCATGAACCGTGCCATATCTGCCCGGATCGGGCCCACTAGCGGGATGCCTTGCAGCACTTGCCTGGTCGGCCGGAGAGGCCTCCGGGCGGTGCTTCGTGCCGTGATTCATGGCAGGGCGTAGTGAGGTTCGCCGATGGGGCAATGCCCTGCGGCGGTGCGCGCGAGGCTATCGGATGGGGGCAGGTGATGGGGCAAGATCATGTTGCGGAATGACCTCGCAAGAGCGCATTAAAAGATTTTTCATTAAATCGCTTGCTATTTAATTTTGGCCTCGTTAAACTGCGTCCATGAATTCGAAAACAGACAAACGCAAGGCGGCCCCGCTACTGGATGCCCAGTTGTGTTTTGCGCTGTACTCGACTTCGCTGTCGATGAGCAAGCTCTATCGCAAGCTCTTGCGCAACATGGGCATCACCTATTCGCAGTACCTGGTGCTGATGGTGTTGTGGGAGCAGGACCAGTTGACGGTCTCCGAGATTGGCGAGCGCCTGGTGCTGGATTCGGCCACGCTCACGCCCTTGCTCAAGCGCATGGAAGCGCAGGGACTGCTGACCCGCGAACGGGCGGCCAGCGATGAGCGCCAGGTGGTCATTTCCCTGACGCCCGAAGGCGACGCACTGCGTGAGCAAGCCGTGGAGCTACCGAGGGAAGTGTTGAGGGCGACCGAGTCCACCGCCGCCGAACTGATGGCGATGAAGGAAGAATTGATGGAGCTGCGCGCCCGCTTGCACAAGAACACGGGCGAGTGAGAGAGGGATGTGATGGCGATGCCGACGTCCCTTTTTTAAGGCGATATAAGTAGTGCGCTATATAATAGCGTGGTAAATTGATCGCATCGGTATTTTTGTTGGCGATCGATGGTGAGCAAGGTCAATATCGCCCAGGTTTGCAGGACGCGCTGTTATACGCAGAGCCAATGGTTTTAATAGGTAGTTTGCTATTTAATAGTGATTTAGTTGTATGTGTTTTCCATGCAGTTTTCGACCCTTGGGGTCAGTGTTTCGAAGTAGCTGGTTGTTGTTCCCTCGTTGAAATTTCCCGGTGCAGATGCACCAATCCGACCATAGAAAAAAGGAAGAAGATCATGAAATCGTTCAAGCAACTCGCCGCCGTCGCCGCCATCGGTCTGGTATTCGGCAATGCCTACGCAGCTGGTGACGCCGGTGTCGAGCCGACCACCCAGTCCTTCCTGCAAGCCCTGGAAGCAGGCGGTGGCAAGCCCCTGGAACAGCTCTCCCCGAAAGATGCACGTGCCGTGCTGGTGGGCGCGCAAGCCGGTGTGAAGCTGGAACTGCCCAAGGCGGATGTGTCGGAAAAGACCATCACCGCCGACGGCCAGGAAATCAAGCTGACCATCGTGCGTCCGGCCGGTTCGGCCAAGAAGACGCTGCCGGCCTTCATGTTCTTCCACGGCGGTGGCTGGGTGCTGGGCGACTTCCCGACCCACGAACGTCTGGTGCGTGACCTGGTGGCCAACTCCGGTGCCGTGGCTGTCTTCGTGAACTACACCCCGTCGCCGGAAGCCAGCTACGGTGTGGCGATCAACCAGGCCTACGCCGCCACCAAGTGGGTGGCCGCTCATGGCAAGGAAATCAACGTCGATGGCAAGCGCCTGGCCGTGGCTGGCAACAGCGTCGGCGGCAACATGGCTGCGGTCGTGGCCCTGATGGCCAAGGACAAGGGTGGCCCCGCACTGCGTTCGGAAGTCCTGATGTGGCCGGTGACCGATGCCAACTTCGAGACCGGTTCCTACAACCAGTTCGCCAATGGCTACTTCCTCACCAAGAACATGATGAAGTGGTTCTGGGACAGCTACACCACCGACGCTGCCAAGCGCAAGGAAATCTACGCTTCGCCGCTCAATGCGTCCCAGGCTGAGCTGACCGGCCTGCCGCCGACCCTGATCCAGACCGCCGAAAACGACGTGCTGCGTGATGAAGGCGAGGCCTACGGTCGCAAGCTGCAAGCCGCCGGTGTGGCTGTGACCAGCGTGCGCTACAACGGCATGATCCACGACTTCGGCCTGCTGAACGTGCTGGCCAAGGTACCTGCCGTGCAGACCGCAATGCGTCAGGCGGGCGAGGAACTGAAGTTCCGCCTGAAGTAATCGCCTGACCGGAAGTGCCGGACCGCTGCACAGGCAGCGTCCGGCTTCAAGCACAACGCCCCCGAACGACAGCGTCGTCCGGGGGCGTTGTGTTTTCCGTCGCCGTCGCGTTCAGCGCGGCATCAGGGGATCAGAACTCAGGGCCGAGGACTTCAGGCCAGGACCTTGGTCAGCCAGGCGCCGATATCGGCCACTTCTTCGCCACACACCGAGTGCTGCATGGGGTAGTCATGCCATTCGACCTTGTGGCCCAGTTGCGTGAGCAGTTCGCGCGATTTGACGGCGCGTTCCAGCACCACCACCGGGTCCATGGTGCCGTGCGCCATGAAGATCGGCGTGTCATGGTTGGCACCGTGGCGTTCGGCCTCGATGGTGGTCGCCAGCGGCAGGTAGCCGGACAGGCACATCAGGCCGGCCAGTCGCTCCGGATGGCGCAGGCCGGTCTGCAGGGTCATGGCGCAGCCTTGCGAGAAGCCGGCCAGCACGATGCGCTCGGCCGGGATGCCACGCGCCTTTTCGTTGGCGATCAGCGCTTCGATGGCGGCCTGCGAGGCGCGCAGGCCGGGTTCGTCTTCGCGGCGCACCAGGTCGGGGGCGAAGATGTCGTACCAGGCGCGCATCACGTAGCCGCCGTTGATGGTCACCGGCATGGTGGGCGCGGTGGGGAAGATGAAGCGGATCGGCGGGCAGCCGGAGAGGTCCAGCTCGCGCACGATGGGCACGAAGTCCGAACCGTCGGCACCCAGGCCGTGCAGCCAGATGACGGCAGCAGTCGGGTTGGGGGCGGTTTCGATCTGTATCGTTTCGAGTTGGGCTGCCATGGGTGAGGTTTCCTGATTGCTTGTGAGTTGACGGTTGGCGCTTGACGGCACAGAGCAGGCAGTGGATTTGTGTCTGCCGCCGGGGCGGCGCACAATACGGTGTTGTCCGTCGTCCAGTGTCGCTGCGAGCCAGTCATATTGCGATGGGCTCACATCATACGATGAACACCGCGCAAATGCTGCCGCGCCGAACGAGGATGCTTCCATGAATTGCCGACCATTGATCCGCCACCTGCTGGCCACCTGCGCTGCATTGCTGATGCTGGCGCCCGTGCCGGGGCATACCGAGGCCGAGGGACGGCTGTTCCAGCCTGTGGGCGAAAACCTGATGATCGCGCCGCCGCCGGGCTGGCGGCTGGCCTACATGAATGGTGATCCGGAGGGCGATTACGTGGTCGACTTCCTGCCCGCCAACGAGGCGCACGATTCCTGGCGCGAGGGCTATATGGGCGTGCAGCGCCGCAGCTTTCCCGACGCCGGCCTGCTGGCCAATATCCGGGCGCGCAATGTGACCGTGCCGCAGGTGGCCCTGAGCGAGGTGATGCAGGGTGCCCAGCGCAACTGCCCGGGGCGCTTCGTGCCGATGTCGCAGAAGGATGGCAGCACCAACAATATCCCGCTGTCGGTCAGCGGTGGCTTCTGCGACCGCGTCGGTCCCTCTGCCCCGTATGGCGAGGGGACGGTGCTGGCGGTCTATCAGGGCAAGGAGCGGCTGTTCGTGGTGCAGTTCAGCTGGCGGCCGCCGACCGAGAACGCACTGAAGCAATACCCTTACCGGATCAGCCCGGCGGGTCTGCAGCAGTTCCTGGATCTGCTGAACGCGGCCACGCTGTGCGGCGGGCCGGATGAGGGGAAGTGTCCGAACTAGGGCCTGTGCGCACTGAATCTGCTTTCGCAGATTCAGTGTGAACATGCTCTAGGGTTTGACCGCCGGCCGGATCGCCGACTTGGGACGGAAGGCCTTGCAGACGGTGTCGTCGGTCTCGATGTAGGGGCCACCGATGAGGTCGATGCAGTAGGGGATGGCGGCGAAGATGCCCGGCACCTTGACCTTGCCATCGGCTTCCTTCAGGCCTTCCAGTGTTTCGCGGATGGACTTGGGCTGGCCCGGCAGGTTCAGCACCAGTGCAGCGTGGCGCTCGGTCTCGCGGATCACCGCTACCTGGCGCGAGAGGATGGCAGTCGGCACGAACTGCAGGCTGATCTGTCGCATCTGCTCGCCGAAGCCCGGCATTTCCTTGGTGCCGATGGCCAGCGTGGCTTCGGGCGTGACGTCGCGGCGCGAGGGGCCGGTGCCGCCGGTGGTGAGCACCAGGTCGCAGGCGGCGACGTCGACCAGTTCCATCAGGGTCTGTTCGATCTGGGCGCGTTCGTCGGGGATCAGGCGGGTTTCGATCTGGAACGGGGTGGTCAGCGCGCTGCCCAGCCATTCCTGCAGGGCCGGGATGCCCTGGTCCTGGTAGACCCCGCCGGAGGCGCGGTCCGAGATCGAGACCAGTCCGACCCGCAGCACCTCGCGCTGGCCGGCCTGGGCTTCAACGCTCATCGTCGTCCTGCGCGTCCTGCTGGTCCTGATCCACGACCGCTTCGCCCTTGGCCAGGTTGGCCTGCGTCTGCAGCTGCTTGAGGATCTGGAAGATTTCGCGGTAGGCCTTGGGCGGCTTGTGCTCGGCCTGTTCCTTGCGGGCATTGCGGATCAGCGTGCGCATGTGCTGCGCGTCGACCTCGGGATGGCGGTTCAAAAGTTCGGTCAGGGCCTGGTCGTCGGCCAGCAGCTTTTCGCGGCGGCGCTCCAGTGCGTGCATGGCGGCGGTTTCGGCCTTGGAGGCGCCGTGCCAGCTGTCGATGGTCTTCTGGATGATGGCCAGTTCATCCGGCTCCAGTGTGCGCATCTTCTTGCCCACGTACTGCATCTGGCGACGACGGCCTTCGTGGTCCTTGATCTGCTGGCATTCGAGGATGGCATCGCGCACGTCTTCCGGCATGGGGACGCGCTTGACGCGGTCGCGCGGTTCGGCGACCAGCGATTCGCCCAGTTTTTGCAGGGCATCCATCTCGCGCTTGAGCTGGGACTTGGAGGGGCGGTCGTATTCCTGTTCGAATTCGCTGGACTGGAATCCGACAGCGCCGCGGTTGGCATTGGGCATATCGTGACTTCGAGAAATAAAGCTTAACGACTGCTATGATAACCGTTTTACCCGCATTTCAGAGAAAACAGGCTCATGAGCGATACCCCATTTACGCACAGTCAGGATCAGTTGAAGCAGTTGGCGCAGGATGTCCTGCGTTATGCCCGTGACAAGGGCGCCTCGGACGCCGCCGTCGATATCAGCGAAGGCAGTGGCCTGTCGGTAGCGGTGCGCAAGGGCAAGATCGAGACCATCGAGCAGAACAAGGACAAGGGCATCGGTGTCACGGTGTTCCTCGGAGAAGGCCGCCAGGTGCGGCGCGGCAATGCCAGTACCTCGGATTTCTCGCAGCAGGCGCTGAAGGAAACGGTGGAAGCGGCCTACAACATCGCCCGCTTCACCTCCATCGATGATTGCGCCGGCCTGCCCGAGGCCGAGATGCTGGAAATGGCGCCGCGTGACCTGAAACTGTTTTCGCCATGGAACATTTCCACCGAAGAAGCTGTGGCGCTGGCCCAACGCTGCGAGGCGGCGGCCCTGGAGACCGATCCCCGCATCAGCAACAGCGAAGGGGCCGGTGTCTATGTGCAACACTCGCATTTCATCGCAGCCAACAGCCGTGGCTTCATGGGCGGCTACCCGTTCTCGCGCCACACCATCTCGGTGGCGCCCATCGCCGGCAAGGGCGCGGGCATGCAGCGCGACGACTGGTATTCCTCCAAACGCGACCCCAAGCTGCTGGCCAAGCCGGAAGCCATCGGCCGCTACGCCGCCGAACGCGCGCTGGCGCGCCTGAATGCACGCAAGCTGAGCACCCGCAAGTGCCCGGTGCTGTTCGAAGCACCGCTGGCGGCCGGTTTGCTGGGCGCCTTCGTGCAGGCGGTCTCGGGTGGTGCGCTGTATCGCAAGTCCACCTTCCTGCTGGATTCGCTGGGCCAGCAGGTCTTTCCCGAACACATCCAGATCCTGGAAGACCCGCATGTGGTCGGTGCCGTGGGCTCCGCACCCTTCGATGAAGAGGGCGTGCGCACCGTCAAGCGCGAAGTGGTCAAGGATGGCGTGGTGCAGGGCTATTTCCTGTCCACCTATTCGGCGCGCAAGCTGGGCATGCAGACCACCGGCAACTCCGGTGGATCGCACAACCTGACGCTGCGCTCGGACCTGACCACCAAGGCCGACACCTTCAAGGGCATGTTGAAGAAGATGGGGACCGGCCTGCTGGTGACCGAGCTGATGGGGCAGGGCGTGAACTACGTCACCGGCGATTATTCGCGTGGCGCCTCCGGTTACTGGGTCGAGAACGGTGTCATCCAGTACCCGGTGGAGGAGATCACCATCGCCGGCAACATGAAGGACATGCTGCGCCAGATCGTCGCCGTGGGTAACGACACGCTGGTGCGCGGAACCAAGGAAACCGGTTCCATCCTGCTGGAAAACATGACCATCGCTGGCGACTGAGCCCGGTGCAGGCCGCAGCGCCCGTCAGGGTGTTGCGGCGCCACGGCCGCAGCCGCCCTGACCGGGAGGCAAGCCTTGGACGACATCCACATCCGGCGCGGCTATCTGCCAGGCGCCATCGGGCGGGTAGCCGAGCTGCACGCCGCCTATTACACCGAAAACTGGAGCTTCGGGGTCTACTTCGAAGCGCGCATCGCCACCGAGCTGGCCGCCTTCATGAGTCGCTACGACGATAGCCGCGACGGTTTCTGGACCGCCGCCGTTCACGGGCGCGTCGAGGGCTCGCTCACCATCGATGGCCAGCATGCACAGCAGCAGGGCGCCTGGCTACGCTGGTTCATCGCCTCCGAAAAACTGCGCGGGCGCGGTGTCGGCGATGCCCTGGTGGTCGAGGCGGTGCGCACTTGCGCAGAGCGGGATTATCCTTCCATCTACCTGTGGAGCTTCGAGGGACTGCACGCAGCAAATGCGTTATACGAACGACATGGCTTCGTGCTGGCCGAGCAGCGCATCGGCTCGCATTGGGGCGTGAAGCTCAACGAGCGGCGCTACGAGTTGCTGCTGTGAGGCGATCTGCAGGGCGCACGCTGCGGCGCTAGAATGGCGGATTGGCGCACCTGCGCAACTTCCGGATTGCATCCCTCGCCACATGGCCCAACACACCGCCGCCGCCCACTCCAGCGGCCAAGTCCTGCCGTTCCGTGAATCCCTGCTGGCCACGCTCGGTATCTGCTTCGTCATCATGCTGGTCGCGCTGGACCAGACCATCGTCGGTACCGCATTGCCCACCATCGTGGCCGAGTTGAAGGGCTTCGAACTCTATGCCTGGGTGGCGACGGCCTATCTGTTGACCTCGGTGATCACGGTGCCCATCTTCGGGCGGCTGGGTGACTATTTCGGCCGCAAGCCCTTCGTGATCGCATCCATCGTGGTCTTCGTCGGTGCCTCGGCCCTGTGCGGCATGGCCGACAGCATGCTGTTCCTGGTGCTGGCGCGCGGCCTGCAGGGCATCGGTGGCGGCATGCTGGTGGGGACCTGCTTTGCGTCGATTGCAGACCTGTTTCCCGATCCCCGCGTGCGGCTGCGCTGGCAGATCATCCTGTCGGCCTCGTTCGGCATCGCCACTGCCGTGGGGCCGTCGCTGGGCGGCTTCCTCACGCAGGGCCTGGGCTGGCGCTGGGTGTTCTACTGCAACCTGCCCATCGGCGTGATCTCGCTGTTCTTCGTCTGGCGCTTCGTGCCGCACATCCGGCATATGCAGCATGCGGGCAAGATGCGGCTGGACTGGCCGGGTGCACTGCTGATCTCGCTGTCGCTGGGCAGCCTGCAATTGCTGGTGGAGCTCTTGCCCAAGCGCGGCATCACCGGCGGCATGCTGGCCCTGCTGGTGCTCTCGGTGGTGGCGTTCTATGCCTTGTGGAAGTGGGAGCAGCGCGCCGCACAACCCATCCTGCCCTTCGAGATGCTGCGCGACCGGGCGCTGGCCAGCCTGTTCCTGCTATCGGTGCTGGCCGGCTTTGCCATGTTTTCCCTGCTGATGTACGCGCCGCTGCTGTTCCAGGGCGGCTTCGGCCTGAGCCCGCGTGAGGCCGGCCTGCTGATCACGCCGCTGGTGGCCTGTATTACCGTGGCCAGCATCGTCAATGGCCGCATCATCACCCGCATTCCCAACCCCAACCTGATGATGAACCTGGGTTTCGCCCTGATCGCGGCCGCCTGCCTGGGGGTGGTGCTGTGCGACCGCAATACCGGCAACGGCTTCCTGCTGGCGGTGATGCTGGCCGGCGGTTTCGGGCTGGGGCTGGTCTTGCCCAACCTGACGGTGTTCGCCCAGCAGGCCGCGGCCCGCGAGCACCTGGGCATCGCCACCGCCTTGCTGCAGTCCCTGCGCATGATTGGCGGGATGCTGGGGACCGCCATCACCGGCACGCTGGTCAGCCAGATGTATGGTGCCGGCGTGCAGAAGGCGCTGGAGGGCGATCATGCCGCCCAGTGGCTCAAGGATTTCAGCGACCCGGAAGTGCTGGTCAACCACGACATCCAGTCGGTGCTGCTGGCCCAGCTGATGCAGGCCGGCCACAATGGCTCTGCCTTGCTGGATGCGGCCCGTGACGCGCTGGTCGGGGCCATCCACATGGGCATCGCCATTGCCATCGTGGCCGCGCTGGTGGGCTTGTGGATGGTGCGGCGGGTGCCGCCGATCCGCTTCGATCAGGACAAGAAGGTAGAGCCTGTCATGTCGGAGTGATCTTCCCGGCGAAATGAAAACGGACTGCAATGTGAGTTGCAGTCCGTTTTTTGTTGCCCATGCAGATCGGTCGTTGGGCTTATTCGGCCTTCTTCACCACCGCGTAACGTTCCAGCGTGCGCTCGCGCGCCTGGGCGTGGTCCACGATGGGACGCGGATAGTTCTGGCCCAGCGTCACGCCTGCATCCATGCGCTCGTCCGGCGTGGCTGTCCACGGCGCGTGGATGCGTTTGTCGGAGAGCTTGGCCAGCTGCGGCAGATAACGGCGGATGAACTTGCCGTCGGGGTCGAACTTCTCCGACTGCGTGACCGGGTTGAAGATGCGGAAATAGGGCTGGGCATCACAGCCCGAGGACGAGGCCCATTGCCAGCCGCCGTTGTTGGCGGACAGGTCGAAGTCGTTGAGGTGGATGGCGAAATAGCGTTCGCCCCAGCGCCAGTCGATGCCCAGGTCCTTGGTCAGGAAGCTGGCCACCACCATGCGCAGGCGGTTGTGCATGTAGCCGGTCTGGTTGATCTGGGCCATGGCCGCATCCACCAGCGGGTAGCCGGTGCGGCCTTCGCACCAGGCGGCGAACAGTTCTTCGGCATGCGGGCCCTGTTCCCAGCGGATGGCGTCGTACTCTGGCTTGAAGGCTTTTTCAGTCACACGCGGATGATGGTGAAGGATCATGAAGTAGAAATCGCGCCAGGTCAGCTCCGACAGCCACACCGCCGCCCCGGCCGCCCCCTGGCCGGTGTGCATGGCCTGCATGGCCGCGCGCGCCAAGGTGCGAATGGACACGGTGCCAAAGCGCAGGTGGATCGACAGGTAGGACGGCCCCTTCACCGCCGGGAAATCACGCGCCGTACCGTAGGCCCCGATGCGCCCCAGGAAATCGTCCAGCAACGCCTGGCCGCCGGACATGCCGGTGGGGATCTTCAGTTCCTGCAGATTGCTGGGCTCAAAACCGAGTTGCGCATGGGTGGGCAGGGCGTGATCCAGTCTGGCAGGCGGTCTGGCCAGCGCCTTGAGGTATTTTTCCACCGGATAGGGTTTCAGGTAGAAGTCGCCACCGGCGGCCGCCAGCTTGGCCATCCAGGCGTTCTTGTAGGGCGTGAAGACCGAGAAGGGCTTGGCCGACTGGGTCAATACTTCATCTTTCTCGAAGATGACCTGATCCTTGTAGCTGAGCAGCTGTGCGCCTTGTTTCTTCAGTTGTCGCGCTACCAACTGGTCGCGCTCGATGGCGGCCGGTTCATAGTCGGCATTGGTGAAGACCGCCTGCACCTCCAGTTCGGCCGCCAGTTCGGTGATGCGCTGGGCGGCTGAACCATGTAGCACGATCAGGCCACCACCGGCCTTGCGCAAGGCGGCATCCAGCTCGGCCACGCTGGCCAGCAGGAAGTCGATGCGACGGTCGCGTGTGACCCCTTCGGCCTTGAGGGCGTCCAGGATGTCGGTATCGAAGACGAAAGCGCACCAGACGTTGGCGCTCTGCGACAGCGCGTGATACAGGGCGGCATGGTCGGTGTGGCGCAGGTCGCGGCGGAACCAGACCAGGGAATTCTCGAATTGGGACATTGCGTTCGCAGAATGAGGGTTGACGAGGGTGGCGCCCGGGAAGAAAAGCTCGCTTTCCGATGCTCGCTACTGATCGGTAGCGTCTGCCCCGGATGATAAAAGATTTCTGCCGATTTGACGCAAGGCATCTCAAGTGCGACATCACCTGACCGATAATGATTCATCCGCATGGGGATGCGGAAGCGGGGAGTGACGCGGTCGCAATGTCTGCGTCTCACACAATGGGAGATGGGAAAGCAATGAAGAATATGACAATCGGCGTCCGCCTGGGGTTGGCGTTTGCGGCGGTCCTGGTGTTGATGGCAATGATCACCGGCATCGGCATCTGGCGCCTGCAGGCCGTGGGCAAGCTCAACGACATGATGGTCAACGATGCACTGGTCAAGGAGCGGCTGGTCAATACCTTCTACAAGTCCATCGAGATCAACGTCGGGCGCATCGTGGCTGCGGCCAAGAATGCCGACCCGGAACAGCAGAAGTTCTACAAGCAGGAAATCGGCGCCACCATCAGCAAGAACAATGAGCTGGTCAAGCGCATGGAAGAACTGATCACCGATGACGCCGGGCGGGCCGGTCTGAACGAGATCAACGAGCGGCGCAAGGTGGTGCTGGCCGCCAACGCCGCCGTCTTCAAGGAAAAGGATGCCGGTAACGAGGAAGCCGCCCGCAAGGTGGTCGAAGAGCAGCTGTTGCCCAGTACGCGGGTCTACCTGGCCGCCATCGAAAAGCTGGCGAACATGCAGACCGAGCGCATCCAGGGCCTGACGGTGGAGATCGATGGCCTGTTCCGGACGGCGCGCATCGTGATGACGACCCTGGGGGTGATCGCCATCCTTCTGGGAGTGGTGCTGGCGCTGGCCATCACGCGCTCCATCACGGCACCGCTGAACAAGGCGGTTGACGTGGCCAGCCGCGTGGCCAAGGGCCAGCTGGACAACCAGATCGAGGTCGGCCGGGGTGACGAAACCGGCCAGCTGATGCGCGCCTTGAAGGAAATGAACGACAACCTGGTGGGCATCGTCAGTCGCGTGCGCCAGGGGACCGACACCATTGCCACGGCCTCCACCGAAATCGCCCATGGCAACCTGGTTCTGTCCAACCGCACCGAACAGCAGGCCAGTTCGCTGGAGGAGACCGCCTCGGCCATGGAAGAACTGACTTCCACCGTGAAGCAGAATGCCGACAATGCGCGCCAGGCCAACCAGTTGGCAGCCTCCGCCTCGGAGGTGGCGGTGCAGGGTGGTTCGGTGGTGTCCGAAGTGGTGGCGACGATGGGGTCGATCAACGATTCCTCGCGCAAGATCGTGGACATCATCGCCGTGATCGATGGCATCGCCTTCCAGACCAACATCCTGGCCTTGAACGCTGCCGTCGAAGCGGCCCGCGCCGGCGAGCAGGGCCGCGGCTTTGCCGTGGTGGCGTCGGAAGTGCGTACCCTGGCCCAGCGCTCGGCCAGTGCGGCCAAGGAAATCAAGGAGCTGATCGGCGATTCGGTCGGCAAGGTCGAGGCCGGCAGCAAGCTGGTCGAGCAGGCCGGCACGACCATGGAGGAAGTGGTGGCCAGCGTGCGCCGGGTGACCGACATCGTGGGCGAGATCACGTCCGCCTCGCAGGAGCAGAGCGACGGCATCGAGCAGGTCAACCAGGCCATCAACCTGATGGACGAGGCGACCCAGCAGAATGCAGCGCTGGTGGAGCAGGCCGCCGCCGCAGCGCGCCAGATGCAGGAACAGGCCGCTGCCCTGAGCGAGACGGTGAGCGTGTTCCGGCTGCGCGGGTAGCTAGGGAAGGGGGGGGGCAAGGCACGCAGGCGCTTTGCTCTTATCCTTACGCGCCCCAAAACGCAAAAGGTCGATTGATTTTCATCAATCGACCTTTTTGGTTTGCTGCGCACTGAGGCACTCGGTCACGTCCCGCGACCCCGTCCTGCCTTGCAAGGCAGGACTTTCTCGTCCCTCCCGCAAAGCGCGCAGGCGCTTTGCTCGTGTGCCCCAAAACACAAAAGGCCGACTGACTTGCGTCAATCGACCTTTTTTGTTTTGGTGCCCACGGAGGGACTCGAACCCCCACACCTCGCGGCACATGGACCTGAACCATGCGCGTCTACCAATTCCGCCACGTGGGCTGCGCTGTAAAGCGAAGAACGTAATTATAGAGGGTATTCGCTGGCTGTCAATACTTTTCTTGATCTCCTAGGTGTTTTTTCGTTGTAATACGAAAGCTTGACCCCCTTCTTCCTCCGTATTGCGGTTAGGTAAATGGCAGCAACTCCGTTACACTAGGGGCTTCCATCGGTCCGGGCGATGCTTGCCCCGGCATTTATAACAATTGCGCGAAACGAAACTTTTGAGCCAATTTCCCTATTCCATTCCCAGCCGGGAAGAGATCCTCGGCATCCTGCGCACTTCGTCCGGCGCGCAAAACGCTGCCGCACTGGCAGCCGCGCTCGGCGTCAAGCCTGAAGAAATGGATGGCCTGACGCGCCGCCTCAACGCCATGGAGCGTGACGGCCAGATCAAGCCGGATCGCGCCGGTCATTACAAACTGACCCATTCACCCGACTTCATCCTGGGCCGCGTTTCCAGCCACCGTGATGGTTTCGGTTTCCTGCTGCCCGATGATGGCAGCGCTGACCTGTTCCTGCCCGAGAAGGAAATGCAGAAGGTCATGCACGGGGACCGCGTCCAGGCCCGCATCGTCGGCACCGACCGTCGCGGCCGTCCGGAAGGGACCATCGTCGAAGTGGTGGAGCGCGCCAACAGCCACGTGATCGGTCGTCTGCTCAACGAGAACGGCGTCTGGGTGGTCGCCCCCGAAGATAAACGCATCGGCCATGACGTGCTGCTGGCCGGCTCGCCAGGCAAGGCCAAGGCCGGGCAGGTGGTCAGCGTCGAACTGACCGAGCACCCGTCACGCTATACCCAGCCGGTGGGCAAGATCGTCGAAATCCTCGGCGACATCGACGACCCCGGCATGGAAATCGAAATCGCCGTGCGCAAGTACGGCGTACCGCACGAATTCTCCGAAGCGGCCAAGAAGCTCTCGGCCAAGCTGCCCAGCGAAGTCAAGGCGGCCGACCTGAAGGATAGGGTCGATCTGCGTGATGTCCCGCTGGTCACCATCGACGGTGAAGATGCCCGCGACTTCGATGACGCGGTCTATTGCGAACCGGTCAAGATCGGTCGCACCAAGGGTTACCGCCTGATTGTGGCGATCGCTGACGTCAGCCACTACGTCAAGCCCAACGATGCCCTGGATACCGATGCGCTGGAGCGCAGCACCTCGGTCTACTTCCCGCGCCGGGTCATCCCGATGCTGCCGGAGAAGCTCTCCAACGGCCTGTGCTCGCTGAACCCCGATGTCGATCGCCTGACCCTGGTCTGCGACGCCGTGATCACCGCCAAGGGTGAGATCAAGGCCTACCAGTTCTATCCCGCCGTGATCCACTCGGCCGCCCGCCTGACCTACACCGAAGTGGCCTCGATCCTGGGCAATACCAAGGGTCCGGAGGCGGCGCGCCGGATCGGTCTGGTGCCGCACCTGACGCACCTCTACGAAGTCTTCCAGGCGCTGCTGACGGCGCGCCAGGCGCGTGGCGCCATCGACTTCGAGACCACCGAGACCTACATCGTCTGCAATGCCGCCGGCAAGATCGAGAAGATCCTGCCGCGCACCCGCAACGATGCGCACCGCCTGATCGAAGAGTGCATGCTGGCGGCCAACGTCTGCGCGGCCGACCTGTTGAAGCGTCACGATCATCCGGCGCTGTACCGTATCCATGCCGGCCCGACCAAGGAAAAGCTGACCCAGCTGCGGACCTTCCTCAAGCAGGTGGGCCTTACCCTGGGTGGGGGTGACACCCCCAGCGCATCCGACTATGCGGAGCTGATGCCCAAGGTCAAGGCGCGTCCGGATGCGGTCCTGATCCAGACCATGCTGCTGCGCTCCATGCAGCAGGCGGTCTACAGCCCCGACAACATCGGTCACTTCGGCCTGTCCTACGAGTCCTACGCGCACTTCACCAGCCCGATCCGTCGCTATCCCGACCTGCTGACCCATCGTGCCATCAAGGCCGTGCTGCAGGGCAAGCGCTACGAGCCCAAGGGTATCGACAGCAGCGCGCTCAATACCTCGATCTCGCCGGCCGCCCGCAAGGCGCAGGCACTGCAGCGCGCCACCGACAAGGCCGCCGGCAAGAAGCCGCGTGGCGAAAGCGCCCTGGCGATATGGGAAGCGCTGGGCCTGCACTGTTCGGCCAATGAACGTCGCGCCGACGAGGCCTCGCGTGACGTGGAAGCATGGCTGAAGTGCTACTTCATCCGCGACAAGCTGGGCGAGGAATTCACCGGCACCATCGCCGGCGTGGCCACCTTCGGTATCTTCGTGCAGCTCGATGCGCTCTATATCGAAGGCCTGGTGCACGTCACCGAATTGGGGGCCGACTACTTCCAGTACGACGAAGCGCGCCACGAACTGCGCGGCGAACGCACCGGCATCCGCTACCAGCTGACCGATCGTGTGACCGTGCAGGTCAGCCGGGTCGACCTGGATGCACGCAAGATCGATCTGTCGCTGGTCAACGAACCGGGCATCCGCACCCTGATCAAGAATGAAGCCAAGCGCGCCGAAAGCGCCGCGCGCGGCAAGTCAGGGTCGGCCAGGAATGCGGCCGGGAACGGCGCCGGCGGTGACGCCGGTCAACCGGCACCCCGCGCCAAGAAGGGCGCCGCGCCCAAGCCGGCCGCCGTGGCCGCCAAGGGCAAGGGGGCCAAGGGTGGCGCCCAGGCCAAGACCGGCGCCAGCCACGCCCGCGCCGGCGAAGCTGACCGCAAGCGCGCCGCCGCCAAGGGTTTCAACAAGGGCGGCAAGAAGAAGCGATGAGCATGTCCCCGGCCGCCAGCTGCCCAGGCAGCCTGCGACCGGGTTTGATGGAATGATTTGACCGCAAGACGAAAGACACAAGCAGGATTTATGAAGAGCAAAATGATTTTCGGCTTCCATGCCGTGACCTCCCGCATCCGCCACGAGGCTTCCTCGGTGGACGAGATCTACGTGGATGCCGAGCGCCGCGACCGCCGCATGCTGGACATGCTGCATGCCGCCAAGGAAGCCAATGTGCGCATCATCCAGGCCGACGACCAGCGTCTGTCGGCCATGGTCGGTACGCGCCGTCACCAGGGCGTGGTCGCCAAGGCTGCCACACTTTCGCTGGCGCGCACCCTGGATGAACTGCTGGACGCCGTGGTCGGTCCGCCGCTGCTGCTGATCCTGGACGGCATCACCGATCCGCACAACCTGGGCGCCTGCCTGCGCGTGGCCGACGGTGCCGGCGCGCACGCCGTGATCGCCCCCAAGGATCGCGCCGTGGGTCTCAACGCCACGGCCATGAAGGTCTCCAGTGGCGCCTCCGATACCGTGCCCTACATCACCGTCACCAACCTGGCGCGCACCATGCGCGACCTGAAGGAGCGCGGCGTCTGGATCATCGGTACCTCCGACGACGCCGAGAAGGGGCTCTACGAGGGCGACTTCACCGGCCCCACCGCGCTGGTCATGGGTTCCGAAGGCGAGGGCATGCGTCGCCTGACCCGCGAGACCTGCGACGTGCTGGTCAACATCCCCATGTTCGGTTCGGTCGAGAGCCTGAACGTGTCGGTGGCATCGGGCGTGTGTCTGTACGAGGCGCGACGTCAGCGCTTGCCCAGGTAAGTCCGGTCATCCCCGCATGACAACATCGCCGGACTTTGTGTCCGGCGATTTTTTTTTGTCGTTCCACCCCGCAGTTCGTTCAACGTTTCAGGAAACCACCATGTTCAGCCGACTCAGAGAAGACATCGCCAGCATCCGTGAGCGCGACCCCGCCGCACGCAATAGCTGGGAGGTACTGACCTGTTACCCCGGCCTGCATGCGGTGATCCTGCATCGCTGGGCCAAGGCCTGCTGGCACGCCGACCTGAAGTGGCTGGGGCGCTTCATCTCGCAACTGGGGCGCACGCTGACCGGTATCGAGATCCATCCCGGCGCCACCATCGGTCGCCGTGTCTTCATCGACCACGGCATGGGCGTGGTCATCGGCGAGACCGCTGTGGTCGGTGACGATTCCACCATCTACCAGGGCGTGACCCTGGGCGGTACCTCGCTGTCCAAGGGCGCCAAGCGCCATCCCACCCTGGGACGCGGCGTCATCATCGGTGCCGGTGCCAAGGTCCTGGGCGGATTTACGGTGGGCGACGGCGCCAAGGTCGGCTCCAATGCGGTGGTGACCAAGGAAGTACCGGCCGGCGCCACGGCGGTCGGCAACCCGGCGCGCATCGTTGAGCGTAATCCAGGGCCGGTCGAGCGCGACCAGGCGACAGCCCGGCTATTTGCGGCCTATGGCGTCATGCCCAATGGCGACGACCCGCTCTCCAAGGCGCTGCATGGCCTGATCAACCAGGTGGCGGCGCAGGAGCAGCAGCTCGAGGTGGTGCTGGCCGCCTTGAAGAGTGCGGGGATAGGGTGTCGACGACTGGAAGAAACAACGCACTTCGACGCCGCCCAGTTGAACCGGTTGGTGGATTGAATCGAAGTCGCAGTCCGCAGCCGGGATCATGCCGGCTGCGGTGGGAGGCTGGGCAGGGGAGCGGTGATTCAGGCGATCTCGTCGCCCTGGGTATCATGCCGGTGCAGCACGCCGTCGGCGCTCAGGCTGATCCAGCCACCGCGCGGCGTCTCGACGTCGTATTCCCAGTCCGGCAGGACGTAGCGCAGCCTGGGGGCCTCACCGTCCTCCAGGCGATGCAGGGCAGGGCGGTGGGTGTGGCCGTGGATGAGCACGTCGCTGCCGGTCTGCGCGAAGAGCGCGGCGATGGCATCGGCATTCACATCCATGATGGCCATTTCCTTGCTCTGGTTGGCGTCCTGGCTGTTCTTGCGGATGCCTTCGATGATGGCCTTGCGCTGCGCCAGCGGCATTGCCAGGAATTGCTGCTGGTAGGCCGGCTGACGCACCTGGGCCCGAAAGGCCATGTAGGCCAGGTCGTCCGTACACTGGGCGTCGCCGTGCGCCAGCGCCAGGCGGCGACCGGCCAGGGTGATGACCGTCGGGTCTTCCAGCAGCGTCAGTCCGGCGGCTTCCGCAAAGCCCTGGCCCACCAGGAAATCACGGTTGCCCGCCATCCAGAACAGTTGCACGCCTTGCGCCTGCACGGCCTTCAGGGCATCGGCGATCTGCCGGTTGTACGGCGTGACCAGGTCATCGTCGCCGGCCCAGTATTCGAAGATGTCGCCCAGCAGGTAGAGCTGCTGCGTGCGCGTCGCCTGGTGTTGCAGGAAGGACAGAAAGGCCGCCGTGGTACGCGGCAGGGAAGCTTGCAGATGGAGGTCGGAAACAAAAAGCGCAACCGTCGGTTGCGCTTTTTGCATGAACTGGAAATCAGTCATGGTCGGGGTGAAGAGGGTCTGGCTCAGACCACTTCGGCCTTCTCGATCACCACGTCTTCCGCCGGGACGTCGGCGAACATGCCGGAGCGGGTGGTCTTGACGCCCTTGATCTTGTCGACCACTTCAGTGCCTTCGACGACCTTGCCGAAGACGCAGTAGCCCCAACCGTCCTGGCCCGGGAAATCCAGGAAGCTGTTGTTCTTGACGTTGATGAAGAACTGCGCCGAGGCCGAGTGCGGGGCGGCGGTGCGGGCCATGGCCAGGGTGTAGGGCTCGTTCTTGAGGCCATTCTTGGCTTCGTTCTCGATGGGTTCTTTGGTTTCCTTCTGCTTCATGCCGGGTTCGAAGCCGCCGCCCTGGATCATGAAACCGTCGATGACGCGGTGGAAGATGGTGCCGTTGTAGTGACCTGCATTGACATAAGCCAGGAAGTTTTCAACGGTCTTCGGCGCTTTTTCCGCGTCCAGTTCGATCTTAATGTTGCCGTGGTTGGTGGTGAGCAGAACTGCCATGTTGAATCCTTTGCTTGAGGGTAAAAATAAAAAAAACGAGGCGGGCAACGCTGGCCCGCCTGGCATGCCGGTGCGGTTCAGACCTACTTGACGATGCTGGCCGATTCGATCACCACCGGAGTGGTCGGGACATCACCGCCGCCGGTGCGCACCTGCTTGATCTTGTCGACCACGTCGGTGCCGGCGATCACCTTGCCGAACACCGCATAACCCCAACCATCCTGGCCCGGATAGTCCAGGAAGCGGTTGTTGGCGACGTTGATGAAGAATTGCGCGGTGGCCGAGTGCGGTGCCGAGGTGCGCGCCATGGCGATAGTATAAACCTCGTTCTTCAAACCGTTATTGGCCTCGTTCTTGATGGGCGCGTCGGTGGGCTTTTCGCGCAGGTTCTGGTCCATGCCGCCGCCCTGGATCATGAAGCCGTTGATGACGCGGTGAAACACCGTGCCGTTGTACTGGCCCTTCTTGACGTACTTCAGGAAGTTGTCGACCGAGACCGGGGCTTTTTCCGGGTTCAGCTCGACGGTGATGTCGCCCATGCTGGTTTTCAGCAGCACGCGGGGCGCGTCAGCGGCCAGCACGGGGGAGGCCAGCGTAGCCGACAGGGACAGGGCTGCTGCCATGCGCAGCAGGTGACGACGAGAAATGATCATGCGTTGCCTTCGTAAATGATTTTCCATTGCGATCCTTCACGCACCCAGTACTGGCGCTTGCGGATCGCGTTCTTGCTCTTGCCGACGGCACTCTCCTGGGTGAAGGTGCTGACGATCATGTCTTCCGGTGTGCCGGGATAGCGGAACAGGCTGACATCGCGCAGTTTGACACTGGTATAGCGCGCGCCGTTCAGGCTCTTCTGCTGGCGGCCGAACCAGGTGCTCAGGTTTTCGCCCTGGGCCGAGCGGAATTCGGGGGAGTAGTACGACAGGACCTTGTCGGCATCCGCATTTTCCAGCGACTGGCCCCAGTCTTCCAGCATGGCGCTGGCGGCGTCACGCTGCTTGGCCCATTCGCTCTTGTCCACGAACTGCACGTGCTGGCTGATCACCACCACCGTCCGGCCGACCTCGGCCGTGGAATACAGGCTCTGCAGGTCGGGATTGGCCAGCACCACGCAGCCGTCGGAGGACAGCGGCGGGCGGCTGAAATTGTCCGAGGGCGTGCCGTGCAGCCAGATGCCATAGCCGCTGCGGCCATTGCGCTTATCCCATTCGTTGGGGTAGGACAGGGGCAGGGCGCCAGTGCCATAGAAATCGGGCAGCTTGGGGCCGGGGATGCGGTTGTTGACGTAGTACACGCCGATGGGGGTGCGCTGGTCGCCCGACTTGGTCTTGTTGGCGCCGAAGCGACCCTGGGAGACGTAGTAGTCGGTCAGGTATTTCAGTTCACCGCCCTGGTTCTCATAGACGTACAGGCGCGATCGGGTGGTGTCGACCACCAGCACGTTCTTCTGGTCCTCGCCGACCTGCAGCACGGCCTTGGGAATGAGTTGCGGGTCTGGCTTTTCCTGCAGCGAGCGGATGCGCACCATGGCCTCGTCGCGCAGTTCCTTGAGCTTGTCGGCCGGGCCGTCAGCCATGGCGCCGAAGTTGCGTACCGGTCGCGCATGCATCAGCAGCAGGTCGCCCCGTACCAGATGGCCCAGGCGGAAAGTGGGGTAGGCCGCCACCAGGGCGTCGGCCTTGACCTGGGCTTCGCGCAGGCGATTGGCGCCAAGGTCCTTGTAGATATCGATCAGCAAGGCCTCCGGGTCAGGCTTGGCCTCGGCCGCGCCGGCCGGACTGCTCTGCGGCGGAATGGAAGAAGAAGAGGCCACGCTGCCCATCGAAGGCAGAGCTGCCAGACACAACATCAGCAGGCGTCCCAGCATGCGCATGGAACGCCCTTGCAAAGCGCTAGCCACCAATTACCCTCCCGATCGTTCCTGTTTGATCAGCCATCGATTGCCCTGTTTGACGAATATCAGGGTCTTGCGGCTGTCCACCGTCAGCCGATCCGAATTATATATCTGGCGATAGCGCACGGTGGCGGTGTTGCCGCTGATGCTGACCGTGGCATTGCTGACCTTGACGCTGATGCGGCCCTTGTCCTCGATGCGGGCGCGGCGTTCTTCGGCCCATTCCTTGCGGGATGCGCCCTTGGGGGTGTCGAAGTCGCTGGCGTAGTGGCCCAGGTAGCCGCGCACATCCTTGTCGCTCCAGGATTTGGCCCAGCCGTTGAGGGCCGCCAGTACCGCTGACTTTTCCTGTTCGGCGCTGGCTTCCGCCTTGGCCTTGTCCTTGTCGGCGCGGGCCTTGTCGGCCTTTGCCTTCTCGGCGGCGGCCAGCTTGTCGGCACGCGCCTTCTCGGCGGCTGCCTGGGCGGCTTTTTCCTTCTCGGCGCGGGCGGCCTGTTCCTTGGCCAGCTTGTCGGCCTTGTCCTTTTCCTTCTGGGCCAGCAGTTCGGCCTGCTTCTGCTCGGCGGCAGCCTTGTCGGCGGCGGCCTTTTGCGCGCGGGCCTGCTCGGCGGCCAGTTGCTCGGCGCGTGCCTTGTCGGCGCGGGCCTTGTCTGCCGCGGCCTTGTCAGTGGCAGCCTTTTCCGCCGCTGCCTTGTCCGAGGCCGCCTTGTCGGCCTGCGCCTTTTCCTTGTCGGCGGTGGCCTTGGCAATGGCAGTCTTTTCCACTTCGGCCTTGTCGGCGGCGGCCTGCTGGGCTGCCTTTTCGGCCGCCAGAGCCTTGGCGCGCTGCTGCTGTTCGGCGGCGCTGGCGTCGGCCTTGGCCTTGGCGTCACGCTGGGCGCTGGCCGCCGAGGCCAGGCGCGGCACGGTGCCGCCGGTGGTGTTGCCATTCAGCGAGCGCAGCAGGGTCAGCTTGGGTTGCGGCACGTTGGCGCCCGGGTCGATCTGCAGCGCCTTGTCATAGGCCTGGCTGGCCAGTTTGGCATAGACGTCGCCCAGGTTTTCCAGCGCCGTGGCATAGGTTGGGTTGGTACGCATGGCCATGTCCAGCGCCGCACGGGCCTTGTCGTACTGGCCGTCAGCCGCGTACAGCACGGCCAGGTTGTTGTAGGGCTCGGGCAGGTCGGGGAAATCCTCGGTCAGCTTGCTGAACACCGCGATGGCCTCGGCAGAACGGTTTTGTTCTGCTAAGATCAGCCCCTTCGTGAAACGCAGTTGCGCATCGCGCGGGTGTTTCGCCAGTACGGCATCGGTCTTGGTCAGTGCTTCGGCATACTGTCCTGCCCGCATCAGCTTGTTGATGTCAGACATTTCACTGGCATGCGCGAGGCCGGCAGGCACCCCGAACAGGGCGGCCACCAGGCTGGACAACACTGCTGTCTTGTGGGCAGTCTTGCTGATCAAACCGCGCAAACCATGAATGGATGTCTGTTCTTGTGATTCTGGGGCCATGGTTTTATCGATGCTATACTCGAAGAAATTCGAAGAAAGCTGGCATTTTATAACAAACAAGTAAGACAAAAAGAGGTTTGGCTACCGTGACCCGTTCATGTTGCAACTGCTGTTAGAACAATGATCCCAGGCAGGGGCATGCCAGCGCCAGAACGCTTTCCGGCGCGGCCCCACGCAATCGCATGAATCCGGCGCCCCCAGCGGTAACGCCAATCCAAGAATTCCCATCCCATGAGCGAGCTCAAGATTTACAACACGCTAGCGCGTGATAAGCAGACCTTTTCCCCGATCGAACCCGGCAAGGTGCGCTTGTACGTGTGCGGCATGACCGTCTATGACTATTGCCATATCGGCCATGCACGAGTGCTGGTGGTGTTCGACATGGTGCAGCGCTGGCTGCGCGCCTCCGGTTACGACGTGACCTATGTGCGCAACATCACCGACATCGATGACAAGATCATCAAGCGCGCCCTGGAAAACGGCGAGACCATCAGCCAGCTGACCCATCGCTTCATCGACGCCATGAACGAGGATGCCGGTGCCCTGGGCGTACAGCGCCCCGATCACGAGCCGCGCGCCACCCAGTACGTGCCACAGATGCTGGACCTGATCGGCAAGCTGGAAAAGAACGGCCTGGCCTACAAGGCCAGCGATGGCGACGTCAATTACTCGGTGCGCGACTTCCCCGGCTACGGCAAGCTCTCCGGCAAGTCGCTGGACGATCTGCGCGCCGGCGAGCGCGTCGATGTCAACACCGGCAAGCGTGACCCGCTGGACTTCGTCCTCTGGAAGGCGGCCAAGCCGACCGAGCCCGACGAGGCCAAGTGGGATTCGCCCTGGGGCTGCGGCCGTCCGGGCTGGCACATCGAGTGCTCGGCCATGTCCAGCGACCTGCTGGGCGACCATTTCGACATCCACGGCGGCGGTCAGGACCTGCAGTTCCCCCACCACGAAAATGAAATCGCCCAGTCCGAAGGCGCGCACCAGCACACCTTCGTCAATTACTGGATGCACAACGGCTTCGTGCGCATCGACAACGAAAAGATGTCGAAGTCGCTCGGCAATTTCTTCACCATCCGTGACGTCCTGAAGCAATACGACCCGGAAGTGCTGCGCTTCTTCATCCTGCGCGCGCACTATCGCAGCCCGCTCAATTATTCGGATGCGCATCTGGATGACGCCCGCCAGGCCTTGACCCGTCTGTATACCGCCTTGAAGGATGTGCCCCCCGAGGCCGGCGGCCTGGTCGCCGACGAAGCCCACGCCCAGCGCTTCGCCGATGCCCTCAACGACGACTTCAACACCCCGGTGGCGATCTCGGTGCTGTTCGAGCTGGCCAACGAGGTCAATCGCAGCCGCTCGCCGGCACAGGCGCGCCAGTTGAAGGCGCTGGCCGGCATCCTGGGCCTGCTGCAACGCGCGCCGGGCGAATACCTCAAGGGCGGTGTCAGCGCCGCCGGTGGCCTGGACGAAGCGGCCATCGCAGCCCTGATCGACGCCCGCAAGGCGGCCAAGGCCGGCAAGAACTTTGCCGAAGCCGACCGCATCCGTGCCGAGCTGACCGACGCCGGCATCATTCTGGAAGACAAACCGGGCGGCCTGACCGAATGGCGGAGAGCTTGATTTGAATACCAACCGAAAAGCCAGCGAGCTCGATCCCAGCCTGATCGTCCCGGCCTACTGGGAAGAGGCCAAGGCCGAGCTGATGAAGCGTGATCGCATCATGCGCAAGCTCATCCCGCAGTTCGGGGACCTGCAATTGACAGTGCGGGGCGATGCCTTCACCACGCTGGCACGTTCGGTGATCGGCCAGCAGATTTCGACCAAGGCCGCCAATGCGGTCTGGCAGCGCTTCCTGGAAGCCTGCCCGCGCTGCACGCCGGGTCAGGTGATCCGTACCGGCCCCGAGGCGCTCGCTGCCTGCGGCCTGTCCAAGCGCAAGGCCGAATATATTCTCGATCTGGCGGCCCACTTCAAGGCCAAGACGGTACATCCCGACAAATGGGCGGAGATGGAAGACGAAGCCGTCATTGCCGAGATGATCCAGATCCGCGGGATTGGCCGCTGGACAGCCGAGATGTTTTTGATATTTAATCTGCTGCGCCCGAACGTGCTGCCGCTGGATGACCTGGGATTGCTCAAGGGCATCAGCGTCAGTTATTTCTCGGGCGAGCCTGTCTCGCGCAGCGATGCGCGCGAAGTCGCCGCGAACTGGGAACCGTGGCGCACCGTGGCCACCTGGTATCTGTGGCGCAGCCTGGATCCGCTGCCATCCGATTATTGATCCAAGGGGAAGAGGGCGCGGAGGCCTCTGGTGTATACTCCGCTCCTCTCAAGATTTAAGGCAAACCGATCCATCCGGGACCATCGCGCCGCAACCCGCACCGGGGCGGCCTCCCGCCGATGATCGGACTTGTTGAAAAGGAACACAATGAGTAAATCGACAACGACTTTTCTGGGCTTCGAGCAGGCCATCGCCGAGCTGGATGCCAAGATCGAAGAGTTGCGTTTTGTGCAGGACGACTCGGCCGTCGACATCTCCGAAGAGATCGAACGCCTGGTCAAGAAAAGCCAGCAACTGACCAAGGACATCTACGCCAAGCTGACCCCCTGGCAGGTGTCCCAGATCGCGCGTCATCCGCAACGTCCCTACACCATGGACTACGTGCGCGAAATCTTCACCGACTTCCACGAACTGCACGGCGACCGCACCTTCGCCGACGACCAGTCCATCGTCGGCGGTCTGGCCCGTTTCAATGGCCAGGCCTGCATGGTGATCGGCCACCAGAAGGGGCGCGACACCAAGGAACGCGCCATGCGCAACTTCGGCATGCCCAAGCCCGAAGGCTATCGCAAGGCCATGCGCCTGATGAAGGTCGCCGAGAAGTTCGGCCTGCCCATCTTTACCTTCGTTGATACCCCCGGTGCCTTCCCCGGCATCGATGCCGAAGAGCGCGGCCAGTCCGAAGCCATCGGCCACAACCTGTATGTCATGGCCGAGCTGAAGGTGCCGCTGATCGCCACCATCATCGGTGAAGGTGGTTCCGGCGGTGCGCTGGCCATCGCCGTGGGCGACCAGGTGCTGATGCTGCAATATGCGACCTATTCGGTGATCTCGCCGGAAGGCTGCGCTTCCATCCTGTGGAAGACCGCCGACCGCGCTGCCGACGCCGCCGAGGCACTGGGCCTGACCGCCCATCGCCTCAAGGCCATCGGCCTGATCGACAAGATCGTCAACGAACCGCTGGGCGGCGCCCATCGCGACCCCAAGCAGATGGCCGGCCTGCTCAAGCGTGCCCTGTCGGATTCCCTGCGCCAGTTCCAGGGCATGAAGACCAAGGACCTGCTGGCCGCCCGTCACGAAAAGCTGATGGCCTACGGCAAGTTCAAGGAATTGAATTCGGCGGAATAATTTCCCCACCGTTTCCGCTTCCCACGTTCAGGCGCCAGCGATTGCTTCGCTGGCGTTTGTCTTTTCAGCCGCCGCGTTTCCCATGTCCGATCATCTTTCCGCCTCCCACGACAAGACCCTGGTCAGCCTGATGCAGGCCCTGCAGGCCACGCTGGCGCTGGCCGGCTTCGACGCCCGTCGCGACACCCTGGCCGTGGCCTACAGCGCAGGGCTGGATTCCACCGTGCTGCTGCAGGTGGCCGCGCATTGGGCGCAGGAGGCGGGTGGCAGGCTGGTGGCCTTGCACGTCCATCATGGGCTCAGCCCTCATGCGGACGCCTGGCTGGCGCACGCACAGGGCTTTTGCGACGCGCGCGGTCTGGCCTTCCAGGCCGAACGGGTACAACTGCAGCAGGTCGCCGACAGCGGCGTGGAAGAAGCGGCGCGCCTGGCGCGCTATGCCGCGCTGGGGCGCCTGTGTCGCCAGCAGGGCGCGCGCCTGCTGCTGACCGCGCATCACCTCGACGACCAGGCCGAAACCGTGCTGCTGCAACTGCTGCGCGGCAGCGGCCTGGCCGGTCTGTCCGGCATGGATCGCTGCAATGCTGCGCCAGCCTTGCTGGGCGATGCGGATACCCAGATGGCGCGGCCGTTGCTGGGCGTGACGCGGGTGCAGCTGGAGAGCGTCGCTCAGGCGCTGTCGCTGACCTGGATCGAGGATGAATCCAACCGTGATCCGCGCTACGCCCGCAATGCCTTGCGTCATCAGGTCATGCCGGCGCTGGGGCAGGTCTTTCCCGGCTATCAGCAGCGACTGGCGCGTGCTGCGGGCCATGCCCAGGGCGCGCAGGAATTGCTGCGTGAAGTGGCTCAGGCGGACCTGGAGCAATGTCGGCAGGACGATCACCTGCGCATGCCGGCGCTGCGCCAGTTGAGCGAGCAGCGCTTCCTCAATCTGATGCGCCACTGGTTTGCGCTGCGCGGCATGCGCATGCCCTCGGCGGCCTGGATGCAGGAGATGCGCAGTCAACTGCTGCAGGCCGACGTCGAGGCGCAACTGTGCGTCTCGCATCCCGATGGCGAGGTGCATCGCTATCGCGACCGCGTCTTCCTGGCCCCGCGCCGCAGGCCGCCGGAAGAGGGCGAATCCCTGCAATTGCGCTGGCAAGGCCAGGCCCAGGTGCATGTGCCGGCCTTCTACGGCACGCTGCATTTCGAGCCTGTTTCAGGTGCCGAGGTTGACGCCGATGGCCGGGGCGGCTTCGATCCGGCCTGGCTGCAGTCGCAATCCCTGCTGATCTGCGGTCGCAGCGGTGGCGAGCGTGTCAGGCTGGCACACAACCGGCCGGCGCGCAGCCTCAAGCAGCAATACCAGAGCGCCGATGTGCCTGCCTGGGAGCGACCTTACCTGCCACTGGTGTGGGCCGGTGACACCTTGCTCCTGGCCGCCGGCATCGGCATGGACTGCAGTCGTTTCGTCACGCAGGGCGAACGTATCGCCTTGCGCTGGCAGCCTGACTGAATCCTTGGCTCCAATGATCTAAACAATATAAAAAAATACCGCACCCTGGCCTTTGGCGAGGGTGCGGCATCCCTGTCATCCCTGACATGGCGGGCGTGGCTGAAGATCAACCGCGCCCGGTCCTGCTCCTTGCGGACGGCTTATTTCTTGGCGCCGTCGGTGGCCGGCTTTGCTTGCTCGCCGGTGGCTTCCTTCTTGTCAGTCTTGGCTTCGGCCTTCTTCTCCGACTTCTTGTGCTTGACGTGATGCTTGGCCTTGGGCGCAGCCTCGGTCTTGGCGGCTTCGGTCTTGGCCGGGGCGGCGGCCGGTGCTGCTGCGGCGCCGGTCTGGGCGAACACGGGCAGGGTCAGGGCCGACAACAGGGAGGCAACGATGATGGTCTTGGTGTTCATGATGGTGTCCTTTCAAGGAGACGAAAATCGGTTCGGATGGGGTGTGTCAGTGTTCGGTCGTACGGTGTACTGCAGGATTACTTGGTCTTGGCAGCAGCTGGTGCGGCGGCCGGTGCAGCCTCGGCTGCGGGCTTGGCTTCGCTGCCGGCGGCCTTCTTTTCGGCCTTCTTGTGCTTGGCGTGATGTTCGGACTTGGTCTTGGCCTTGGCCTTGCTCGTCGCCTCGGTCTTGCCTGCTTCCGCCTTGGCCGGTGCGGCCGTGGTCGCGGCTGGCGCGGCAGTGGCAGGTGCGGTGGCGCCGGTCTGGGCAAACACCGGCAGGGCCAGCGCGGTCAGCAGGGAAGCGACGATGACGGATTGGGTTTTCATGGCAATTTCCTTTAGAAAGTGGTTGTTACGCTCGGCGCTTGATTTTGCGTAATCGCTTCATCATTTCCTTGCGCCTTGCTTCCTATAACGAGCCGCCGACGTGCAGGACGACGTCAAAGTGTTTCAATTCATCGTGGATTTGTAAGCAATCGTTGCGGCTTTGCTTATAATGAGCATCTTCACTTTTTGCCTCACCGAGCGCCTCATGGACTACCAGACCTGGTTCACTTTCTTCGCCGCTGCATGCGTCATCGCCATCTCGCCCGGTTCGGGCGCGGTCCTGTCCATGAGCCACGGTCTCAATTACGGCGTGCGCCGCACCAGCGCCACCATCCTCGGGCTGGAGATCGCGCTGGTGGTGATCCTGGTCATCGCCGGGGCTGGCGTCGGTTCGCTGCTGGTGGCCTCCGAAACCGCCTTCAACGTCATCAAGGTGGCCGGTGCGCTGTATCTGATCTATCTTGGTTTTTCGCAATGGCGCGCGCCGGTGCCGACCGAGCAGCAGGGCGAAGCGCTGGACGCGGCCAATGCCGCCGCCCGTGCCAATCGTGGCCAGCTCTGGTGGCAGCGTTGCATGACCGGTTTCCTGACCAATGCCACCAATCCCAAGGGCATCGTCTTCATGGTGGCCGTGCTGCCGCAATTCATCGACCACCAGCGTCCGCTGTGGCTGCAACTGCTGGTGCTGGCGGTGACCATGGTGGTGGTGGACCTGGTGGTGATGCATGGCTACGCGTTCGCGGCCAGCCGCCTGCAGCGCTTCTTCCGCAGCCAGAAGGCGATCAAGGCGCAGAACCGTTTCTTCGGTGGCGTGCTGATGCTGGTGGGCGCGGGACTGTTCTTCTTCAAGCGCACCCAGCACTGAAGTACGCGCAGGACCACGCGCCCAACAAAAAACCCGCAAGTCGCAAACTTGCGGGTTTTTTTCATCCGGGCAGGCCGGTGAGGCCGATGGAATGGCCTGCGCTTGCCTTTTCCTTCACTTCAGCTTCATTTGTCCTTTTTCAAACACGACGACATGAAGGCCTTGCGCTCGTCGCCCTTCTTGCCGGCGGCGTCGGCGTTGCACTGCTTCATCTTGTCCTGCTGGGTGGCCGGCTTGGGCTGTTCCTTCTTCAGGCAGGACGACATGAAGGCCTTGCGGTCGTCACCTTTCTTGCCGGCAGCGGTGGCGTCCGCATTACATTGCTTCATCTTGTTCTGCTGGGCGTTTTCCGCCATGGCGGGACTTGCCACCAGCAGCGGGGCGGCCAGTGCGAAAGAGGTGATGGCGATGAGCAATTTTTTCATTGAATACTCCCTGGGCAGTGTGGATTCGTCTGTCTGAAAATTCAGACGGGAGCATTACAGCATGAAAGTTTGCGACTGCCTAGCGTACGCAGTTCAGGTCACCCTCCTGGCAGCCGGCCAGGGCCTTGAGCTCATCGGCGCGCTGCCGGGTCTTGTCGGCCAGGCAGGTCTGCAGGGCCAGCGGGGCCGCCGAGCCACCGGCGCTGGCGGAGCTCTCGAACCGGCAGGACAGGTCGCGGTATTTCAGCCAGGCCAGTTGCACTTCGCGCAGCTGGTTCTGCTGGGCCTTGTTCAGCTTCTCGCGGTAGGCCAGATAGGTGGCATTGAGGTCGCTGTCGTTCTGGGTCAGGGTCTGCGAGGCGCAGGCATTCATTTCGGCCTGGGTGGCGGCCTTGCTGCAATCGGCGGCGTAGCTGGCGCCGGCGCACAGGAACAGCAGGGCGCCCAGCAGGGGCAGGGGGGCTTTCATCGTCAGGAAACTCCGTCATGGTTACCGGATGCTCGGGATAGAATTGCATTTTGCCTGTCTTAGAAGACAGTGCGGGGTCACGGTTCTCCCAGATGTGCAACGAAATTGCAACAAGCCGTATCCGACCCTGCCGACAAAGGAGAAACACATGGGATTGAGCTGGTTGTCTGCCATCAAGTTGATTCCCTGGGGCGATGTGGTCCAGGCCACCCCGGGCATCGTCAAGGGCGCACGTGACCTGTGGTCGCGCACCCGCAAGGCCAAGTCGGCGGTGGAGGCGCAGGAGGCCATGCCGGCGGCCAGCGATGCCGAACTGTTCGCCCAGCGCATCCGGCAGCTGGAGGCCGAACAGCTGGAAGCCAGCCAGTTGATCAACACCCTGGCCGAGCAGAATGCGCAACTGGTCGCCACCATGGACCGCATGCGCTCGCGCCTGCGCATGTTGACCGCCGGTTGCGTGCTGCTGGCCGTGGGGCTGGTGGCGCTCTGGTTGCGTTGAGCCTGCAGGCGGCGTGGAATCGGTATTCCCGCTATGGTGCAGGTATGGCCTGCGCATTTTCTTCTTCCTTTCTTCTTTCTTTTTTTATTCCTGGCGACTGAATGTTCCAACAAGCATTGCGCATGACCCTGCGCGACTGGCGTACCGGTGAACTCCGCTTCCTGCTGATCGCCCTGATCGTGGCGGTGGCGGCCCTGTCGTCGGTGGGTTTTTTCGTCGACCGCATGCGCGCCGGCATGGCCCGTGACGCACACCAGTTGCTGGGGGCCGACCTGCTGGTGGCGGCCGACCAGCCCTTGCCGCCGCAATGGGTGCAACAGGCCGGCCAGCAGGGGCTGTTGCAGGCCCAGACCCAGGTCTTTCCCAGCATGGCGCTGGCGGGCGAGGGCGATGCGGCACGTTCGGTCCTCTCTTCCATCAAGGCCGTCACGCCGGGCTATCCGCTGCGCGGCCAGCTCAGGCTGCGCGCCGCCGATGGCAGCGACCGGCCGGCCGAAGGCATTCCACAGCCGGGGACGGTGTGGGTGGACCCGCAGATCCTGTCGCAACTGGACGTGAAGCTGGGCGATACCATCAAGCTGGGCGACTTGCCCCTGAAGATCGCCGCCATCATCTCGGTGGAACCGGACCGCGGCAGCGCCTTCGTCAACTTCGCCCCCCGCGTGATGCTGGGCGAAGCCGATCTGGCCGCCACCCATCTGGTGCAGCTCGGCTCACGGGTGACCTACCGGCTGCTGATCGCCGGCCCGGCCGGGGAGGTCCAGCGCTACCAGAAGCAGATCGAGCGCCAGATCGACGCCGACAAGCTGCGCGGCGTGCGCCTGGAGTCATTGGAAAACGGTCGTCCCGAGATGCGCGCCACGCTGGACCGGGCCGAACAGTTCCTCTCGCTGGTGGGCCTGCTCTCGGCCATGCTGGCGGCGCTGGCGGTGGCCATGGCGGCACGCCGCTTCATGCTGCGCCATCTGGATGCCTGCGCCATGCTGCGTTGTTTCGGCATGACCCAGGCGCAGGTGACGCGGCTGTACCTGACCGAATTCATCGTCATCGGCCTGGCCGCCAGCGTGATTGGCATGCTGGTCGGCTTTGCCGCGCATTTTGCGCTGCTGCAGTGGCTGGGCAGCTTCATGCCGACCGCCTTGCCGGCGCCGGGCTGGGCGCCGGCGGTGCAGGGCGTGGCCACCGGCCTGCTGTTGCTGGTCGGCTTTGCGCTGCCACCCATCCTGCAGTTGCGCAATGTGCCGCATAACCGGGTGATCCGGCGCGACCAGGGCGCACCGCAGGCGATGACGGTGCTCACCTATGTGTTGGGGACGCTGGTGTTTTCGGGCTTGCTGCTGTGGCAGGCCGGCGACCTCAAGCTGGGCTTGCTGACCATTGCCGGCTTCCTCGGCGGCTTCGGCCTGTTCGCGCTGGTGGCCTGGCTGTGCCTGCGGGCGTTGCGCTCCATGCGCGGCCTGGTGGATCGCCAGAGCTGGCGCTTTGCCATCGATGGCCTGCAGCGTCGACCGGCAGCCGCCGTGATGCAGGTGGTGGCGCTCGGGCTGGGCCTGATGGCGCTGCTGCTGCTGACCGTCATCCGTGGCGACCTGGTAGGTGCCTGGCGCCAGGCCACCCCGGCGGATGCGCCCAATCGTTTCATCATCAATATCCAGCCCGACCAGCGCCAGGCGGTGCAGCAGGTGCTGCAGCAGGGCGGGGTGAAGGATGCCGCCCTGTATCCGATGATCCGCGGCCGCCTGGTGCAGATCAACGGACGCCCGGTCAACCCGGCGGATTACCAGGAAGATCGCGCCAAGCGCCTGGTCGATCGTGAATTCAACCTCTCCACCATGGCCGAGATCCCGCCCGGCAACGGCATCGTCGCCGGCCGCTGGTACGACGATCGCCAGCCGGAAGCCTCGGTGGAGCGCGGCCTGGCGCAGACCCTGGGCATCCAGTTGGGTGATCGCCTGCAATTCGACATCGCCGGCCAGTTGGTGGAGGCGCCGGTGACCAGCCTGCGCAAGCTGGAGTGGGGTTCCTTGCGGGTCAATTTCTTCGTGATCCTGAACCCGACCCTGATGCGCGATACCCCGCAGAGCTGGATCACGGCGGTGCATCTGGATCCGCAGCAGGAAGCCCTGGGCAATCGTCTGACCCGCGACTTCCCCAATCTCACCGTGGTCGATATCGGCAGCGTGCTGCGCCAGATCCAGGAGGTGGTGGGGCAGGTGATTTCGGCGGTGGAGTTCCTGTTCCTCTTTACGCTCTGCTCGGGCGTGCTGGTGCTGTATGCGGCCCTGGCCGGTTCGCAGGACGAGCGGGTGCGCGAGGCCGGCCTGTTGCGTGCCCTGGGCGCCACGCGCCAGGAGCTGTCGCGGGCGCAGCGCATCGAAGTGCTGCTGGTGGGTTCGCTGGCGGGATTGCTGGCGGCCAGCGGTGCGGCCGGCATCGGCTGGGCGCTGGCGCATTATGTCTTCAATTTCGACTGGAGCTTCAGCCCGCTGGTGTGGGTGGCCGGCATGGGCTTGGGCGCTGCCTGCTCGGCGCTGGGCGGCTGGGCAGGACTGCGTCACGTGCTGCGTCGTCCGCCCCTGCAGACCTTGCGCGAAGCCTGAGCCGAGGCAGGTCAAACGCCCTGCAGATCGCAGCCGGCCGGCCCGACGATGGCAGGGCGGCTGCGGTATCATGGCGGTCTTATGCAAATCGAAGATCCCAACCAACCCACCACGTTCGAACTCATCGGCGGCGCTGAAAAACTGCGCGAGATGGTCGACCGTTTCTACGACCTGATGGACCTGGAGCCGGAGTTCGCCGGCATTCGCGCGCTGCATCCGCCTTCGCTGGAGGGCTCGCGCGAGAAGACCTACATGTTCCTCTCCGGCTGGACCGGCGGTCCCAGCCTGTACATGGAAAAGTTCGGCCATCCGCGCCTGCGCGCACGTCACCTGCCTTTCCCCATCGGCATCTCCGAGCGCGATCAGTGGCTGCGCTGCATGACCTGGGCCATGCAGGACGTGGGCCTGCCCGACGAGCTGATGAAACGCCTGCTGACGGCGCTCTATCAGACCGCCGACTGGATGCGCAACAAGCCCGAGTAAGCCCCCCATGAACACATTCGAAATGATCCTGGCCGGCCTGGTGGTGGTCGGCATCGTCTTGCAGGTACTGGTGCTGCTGCGTGGCGGCTCGCGCGACGACCCGGGGGCTGCCATCGAGGACATGCTGCTGCAACTGCAGCAGGAGCTGCAACGCCACCAGCAGGACACCGGCGAGCGCATCGAGCGCGAGTTGCGCAGTCAGGTCCAGGCCAGCGCCCAGAGCACGCGCCAGGAGCTGGGCAGCAACTTCGCCCAGTTGCAGCAGACGCTGGCCACGCAGATGTCCAGCGTGGCCGGCCTGCAGAACCAGCAGATCGACGGCTTCGCACGGCAACTGGTGAAACTGAACGAAACCAACGCCCAGCAACTGGACAGCATGCGCCAGTCCATGACGCTGCAGGCACAGGTCAACCGCGAAGAGCAGGCGGTTTCGCTCAAGCGCTTCGGCGATACCCTGAACCAGCAACTGTCGGCACTGACCGAATCCAATGCCCAACGCATGGGCGAAGTGCGGGCCACGCTGGAAGCCCGCATCAAGGATCTGCAGAACGACAACGCGCTCAAGCTGGAAGAGATGCGCAAGACCGTGGACGAGAAGCTGCACGCTACGCTGGAGCAGCGCCTGGGTGAATCCTTCAAGCTGGTCTCGGACCGCCTGGACAAGGTGCATCAGGGCCTGGGCGAGATGCAGCAGCTGGCCACCGGTGTGGGCGATCTCAAGCGCGTTCTGACCAACGTCAAGACCCGTGGCACCTGGGGTGAAGTGCAGCTGGAAATCCTGCTGGAACAGATGCTCACGCCCGAGCAGTACGCCAAGAACGTCGAGACCGTGCGCGGCACCGGCGAGCGCGTGGAATTCGCCATCCGCCTGCCGGGAGCGAAGGAAGAGGGCGAGCCGGTGTGGATGCCCATCGACGCCAAATTCCCCAAGGAACAGTACGAACGCCTGGTCGATGCGGCCGAGCGTGCCGACGCCGATGGCGTGGCCAGCGCCGGCAAGGAGCTGGAGCGCGCCGTGCGCAACGAGGCCAAGACCATCGCCGAGAAATACCTCTCGCCCCCGCTGACGACCGATTTCGCGATCCTGTTCCTGCCCACCGAAGGCCTGTATGCCGAGGTGATGCGCCGACCGGGCCTGTCCGACGATCTGCAGCGTACTTGCCGGGTGACCATCGCCGGGCCGTCGACGCTGTCGGCGCTGTTGAACAGCTTGCAGATGGGCTTCCGCACGCTGGCGCTGGAGAAGCGGTCCTCCGAAGTGTGGCAGGTGCTGGGCGCGGTCAAGACCGAGTTCGGCAAGTTCGGCGAAGTGCTGGCCTCGACCAAGGCGGCGCTGGAACGCGCTGCCCGCAATATCGATCAGGCCGAGACCCGTACGCGCCAGATGAACCGCAAGCTCAAGTCGGTGGAGGCGCTGCCGGCGGAAAGTGCGCAGAAGCTGCTGGGGACGGCAGAGCTGGACCTGGGCGATACGGACGAGGCGGTCTGAGCGGCTGATGCTTCGGCCAGAAAACGAAAAAGCGCTGCCAAGGCCGTAATGCCGTTCAGTTAAGAAAAAATCGCCGCGCCAGATGACTTTGGCGCGGCGATTTTGCTTGGTTCTCTTCAAGCCATCTGAAACCGTTCGGACTGAGTAGGCCCTTTAGGGCCGTATCGAAGCCTGTCCTGAGCCTGTCGAAGGGGCGCTGCTCAGCTTGTGGCGCGCCTTCGATACGCGGCTACGCCGCTACTCAGGACGAACGGTCAGCGGTGGTGCAAACAAAGTCTGAGCGAGCTTTCGAGCTGGTAACAAGCTTAACTGAACGGCATTACGGCCTAGACCGCGCTTTTTCATGCCGGGGCGGCTTCAGACCAGCCCGTCGAACAGCACCACCGAGACTTCTTCGCCGGCAGCCACGTCGCCGCGCTCATGCTCCAGTTCGAGGATGCAGTTGGCGTCCGACATCGAGCGCAGGATGCCCGAGCCCTGCATGCCGGTCAGGCGCACGCTCCAGCGGCCATCGGCGTCGGGTGCCAGGATGCCGCGCTGGTATTCGGTGCGACCGGCTTTCTTGCGGATGGGCGTGGCGGTCGTCACCCGCAGGCGTGGCAAGGGCCGGGACTCGGCACCGGCCAGCCGCAGCAGGGCGTCGCGCACGAAGAAGGAAAAACTGACGGTCACCGCCACCGGGTTGCCGGGCAGGCCGAACAGGTAGGCATCGCGCCCACGCGAGCTGATGCGGCCAAAGGCCAGTGGCCGGCCGGGACGCATGGCGATCTTCCAGAACGTCATTTCACCCAGGCTGGCCATGATCTGCTTGGTGTAGTCGGCGGCACCCACCGACACGCCACCGGAGGTGATGACGGCGTCGGCCTCTTCACAGGCACTGCGAAAGGCTGCCTCCAGCGCCACCGGATCGTCCGGCACCACGCCCATGTCCAGCACCTCGCAACCCAGGCGGGTCAGCATGCCGTGCAGGGTGTAGCGGTTGGAGTCATAGACGCAGCCTGCGTCCAGCGGCTCACCCACCGAGCGCAGTTCGTCGCCGGTGGAGAAGAAGGCCACGCGCAGGCGGCGCTGCACCGGAACCTCGGCGATGCCCAGCGAGGCCAGCAGGCCGATGTCGGAGGGCCGCAGGATGCGCCCGCGCGGCAGCGCCACGCTGCCTTGCATCAGGTCTTCACCGCGCAGGCGGCGGTTGTCACCGGGTCGTACGCGCCCGGCCGGCAGGGTTACGCCCTGGTCGTCGGCGTCGGTGGTCAGTTCCTGCGGGATGACGGTGTCGCATCCGGCCGGCATGGGAGCGCCGGTCATGATGCGCACGCACTGGCCGCGTTGCACGCTGCCCTCGAAGCGCTGGCCGGCATGGACCGCGCCGACGATCTGCAGGCGCTGCGCCTGGCCGTCGGCGATGTCTTCGCCGCGCAGGGCGTAGCCATCCATGGCCGAGTTGTCGTGGGCCGGCACATCAATGCGGGAGATGATGTCCTGTGCCAGCACCCGCGAGAGCGCGCTGCGGATGGCCAGCTTTTCCACCGTCTCGATGGGGGTGATGAAGTCCTGGATCACGGCCTGGGCACGGGCCACGGTCATGGCGTGGGGGTCATAGCCGCTGATGCAGCTGACGATGTCGTTCAGGGAAGGATGGGTCATTGTTCTTCTTCGAGCCGTTGCAACTCTGGCGCGGTGTTGATGTTGCTGAAGGCGTGTTCTTCGGGGAATTCCACTTCCACGCAATGGAGGGTGGCGAACCAGCGGTCCATCTTGCGTTCACCCGTGGCCAGGAAGGCGTCCAGGGCGTCGCGGGTGCTCCTGGAGAGCAGGGCGCAGACCGGATGGCGTTGCCGGCCCTGCGCGCCGGTGGTGACGGCGATGGCGGCTTCGGCGCCGGCCTCGGCAATGGCATCGGCCAGGTGCGCCATCAGGTCATAGGGGATCAGCGGTGCATCGCAGGGGGCGCAGGCCAGCCAGGGGGTGGTGCAGTGGGCCAGACCACTCTGCAGGCCCGCCAGCGGGCCGGGGAAGCCGGCTTGCAGATCGCTCCAGACCGGATAGCCGAAGCTGGCGTAGTGCAGTTGCGAGCGGTTGGCATTGACGGCCAGGGTGCCGACCTGCGGCGCCAGCCGCTCCAGCACGTGCTGGACCAGGGGCTTGCCATGCAGCGGTTGCAGGCCCTTGTCCACCCCGCCCATGCGCGTGCCGCGTCCGCCGGCCAGCACCAGGCCGGTGATGTGGCTGGCGCTCAGGGTGTTGGCGGTGGAGGAGGCCATGGCGGGTGAGGACTGGGGGCAGGGCGGCGGGAGGCGGAACTGAATGTCTAGCCGCCGATATAGGACATCTCGACCTTGCGTGCCGGTGCGGCTTGCATGGCGCTGCGCAATTCGGAATAGCGGTCGCCCCGTTGGCCCCACAATGCGGCGATGGCGCCGGCCATCTCGGCGTCGCTGGCTCCATTGCGCAGGAGGCTGCGCAGATCGTGGCCTTCGCTGGCGAACAGGCAGGTGTAGACCTTGCCCTCGGTAGAGAGCCGGGCGCGCGAGCAATCCTGGCAGAAGGCCTGGGTCACGCTGGAGATGACACCGATCTCGCCGCCGCCATCGACATAGCGCCAGCGCTCGGCGGTCTCGCCGGTGTAGTTGGGGTCGGCCACCTGGAGCGGCATCTCGGCCGAGATGCGCCGCACCACTTCGCTGGAGGGCAGTACCTCGTCCATGCGCCAGCCGTTGGAGCTGCCCACGTCCATGTATTCGATGAAGCGCAGGATGGCCGGCGTCCCCTTGAAGTGGCGCGCCATAGGAAGGATCTGGTCGTCGTTGACGCCTTTCTTGACCACCATGTTGATCTTGACCGGACCCAGGCCGGCGGCGTGGGCGGCATCAATGCCTTCCAGCACGCGTGCCACCGGGAAGTCGACATCGTTCATGCGGCGGAAGCTCTCGTCATCCAGCGAATCCAGCGAGACCGTCACGCGCCGCAGGCCGGCGGCCTTGAGCGCCTGCGCCTTCTGCTTGAGAAGGGTGCCATTGGTGGTCAGGGTGAGATCCACCGGCTCGCCATCGGGCGTGCGCAAGGCGGCCAGCATGGCGATCAGGGTCTCGATGTTCTTGCGCAGCAGCGGTTCGCCGCCGGTAAGGCGGATCTTGCGCACGCCATGCGCCACGAACTGGGCGGCCACGCGGGTCAGCTCTTCGAAGGTCAGCAGGTCGGAGTGCGGCAGGAACTGGTATTGCTTGTCGAAGACATCCTTGGGCATGCAGTAGACGCAGCGGAAATTGCAGCGGTCGGTGACCGAGATGCGCAGGTCGTGCAGGGGGCGGCCCAGGGAATCGGTCAGCCAGCCGGTCGGCACCATCGCCACGGGCGCAATCACGCCTGCCGTACTGGCCGACGGCGCTTGCCGGTGATCGAGGATGGGAATGACGCGCTTGTTCATACGGGCTGGCAAAAATGGGTGTGTAAAGATAGCACGGCTGGAGCTGCGACGTTGCGGTCGGTTCATGCATATTCAGTATGCCGCAAGTGCAGGTATTGCGCGCAATGCCGCGCCGGATCTGGACTTGGGATATCCGCAGCTGGGCCGCAGCGCTGCGCGGCCGGCACTGTATCGCTGCCAGGGCGGGCCAACTGTCACCAGATAGGGGACAAGCGGCGGATGACAAGAGGGCGCGAGAGCGATAGTGGCCGGGCTGGCGCGACAGACTGGCCTGGAAAATTGGCGAAAACAGCAGGCCGGCGTGCAGGCCGGCGTGCAGGCAACAGCGCGGACAACAGCGCGGACAAGAAAAAAGGGAGCCGAAGCTCCCTTTTTCCTGGTGATCACCGGTGCGCTTGCACCCTGGCGATCAGCGACGCGTTTCCACCTGGACCAGCGGTTCGCTGGACTGCGGCGGCAGCGGCTTGCGCTCGCGCGGTACACGCGGTGCCGGCACGAAGGCGGCGGCCGCTTCCTGCGCTGCACGCAGCTTGACCGGATCGGTCGTGGCCAGCGTCAGACCGGCTTGCGACAGCATCTGCTGCAGCGACTCCGGCTGGGCGCCATTGCCGGCATGTGCGGCAGGTGCCGCAGTTGCAGCAGCAACAGGGGCCGCCACTTCGACAGGAGCGGCAGGTGCGACCGCAGCAGGGGCCGGGGCCGGATTGGTTTCGACCGCATCCAGCAGGCTGATCTGCTGCGGCAGGCTGGCTGCCGGCGCGGCTTGCTGCACGACCTCGACCTGGACCGGTGCTTCCGATGCCGCCGGGGCGGCGACAGGGGCTTGCACTGGCGCCGGGGCAGGTTCAAAGCTCGGTGCCGGGGCGAAGCTGGCGTCGATGGACGGCGCCGGCGGTTCGATGGCCTGCTGTTGCGAGAACACGGCTTCGGTCGCTTCGGCAGCGGCGGCAGCCACGGCTTCCACCGAGTTCACGCCGCTTTCCACGGCGACGGCGTCGGTATGGAGGGCGGCAGGCGCGGACACGTCGGCTGCTTCAGGAGCTTGCGCCGGAACCGGCGAGGCTGCGAAGGAAGCCTGGGCCACGGCGGCCTGGGCGATTTCCACCGGTGCTGCGGGGGCTGCAGGGGCTGTGGCAGTCACGGCTTCGCCGTTTTCACTGCGTTCACCGGCTTCGCCAGCTTCGGCCGCATCGGCATCGGCGTTTTCGATCAGGTTGCCGTTCTCGTCACGTTCGCGACGATGACGGTTGCGACCGCCACGACGACGACGACGGCGCGGTTCGGTGCCGCCTTCGGCGTTTTCCGAGGCTTCGGCGCCTTCGCCACCTTCGCCACGTTCAACTTGCGCCAGATCCAGTTGCGCAGCCTGCTCGTCATTGGACAGGGCTACGGCACCAGCGGCCACGGCCACGCCGGCGGTTGCAGCGCCGGCTGCCAGAGCGGCTTCCAGCGGCAGACCTTCCTCGGTGCGGGCTTCCTTGCGGTCGCCACGGGGGGCGCGAGGTTCACGCGGTTGACGCGGTTCGCGGGGGTCACGACCTTCGCGACCTTCGCGACCTTCACGCGGTTCGCGTGGCTCACGGGGCTCGTTGCGACGGGCTTCCTTGGGTTCCTGGCCTTCGCGGACCTGGACTTCACGGCCCTCGCGACCTTCACGCGGCTCACGGCCTTCGCGTGGTTCACGCGCTTCCTTGGGCTCGCGCGGGCCACGCGGGGGACGCGCCTGCTTGGCATCGGCCAGTTCACCGGCCTTTGCCTCGACGGCGGCGGCACCACGGGCATTGCGCTGTTCGCCATTGGCGTTGCGCTCGCCACGTTCGGCACGATCACCACGGTCGCTGCGATCATTGCGATTGCGGCCACGACCGTTGCGGTCGCCGCCACGGCCATTGCGGTCGCCTTCACGCTTGGCAGGGGCCTTGGCTTCGACCGGGGCCGGTGCTTCCACCGGGGCCACGGGCTTCTTGCGGAAGAAGGCGAAGATCTTGCCCAGCAGGCCCGATTCCGGTGCCAGGGTCGGCGGCGGCACGGGGGCAGCCACCGGTTCCGGGGCCTTGCGTTCGACGATGGGGGCCGGCTGGTCGGGGGTGATGCCCTTGACCACGGCTTCCTGGCGCGGACGCACTTCTTCCTTCTGGCGCTTGCTGTAGCCGATGTCGGTATCGGCCTGCTCAGCCATGTTGTAGCTGGCTTGGGCGTCGTCCAGGCGCGGATCGTCGTGCTTGATCCGTTCCATCTTGTAGTGCGGGGTTTCCAGGTGCTTGTTGGGGATCATGATGACCGTGACGCGATGACGCGTCTCGATCTTCAGGATTTCGCCGCGCTTCTCGTTCAACAGGAAGGCGGCGACGTCCACCGGCGCCTGCACATGGATGGCGGCCGAGTTCTCCTTCATCGCCTCTTCCTGGATGATGCGCAGCACCTGCAGGGCGGAGGATTCGGTATCGCGGATGTGGCCGGTGCCGTTGCAGCGCGGGCAGGTCACGTGGCTGCCTTCGGACAGCGACGGACGCAGGCGCTGGCGCGACAGTTCCATGAGGCCAAAGCGGGAGATCTTGCCCATCTGGACGCGGGCACGGTCGTGGTGCAGGGCGTCTTTCAGGCGACCTTCGACTTCGCGCTGGTTCTTGGAATTCTCCATGTCGATGAAGTCGATCACGATCAGGCCACCCAGGTCGCGCAGGCGCAACTGGCGGGCCACTTCATCAGCCGCTTCGAGGTTGGTGTTGAAGGCGGTGGTCTCGATGTCGCTGCCACGGGTGGCACGCGCCGAGTTCACGTCCACCGACACCAGGGCTTCGGTGTGGTCGATCACGATGGCGCCGCCGGACGGCAGCGGGACCGTACGCGAGTAGGCGGTCTCGATCTGGTGTTCGATCTGGAAGCGGGAGAACAGCGGTACGTCGTCGCGGTAGCGCTTGACGCGGTGGACCATGTCCGGCATCACGTGGGCCATGAACTGCTGGGCCTGGTCGTGGATGTCGTCGGTGTCGATCAGGATTTCGCCGATGTCGGGCTGGAAGTAGTCGCGGATGGCGCGGATGACCAGTGACGATTCCTGGTAGATCAGGAAGGCGCCCGAGGCGGACTGGCCGGCGCCTTCGATGGCGCGCCACAGTTGCATCAGGTAGTTCAGGTCCCACTGCAGTTCATCGACGTTGCGGCCGATGCCGGCGGTGCGGGCGATGACGGACATGCCGTTGGGCAGGTCCAGCTTGTCCATGGTTTCGCGCAGTTCCTGGCGGTCTTCGCCTTCGACGCGGCGGGAGACGCCACCACCACGCGGGTTGTTGGGCATCAGGACCAGGTAGCGGCCAGCCAGCGAGATGAAGGAGGTCAGGGCCGCGCCCTTGTTGCCGCGCTCTTCCTTTTCGACCTGGACGATGATTTCCTGGCCTTCGCGCAGCGCTTCCTTGATGCTGGCGTTACGGACGTCGATGCCTTCCTTGAAGTAGGACCGGGCCACTTCCTTGAAGGGCAGGAAGCCGTGGCGTTCCTCGCCGTAGTTGACGAAGCAGGCTTCCAGCGAGGGCTCGATGCGGGTGATCACGCCCTTGTAGATGTTGGACTTGCGCTGCTCGCGTCCGGTGGTTTCGATGTCGATGTCGATCAGCTTCTGACCGTCAACGATCGCTACGCGCAGTTCTTCCTGCTGCGTTGCGTTGAACAACATACGTTTCATGTTTTCACTCCGGGATCCGAAGATCCTTCAAATGGCCCGTCCGTATGTGGTAGCGGGCCAAAAGTACAGGGGATGTACGCGAGAACGAAGTGATTGGGGAGGGAATTGCCTTGATTGTGTGAGTGCGCCTTAGCGGGCGCTCCAGCACAAGGGGGCGCGGATGCAGTGGACCGGGACGCCGGGCAGCACCGTATCCGCGCCGCGCGCTCCGCCATAGGCGGTCGCGCAGGCAACTGCGGACGGTAAGCTGGTCTGTGGAGCCAAACGTAACATAGTGAGGTTGGCGACGGCGATCGGGTTCTACTGCATCAACCGGCAAGCTTCGCGATGGCCCGGCCCGAATTGCGGCATGGCCCGAGCGATGCGCTGCAAGGGGGCGGGCTGATGAGCCTGCCATGCTTGCGCTGCTGGTCGCCGGGGGGCTGTGCACTGCTGTCCTGGGTCGGGTCACCGGATGCGAGTCTTGCCAGACTTTTATCCTGATGATCCAAACAAATCTGTTCCACTTCCAAGTGCGCTGTCCGATTGCAACTGCGGTGCAAACTGGACTCGCAAAGGGAAGGTGCGTACTCGTTTCGAGGCCTTTACGTGGACCAGGCAAGCGACATGATCGGCTGTATTGTCAACCGTTGCAGCGCTTTTATTGCGTCTGCGATGCCGCGCGTCGTGGTTTTCGGGGCCCCCTTCGTCAATTTTGCAAATGAGCGAGGCTGACGAAGACTCCTCTTGTGTAGAATGTTCCTTTTTTATTCTACTAACGCCGTTTTTTGATCGGCGTCAATCGATTATATATTCAAAATGAAGGACTTAGCGAGATTTTCTAGGGGGGCTTCTGAAAGCGCCGATGCGGCGCCGGCCTCCCGGAACGCAACAGCCTCGCAGAGCGTCCCTCAGGTGCAGTTGCTGACCATTTCCGACGAAGAGGCGGGCCAGCGGATTGACAATTTCCTGCTGCGGGTTTGCAAAGGCGTTCCCAAGAGCCATATCTATCGTGTCCTGCGTTCGGGCGAGGTGCGCGTCAACAAGGGCCGTATCGACCAGACCTATCGTCTGGTCGAGGGCGATGTCGTGCGTGTGCCGCCAATACGAGTTGCAGAGAAGCAAGAAACTGTAGTCCCGGGAGCGGAATTCCGCATCCTGCTGGAAGACAGCCACATGCTGGTCATCGACAAGCCGGCCGGTGTGGCCGTGCATGGCGGGTCCGGCGTGAGCTACGGTGTCATCGAGCAGTTGCGGGCGGCACGGCCTCAGGCCAAGTTCCTGGAGCTGGTGCACCGGCTGGACCGCGACACCTCGGGCGTGCTGCTGATCGCCAAGAAGCGTTCGGCGCTGACCAACCTGCATGAACAGATGCGCGAGGGCCAGACCGACAAGCGCTACCTGACCCTGGTCCAGGGCGACTGGAAGAATGCCCGCCAGCACGTGAAGTTGCCGCTGTTCAAGTACAGCACGCCCGACGGCGAGCGCCGGGTGCGGGTGCAGGCCGATGGCCAGCCGTCCCATACGGTGTTCTCGCTCTTGCGTCGCTTCGGTGAATTTGCCCTGCTGGAAGCTGAACTGAAGACCGGTCGCACCCATCAGATCCGGGTGCACCTGTCTGCCAGCGGTTTTCCCATTGTCGGCGACGACAAGTATGGCGACTTCCCCTTGAACAAGGCGCTGCAGAAGGCCGATGGCAAGCGTATTGCTTTCAAGCGCATGTTCCTGCATGCCTGGCGCATCAGCTTCCTGCATCCGGAAACCGGCCAGACCGTCACCCTGAAGGCCGGCCTGCCCGATGAATGCGCAAAATTCCTGCGCAGCCTGGAAGGTGGGGCCGAGGGCGATCTCCTGCCCTACAACATGCTGGCTGGCGCGGAGGACTGAAGGACAGTGCACGTAGTCGGCCGGGATATGATACTTTCTGCCCGGCATTAACAAAATCGCATGTTTCGCTGCTGCCTTGTCGCGCTGGCAAGCCGGCGGCGGACATGCCCGCAGAAAGAGCATCAGACATGGCAAGAAAGCAATTCGACCTGATCGTCTTCGACTGGGATGGCACCCTGATGGACAGCACGTCCACCATCGTGCGCTGCATCCAGGCCGCAGCGCGTGACCTGGGCCTGCCGATTCCTGACAAGAGCGCAGCCTCCTATGTCATCGGCCTGGGCCTGCAGGACGCGATGCAGGCCGCCATTCCCGATGTCGACCCCAAGTACTATCCGCGCATCGTGGAGCGTTACCGCCACCATTACCTGGGCCAGGACAAGGACCTCACGCTCTTCGAGGGCGTGCCCGAAATGCTGACCGACCTGTCGCAGCAGGGCTATTTCCTGGCAGTGGCCACCGGCAAGAGCCGGGTCGGGCTGAACCGGGCCATGAACACCACCGGCCTGCTGTCCATGTTCGACGCCACCCGCTGCGCCGACGAGACCTTCTCCAAGCCGCATCCGGCCATGTTGCAGGAGCTGACCCGCGAGCTGGGCCAGGACATGCACCGCACGCTGATGATCGGCGACACCACCCACGACCTGCAGATGGCCATCAATGCCGGGGCCGCGGGCGTGGCGGTGGAGTTCGGCGCGCATCCGCCACAGCAGTTGCAGACGCTCTCGCCGCTGTATTCGGCGCGCTCCATCCGTGAGCTGCACCAGTGGCTCAACGAGCAGGCCTGAGGACGGTCCCGTGAACGCTTCCGGCGACATCCTCATCTGCGCCTCCGGCGATCTGGCCGAAGGCGGCCTGGGCAAGCGCTTCCCGGTGCAGGTGCATGGCGACGAGACCACCGGTTTCGTGGTGCGCTATGGCGGAGTGGTCTATGGCTACCTGAACCGCTGCGCCCATGTCCCCATCGAACTGGACTGGGCCGAGGGCGAGTTCTTCGAATCCAGCGGTCTGTATCTCATGTGTGCAACACATGGCGCCGTTTACGCGCCCGATACCGGAAAATGCGAGGGCGGTCCTTGTACCGGCGCCCACTTGCGTAAGATCATGGCGGTGGAACGCGACGGCCAGGTCTACTGGCGTCCGGACGACATCGTCAAGCCCGTCGAGGCATGAGCTTCGGGGAAACCGGCGCAGGCTGCTGCGCTGCTTAGAGTGAGCCTATGAGCAACAACGAATCTGAAAACCAGCAAGACAAGTCGCCAGTCCCGCCACAAACGCCGCCATCGCCACCATCGCCCTCCATCCCCGCCAGCGTGCGCGAGGACAAGAAGAGCGGCTGGGAGCGCGACGTACTGGAAAAACTGGCCCTGTTCGCCGTCAAGGAACAGCGCGCCCGGCGCCGCTGGGGCATCTTCTTCCGCATCGCCATCCTGGTGGTGATCGTGCTGGGGGCCTGGATGGCCTTCACCTATAACAAGACCGAGAGCGAGCCGCTGGGCACTCATACCGCCTTGGTCGAGATCAAGGGCGCCATCGATTCCGAAGGGCAGGGCTCGGCAGGGGTGGTGATCCCGGCGCTGGACAAGGCCTTTGCCGCCTCCGACTCGGTCGGCGTGATCCTCAAGATCAACAGCCCCGGCGGCAGCCCGGTACAGGCCGGCATGATCAACGACGAGATCACCCGCCTGCGCAAGGCCTATCCCAAGAAGCCGATCTACGTGGTGGTGGAGGAAGTGTGCGCCTCCGGCGGCTATTACATCGCCGCGGCGGCCGACAAGATCTACGTCAACAAGGCCAGCCTGATCGGCTCGGTGGGCGTGCTCATGGACGGCTTCGGCTTCACCGGCCTGATGGACAAGCTGGGCGTGGAACGCCGCCTGCTGACCGCGGGCGAGAACAAGAGCTTCCTCGATCCCTTCAGCCCGCAAAGCCCGAAGCAGCGTGAATACGCCCAATCGATGCTGCAGGAAATCCACCAGCAGTTCATCGAGGTGGTGCGCCAGGGTCGTGGCGCGCGCCTGAAGGAAACGCCGGATACCTTCTCCGGGCTGGTATGGACCGGTTCCAAGGCGATCGAGCTGGGTCTGGCCGATGGCTATGGCACGGTCGATAGCGTGGCCCGTGACGTGCTCAAGGCCGAGGATGTGGTGGATTACACCCAGACCGAAAACCTCTCCGAACGGGTGCTCAAGAAATTCGGCGTGGCCTTCGGTGCGGGCTTTGCCAAGACGCTGATGTCGACGCCGCTTTCCACCCTGCGCTGACGCCTGGGGACGGAGCATGCAAAAAGGCCGGTTGTGTATCACAACCGGCCTTAGTCATTGGGGCGCCGCGTCTCTCGCGTTGGGGCGACGCTATTCGGCCAGCAGCAGGAAGACGGTCGGTTTCTTGTGGAAGTCCGGTGCCTTGCCGGCAGCCAGGGCGGCCTTCCACTGCGCGGCCGTCTGCGTGCGTACCGACTCGCTGGACAGCGACAGGTCGGTGGCCACGCAGATCAGCGTGCCGGGCTGGCAGGATTGCACCAGCGCCTCCAGCATGGCGGTGTTGCGATAGGGCGTTTCGATCAGCAGTTGGGTCTGCTTTTCCTTGCGGGCGCGATCTTCCAGCTGGCGGATGCGCTTGGCGCGCGCCTCGGCATCGGTAGGCAGGTAGCCGTTGAAGGCGAAGCTCTGGCCATTGAGACCACTGGCCATGACCGCCAGCAGCAGGGAAGAGGGGCCCACCAGCGGGCGCACCTGGATGCCATGCTGATGCGCCAGCCGGACCAGGTTGGCGCCGGGGTCGGCCACCGCCGGCACGCCCGCTTCCGAGATCAGGCCACCATCACGGCCTTCCAGCAGGGGAGCCAGCAGCGAGGGCAGGGCGGCCGGCGGTGTGTTGACGTTGAGCTCGGCGATCTGGATTTCCTGGATGGGCTTGGCCAGGGCTTGGCTGCTGCCCAGGAGTTTCAGGAAGGCGCGCGTGGTCTTGGCGTTCTCGGCGACGAAATAGTCCAGGCGTGCTGCGATGGCCTGCACCTGGCGCGGGATGATGCTCTCCAGCGGATGCGTCACGCTGGCGTCGGCGGGAGGCTCGGTGGGGCCCAGTGTGTTGGGAACCAGGTAAAGAATGCCGGGCATGGAAGGGAAATGGGATAAATTGTATAAAATAATATGTGCGACGCAGCATGGCAGCGCCGAGCCGCCATTCTACAGGGTGCCGGCTGTCATCAAAGTGTAATGCGCGCCGATTATCTTGTCGGGATGGAGACAAGGTGAGGTTTAAATTATTTAGCAATTGGCTTCTAGTGCGATTGCGAAAGGACATGCATGTTTGCTGCGGTAGATCTCGGTTCCAACAGTTTTCGCTTGCATATCGGCAAGTACGAGGACGACGGCATACGCGTCATCAAAAGCGCGCGCGACCCCATCCGCCTGGCGGCGGGCATCGACAAGAGCGGCAACCTGACCCAGCAGGCCTGTCAGAGCGCCATCGATTCGCTCACCCGCTTTCGCGCCATCCTGCGTGACTATCCGCTGACCGCAGTGCGGGTGGTGGCCACCAATACCTTGCGCGTTGCCAAGAACGCAGCCGACCTGCTGCCGGAACTGGAGCGGGCCATCGGTTATCCGGTGGAGATCATTTCCGGTGAGGAAGAGGGCCGCCTCATCTACATGGGCGTGGCCGGCGTGCTGGCCGATGCCGGTGAAGAACGCATGGTCATCGACATCGGCGGCGGTTCCACCGAGGTCATCCGTGGCCTGGGCGAGCATATCCGTCACGTCGAATCCTTCGGCATCGGCACCGTCAATCAAAGCCTGGCCTTCTTCCCCGATGGTGCCATCACCACGGCGGCCTTCGAACGCGCCATCATCTCGGCCCGCTCGCATGTCGAAGATGCAGTACACCTGTTCAGCTTCGACCCGGCCGAGGTGAATGTCTATGGCTCTTCCGGCACCATGCGCGCCATTGCTGACACCATCCGTCGCAACGGCATGGGCGATGGCCGCGTGAGCCTGCCCAGCCTGGCCGACCTGATGCAGCGGCTGATCGATTTCGGCCATGTCAGCCAGATCGCGCTGGACGGCATGAAACCCGACCGTGCCGGTGTGATCATGGGCGGCCTGGCGGTGCTGATCGGCTTCATGCAGGAATTCCGCATCGAGGTCATCACCCCGGTGGAAGCCGGCCTGCGCATGGGCGTGATGTGGGACCTGCAACTGCGCGCCACCAAGGCCGACCGCCGCGATCGTTCGGTCGAAGAGTTTGCCCGCCGCTTCCACGTCGATGCCGCTCGCGCCCATGGCGTGGCCGATACTGCGCAGGGCTTCTTCGATCTTTTGAAGCCGGCCACCGATTCCTACGCCCGCTATCTCTACTGGAGCGCCTTGCTGCATGAGACCGGGCTGGTGGTGTCGCCCACCGGTTACCACAAGCATTCGGCCTACATGATCGCCAATGCCGACCTGCCGGGTTTTACCACCCGTGAGCAGCGCTTGATGAGTACGCTGATCCTCGGCCAGAAGGGCAACCTGAAGAAGATCAGCGAGATGCTGGCCGACGTCGATTTCGCCAAGGCGGTGCTGGCGCTGCGGCTGGCGGTGATGTTCCGTCATGCGCACATCACGCTGGACCTGGACAAGGTAAGGGTCAAGCTCAAGAGCCGCATCGACCTGGAGATCCGTCGCGACTACATCAAGGAGCATCCCAGCATTTCCTTCTGGTTCCAGAAGGAGCAGGAGTGGTGGGCCGGCATCGGCGTCGATTTCGCCGTCAAGGTGATCTGAGCGCGTTTCCTCCGTCTTCGCAGCTTTCGCTGCTTTCACAGCACGTCAAAACGCCCTTGCCACAGCGGTCGGCAAGGGCGTTTCTACGTTCACTGCATGGCTTTCCGATATGCCTTTTAGAAGATGATAATGCTTCTTATTTGTGATATATTCGCCTGCGCTTTACCTACCGCGTGTGTACACGTACACGCACAAGCATACCCATAACGAGGCAGCCATCAGGCCGCCCGCTGCGACAGCCAAGTCCATCCTGGAGCCCGCTCCCCGGACCGCCTTCCGCGCCAAAAGAAAACGCCGTTTTGCCACGGCGGTCGTTCACTCTTTTTGAAAAGGATGGTCCATGTTCTCCCGTCAATTCGCCGTCGGCGCCGTACTGGCTGCCATTGCCGCCTCCAGCTTCGCGCAGGAAAAAGTCCTGAACCTGTACTCGGCACGCCACTACCAGACCGACGAAGCGCTCTACGCCGACTTCACCAAGGCCACCGGCATCAAGATCAACCGCGTCGATGGCGATGACGCCGGCATCCTGGCACGCCTCAAGAGCGAGGGTGCTTCCAGTCCCGCCGACGTGATCCTGCTGGTGGATGCGGCGCGCCTGTGGAAGGCCCAGAGCGATGGCCTGTTCCAGCCGGTCAAGTCCAGGCTGCTGGACGAACGCATCCCCGCCAACCTGCACAGCAAGGAGGGCAGCGACGGCACCCAGTGGTTCGGTTTCTCCACCCGCGCTCGCGTGATCGTCTACAACAAGACCAGTGTCAAGCCGGAAGACGTGGACACCTACGAAGCCCTGGGCGACCCGAAGAACAAGGGCAAGCTGTGCACCCGCAGCGGCTCGCACCCCTACAACGTCTCGCTGTTCGGCGCGCTGCTGGAGCATGATGGCGCGGCCAAGACCGAAGCCATCTTGAAGGGCATGGTCGCCAATCAGGCGCGCCAGCCGGTGGGTGGCGATACCGACCAGATCAAGGCCGTGGGTTCGGGCGAATGTGGCGTGGCCATTTCCAACTCCTACTATGTGGCCCGCCTGCTGCGTTCCACCAAGCCGGAAGACGTGGCCCTGATGGAAAAGGTCGGCATCGTCTGGCCCAACCAGAAGAGCTATGGCGCGCACGTCAACATCGCCGGTGGTGGCGTGGCCAAGCATGCCCCGCACAAGGCCGAAGCCGTGCAGTTCCTGGAATACCTGGCCAGCGATGCGGCCCAGCGCTACTTCGCTGAAGGCAATAACGAATGGCCGGCCGTCAAGAGCGTGAAGACCGAGAACCCGGCGCTGGTCAAGATGGGTCCGTTCAAGGCTGAAGTGATCAACATCGGCGCCGTCGGTGCCAACCAGCAGAAGGTGTTGCAGATGCTGGATCGCGTCGGTTACAAGTAATCCGGATGGCAGGAGGCCGGCCCGCAGCATTGCTGCGGGCCGGTTTTTTTTACGCCGCCTCAGCGGGGCGGATCGCGGAAGGGATTGCGCTCGTTGAGCTCGTTGATATAACCATCGATGCCGCCGACTTCGCGGGCCAGGAAGTGCTCCACGGCATCGTAGAACCCCGGATGCGCCAGCCAGTGTGCCGACCAGGTCTTCTGCGGCAGGAAGCCGCGCGCCATCTTGTGCTCGCCCTGGGCGCCGCCTTCGAACCAGCGGATCTTTTCGGCGATGCAGAATTCCAGCGGCTGGTAGTAGGCGGTCTCGAAGTGCAGGCAGGGGACGTGTTCCAGCGCGCCCCAGTAGCGACCGTAGAGGGTGTCGCCGTCATGCACGGTGAGCGAGGAGGCGATGGGCTGGCCATCACGCAGGGCCAGGGTCAGCAGCAGGTGCTGTGGCATGGTGGCGCCGATGCGGTGGAAGAAATCCAGGTTCAGGTAGGGCGTCGAATAATGCGCCGCATAGGTGTGGCGATAGCAGCGGTTGAAGAATCGCCAGTGGGCCTCGGTGATCTCGCTGCCCCGCAGCCAGGTGAATCGCACGCCCTGTTCGGCCACCTTGCGGCGTTCGGCCAGGATGTTCTTGCGCTTCTTGCGATCCAGGGTGTCGACGAACTCGGCAAAGCTGCCATAGCCTTCGTTGTGCCAGTGGAACTGCACGCCGCTGCGCAGCAGGAAACCGGCATCGGCCAGCTGTTCCGCCTGCTCCGGGGGCGGGTAGAGGATGTGGGTGGACGAGTGTTCGTCCTCCTGCTGCAACGCCTGCAAGGCGGCCAGCAGGCCGGCGCGGGCCGTCTCATCGACTGCCATCAGCCGCGCCCCGCGCACCGGCGTGAAGGGGATGGCGGCTAGCAGCTTGGGATAGTATTCGACGCCGTGGCGCTGGTAGGCCTCGGCCCAGGCCCAGTCGAAGACATATTCACCATAGGAGTGGAACTTGCGATACAGGGGCAAGGCCGCCACCAGGGCTTCGTCCTGCCACAGCGTCAGGTAATGCGGCTCCCAGCCGGTGTCGGCACTGGCCGCGCCGCTCTCGTGCAGCGCATGCAGGAAAGCGTAGCTGAGGAAGGGGTTGCCTTCGGCCTGGGTGGCCACCAGTGCGTCCCAGCGGCCGGGGCCGATCTCGGCCAGAGAAGAAACGATTCGCGTGCGATAATCCATGGACTGCGAGTGACCTGCATAAGAAGGCGCGGCCCACGGCCCCGCTCGAACAGGCATTCTACGCAAAACCGACAGAACGCGTCGCCATCGCGGCGACCCGCACAGAGCAAGAAAGTCCGCACGATATGACTAGCCCATTCTTCAATCTCTATAGCCACGGTTTCGCCCGCGTCGCCGTGGCGGTGCCGGACTGCAAGGTGGCCGATCCGGTCTACAATGCCCAGCGCACCATCGCCCTGGCCGAGCAGGCCGCCGCCGGTGGCGCGGTGCTGGTGGCCTTCCCCGAACTGGGGCTGTCGGCCTATAGCTGCGAAGACCTGTTCCAGCAGCGTGCCTTGCTGGACGCCGCGCAGGATGCCCTGCAGCGCGTGCTGGAAGCCTCCTTGCGCATCCCGGCTGCCCTGGTGGTGGGCATGCCGCTGAAGGTCGAACACCAGCTCTATAACTGCGCCGTGGTGGTCAGCGCCGGCCGCATCATGGGTGTGGTCCCCAAGAGCTACCTGCCCAACTACAGCGAATTCTACGAAGCGCGCCAGTTCAGCAGCGCCGATTGCGCCGTCACCCGCCGCACCCGTCTGCTGGGCCAGGATGTGGATTTCGGCAGTCACTTACTGTTCGAGATCAGCAATATCCCCGACCTGCGCTTCCATGTCGAAATCTGCGAAGACGTCTGGGTGCCGATCCCGCCGTCCTCCTTTGCGGCCCTGGCCGGCGCCACCGTGCTGGTGAACCTGTCGGCGTCCAATATCGTGGTCGGCAAGTCCGGTTACCGTCACCAGCTGGTGTCGCAGCAATCGGCGCGCTGCCTGGCGGCCTACCTGTATTCCTCGGCCGGCGATGGTGAATCGACCACCGACCTGGCCTGGGACGGCCAGGCGCTGATCTGCGAGAACGGCGAATTGTTGGCCGAGTCCGAGCGCTTCACCCAGGGTGGCCACGTCATCTATGCCGATGTGGACCTGGAGCGTCTCTCGCGCGAGCGTTTCCACCAGACCACCTTCGGCCAGTCGGTGCGCCGCCATGCGGACGAAGTGCGCCGCTTCGAGGTGGTGTCGTTCGATGTCCAGCTGCCGCAGGACCGCCCGCTGCCGCTGCAACGCCGCGTGGCGCGTTTCCCCTATGTGCCGGCCAACGCGGAGCAGCGCGAACTGCGCTGCCGCGAGGTCTACAACATCCAGGTCATGGCGCTGGTGCAGCGCCTGTCTTCGTCGGGCCTGAAGAAGGTGGTCATCGGCGTTTCCGGCGGCCTGGATTCCACCCATGCCCTGCTGGTCTGCGCCAAGGCAATGGACAAGCTGGGCCTGCCGCGCACCAACATCCTGGCCTATACCATGCCCGGTTTCGCCACCAGCAGTCGTACCCTGGTGCAGGCGCATCAGTTGATGACGCAGGTCGGTTGCTCGGCGCAGGAAATCGATATCCGCCCCAGCTGCGAACAGATGTTGAAGGATCTCGGCCATCCCTATTCGCGAGGCGAGCCGGTCTACGACATCACCTTCGAGAACGTGCAGGCCGGCGAGCGTACCAATCACCTGTTCCGCCTGGCCAACCACCATGGCGCCATCGTCATCGGCACCGGCGACCTGTCGGAACTGGCGCTGGGCTGGTGCACCTACGGCGTGGGCGACCACATGTCGCACTACAACGTCAACGCCAGCGTACCCAAGACCCTCATCACCCATCTGGTGCGCTGGGTGGCCGAGTCCGGCTCGCTGGAACTGAAGCAGCCGGAAGTGCTGATCCACATCCTGGAAACCGAGATCAGCCCGGAACTGGTGCCGGGCGCCTCCGATGGCGAACCCGGTCAGCGCACTCAGGACTTCATCGGTCCCTACGAATTGCAGGACTTCAACCTCTACTACATCCTGCGCTACGGCTTCACGCCGGCCAAGGTGGCCTTCCTGGCGCACAGCGCCTGGCATGACCGCGATGCCGGTCATTGGCCGGACGGCCTGCATGGCGCCCACAACCAGTACAGCTTGCCGCAGATCAAGAAAAACCTGGGCATCTTCGTCTATCGCTTCTTCAAGACCAGCCAGTTCAAGCGTTCCTGCGTACCCAATGCGCCCAAGGTCGGCACTGGCGGCTCGCTCTCGCCCCGCGGCGACTGGCGCGCCCCCAGTGATGGCGAGGCCACCGTGTGGCTGCAGGATCTGGAGCGGATTCCGGATCTGGAGGGCTGAAACCGGCTTTTTGAGGGCTCGCTTGCGCAGGGTGGTTGAAAGCTGCGCGAGCCTGATTGACAATGTACAAGTGGGCAGGGGGCCACGTCCCTGTCCCTAAAAGAACAACATCGCAGCACCCGCTATTCAACAGATCGCAACCGATCGTTTCTTTACGACATACCAAGAGAGGAATTGCCATGAAACAAGTGACCGCCATCATCAAACCGTTCAAGCTGGACGAGGTGCGTGAATCCCTCGCCGAAGTCGGCGTCACGGGCCTGACGGTCACCGAAGTGAAGGGCTTCGGTCGTCAGAAGGGGCATACCGAGCTGTATCGCGGCGCCGAATACGTGGTCGATTTCCTGCCCAAGGTCAAGATCGAGGTGGTGGTCGATGACAAGGTGGTGGAGCAGGCGGTGGATGCCATCATCAAGGCTGCCCGCACCGGCAAGATCGGCGATGGCAAGATCTTCGTGCAGGAAGTGGAGCAGGTGATCCGTATCCGTACCGGTGAAACCGGTCCCGATGCCGTCTGAGCAGGTTCCGCTCTCCCCGAAACCGGCCGCTGGCCGGTTTTTTTACGTCCATTGCAGCCAGAAAGCTGTTGCAGTCTGTTGCGCCGTGGCGTGACGGATTGCGCCAGTCTGACACAGCGTGACAGCGCCACACCGGTGGCACAGGCCGGTGGGCCGCCTGGGACGGGCCTCTGGCGGCTGGCATGCGATTTGCCCCTCAGGAGGTCGAACGCCCGCCGCGGCCATCGATGCGTGCGGGATTTCAACCATCACCATAACGGAGACGACATGAACCTGGCAGACATCAGCAAACTCGGCGTACGTGACCCTTTCAAGCAACGTTACGACAACTTCATCGGCGGCAAATTCGTCCCGCCGGTGAAGGGGGAATACTTCGAGAACATCAGCCCGGTGATCGGACGCGCCTTCTGTGAGGTGGCCCGTTCCAGCGCCGAGGACGTGGAGCTGGCGCTGGACGCCGCCCATGCCGCCAAGAAGAGCTGGGGCAAGACCTCACCCACCGATCGCGCCAACCTGCTGTTGAAGATCGCCGACCGCATGGAAGCCAACCTGGAGCTGCTGGCCACCGCCGAGACCCTGGACAACGGCAAGCCCATCCGCGAAACCATGGCCGCGGACATCCCGCTGGCGATCGACCATTTCCGCTACTTCGCCGCCGCCGTGCGCACCCAGGAAGGCAGCATCGGCACCATCGACAACGACACCTATGCCTATCACTTCCATGAGCCGCTAGGCGTGGTGGGCCAGATCATTCCCTGGAACTTCCCCATCCTGATGGCGGTGTGGAAGCTGGCCCCGGCGCTGGCTGCGGGCAATTGCGTGGTGTTGAAGCCGGCCGAACAGACGCCGGCCTCCATCATGGTGCTGATCGAACTGATCGCCGACCTGATCCCGCCGGGCGTGGTCAACATCGTGCAGGGCTTCGGCGTGGAAGCCGGCAAGCCGCTGGCCTCCAACAAGCGCATCGCCAAGATCGCCTTCACCGGCGAGACCACCACCGGTCGCCTGATCATGCAATACGCCTCGCAGAACCTGATCCCGGTGACCCTGGAGCTGGGCGGCAAGTCGCCCAATATCTTCTTCGCCGACGTGCTGGACAAGGATGACGACTTCTTCGACAAGGCCCTGGAAGGCTTCGCCATGTTCGCGCTGAACCAGGGTGAGGTCTGCACCTGCCCCTCGCGCGTGCTGGTGCAGGAATCGATCTACGAGCGCTTCATCGAGCGCGCCTTGAAGCGCGTGGCTGCCATCAAGCAGGGCAACCCGCTGGACAAGAGCACCATGATCGGCGCGCAAGCCTCGCAGGAGCAGCTGGAAAAGATCCTCTCCTACATCGACATCGGCAAGCAGGAAGGCGCCAAGGTGCTGGCCGGTGGCGGCCGTGAAGAACTGGGCGGCGACCTGGCCTCGGGTTACTACGTCAAGCCGACCGTCTTCCAGGGCAACAACAAGATGCGTATCTTCCAGGAAGAAATCTTCGGCCCCGTGGTCTCGGTGACCACCTTCAAGGACGAGGAAGAGGCCCTGGCCATCGCCAACGATACCCTGTACGGCCTGGGCGCCGGCCTGTGGACCCGCGATGGTACGCGTGCCTTCCGCATGGGGCGCGAGATCCAGGCCGGGCGCGTGTGGACCAACTGCTATCACCTGTATCCGGCGCATGCGGCCTTCGGTGGCTACAAGCAATCCGGCATCGGTCGTGAAAACCACAAGATGATGCTGGACCACTACCAGCAGACCAAGAACCTGCTGGTCAGCTACAGCCCCAAGGCGCTGGGCTTCTTCTGATCGGGTTTCTATCCTTCGTTTGTCTCCTTGGCTCCTTGCAGCAAGGCAGCTTGGGCGCCGGTCCGTTCTCCCACGGCCGGCGCCTTTTTTATGTGGACTTTCCAGGAGCATGCCGATGAGCGCCTTACCCCGGGTTACCGCCACCGACGCCACGGTGGCACTGCTGCGCCAGTTGAAGACACGCCATGGCGCTTTGATCTTCTTCCAGTCCGGCGGCTGCTGTGATGGCAGCGCGCCAATGTGCTACCCCGAAGGAGACTTCACCTTGGGCGACACCGATGTGTACCTGGGGGAGATCGACGGCGTGCCGTTCTACATCGGCGCCGACCAGTTCGAGTACTGGAAGCACACGCAGCTGATCATTGACGTGGTCAATGGCAACGGTGGCATGTTCTCGCTGGAGAATGGCAGCGGCAAGCGCTTCCTGACGCGCTCGCGGCTGTTTTCCGATGAAGAATATGACGCTTTGGAACCGCTCAGTGCCCGCGTGACTTGAAGCGCCGGTACAGCGTATTGCGCGACACCCCGAGCGCCTTGGCGGCGGCGCTGACATTGCCGTCATGCGTGCGCAGTGCGCGTTCGATGGCGGCCCATTCCGTGTCCTGCATGGAAAGTGGCGGAGAGGGTGGTTCGTCGTCAACGCTGGCCAGCGGGGAGCTGGCCGCCGCGTCTTCCAGGAAGTCGTCCGGCAGGTGCTGCAGGCTGATGGCCGCTTCGCCCTCGGCCATGGCCAGCGCGGTGCGGACCAGGTTGGACAATTGCCGCAGGTTGCCCGGCCAGCGGCTGGCATGCAGCAGCGCCAGGGCCTGGGCATCGAAGCGCGGCGCCTGCGGGCCGCCTTCTTCCTGCAGGATGCGCTCGATCAGGCAATCCAGATCGCTGCGTTCGCGCAGGGCCGGCAGCCTGACCTGCAAGCCATTGATGCGGTAGTACAGGTCTTCGCGGAAGGCATGGCGCGCTGCCATCTCGCGCAGCGGCTGGTTGGTGGCGCACACCAGTGCGAACTCCACGGGGATCACACGCTGGCTGCCCAGCGGCGTGACGGCGCGCTCCTGCAGCACCCGCAACAAACGACCCTGCAGTGACAATGGCATGTCGCCGATTTCATCGAGGAACAGTGTGCCGCCCTGGGCTTGCGCGATCTTGCCGATGGCACCCTTGCGGCGCGCGCCGGTGAAGGCGCCGTCTTCATAGCCGAACAGTTCGGCTTCGATCAGGTTTTCCGGAATGGCCGAGCAGTTGACCGCCACGAAGGGCGCCGCCATCCCCTGGCTTTGCGCCCTACGCGAACAGGCGCTGGCGCGGTGGATGGCCTGCGCCAGCCACTCCTTGCCGGTGCCGGTCTCGCCGGTGATCAAGACCGGGATGGCGCGGTCGATCACCCGGCGCAGCTTGCCGATGATGTCGCTCATGCGGGCGTCGCCGGTCTCCAGCGCCTGCAGATCGGGCAGGTCAGCGGGTCCGCGCACGGCCGGTGGGTGGCAGACCGGCGCCAACGCGGGTGCAGACGCTGCTGCCGCTGCTGCCGCCGTTCCGAGTTCTGGCGCCTCGATGACTGCTTCACGGGCGTTCTGGAAATGCTGGTCGCGCAGCCGTAATTCGGCGCGACCGTGGATGCGGATGCCATTGTGCAGGCACAGCTCCAGCAGGCCGGGCGCGGCCTTGCGGTGCTGCTCGAACAACAGCGACAACGGCACCCCGAACAGCGAGGTGAATGTATGCGACTGCAGTGCCGCCAGCGTCAGGCCCAGCTGGAACTGGGCACTGCGGTTGGCCGCCAGGAAACGTCCGCCCGGCGTGAAGCTGACGATGCCCTCTACCAGCGTGCCCACGAATTCGGCGCGGCTGTGGAAGTGCAGGGTGATGCAATCGGGAAAACTGCCCGCCAGCAGGTGGTTTTCTATCATCTGCGCCGACATGCGCACCAGGGCCATGGTGTGCTTGTGGAAGCTGCCGCATTCGCCCGACACGTCGAGCACTCCCAGCACCTTGCCGCGATGGTCGAAGATGGGGGCCGCCGAGCAGGTCAGGAAGCGGTTGGCATCCAGGTAGTGCTGCTGGGCGTGGACCGTGGTCGGTTTCTGTTCGAACAGGGCCGTACCGATGGCATTGGTGCCGCGCAACTGCTCCGACCAGCGTCCGCCGGGACCGAGCGCCACGCGGTCGGCCTTGGCCAGGAAATCGCGGTCGCCCAGGGTATGGATGATGGTGCCTTCGGCGTCCGACAGGATCACCATGCTGTGGGTATTGCGAATCTGGTCGTAGAGGGTTTCCATCACTGGCCGGGCATGGCCGGACAGTGACTGGCTGGCCTCCAGCGTCTGCGCCAGGTCGGCACGCGAGAGCTGTTCCAGATCGGGCCGCTGGCCGCGGGTGATGCCGTAGGAAGAACTGCGCTGGTGCGAGCGCGCAATGGCCTGCAGGTCCGGCTCGCCGTCGGCCGTGGCCTGCACCAGGGGCGCTGCGCCCAGCAATGCACCGGCGCCTGGCCGGTTTGCCTGGTATTGCATCCTTGTCTCCTTGGACCTTTGCGGTCCTTATGCCCTGTCGTCGTGGCCGCCCGGTGTTCTATTTCTTATCTTTCGGGAAGCCTGGGGTGAACAAGCATACCTGATTAATCCGGCAGCCGGCTAAATTGAAACAGGGTTTGCAGGCGGCTGGAAGTGTGGGCAAAATACTGTTTATATATACAGTATTGTTCAGCTAAATCAGCTAGCTATGGCTTCCTTCCCCAAATTCCCGCAGGGCATCGCCCGGCCGTTCCCTGACCAGCAGGCGCCATCGTCCTTGGCCGACGATGATGCGACCATCACACCGGCTACCTTCATCCATCGCCAACAGGTGGCGCAAAAGGGGCGGGGTGCGGTCACCAACCTGCGCGGGCGCTACGAATCGGTGAACCGCGAGGAGTTCGATGACGGCTGGCAGCTTCTGCAATTTGCCGGTGATGGTCCATCGACCGGTGAACCGGCCGCTGGCGCGGAACAGACCGATACCATCGATGCTGGCGAACAGGACGAGGAACCGCCGCGCCTGAAGACCATCGTCACCGAAGAGACGGCCAAGTCCATCATCAGCCGCAATGCCTCGCCCGACTTGCCGTTCTCGCTGTCCCTGAATCCTTACCGCGGCTGCGAGCACGGCTGCATCTACTGTTTTGCCCGACCCTCGCACAGCTACCTGGGCCTCTCGCCGGGCCTGGATTTCGAAAGCCGGCTGGTGGCCAAGACCAATGCCCCGGAGCTATTGCTGCGCGAGCTGGCCCGGCCGTCCTATCAGCCTGACACCATCACGGTGGGCATCAATACCGACGCCTACCAGCCCATCGAGCGCGAGCGCCAGTTGACCCGCCGCATCCTGCAGATCCTGCACGATTGCGAAAACCCGGTGGCCCTGATCACCAAGTCGTCCCTGATCGAGCGTGACATCGACCTGCTGGCAGCGATGGCAGCCAAGCGCCAGGCCATTGCCGCCGTCACCATCACCACGCTGGACCCGGTCATCGCCCGCACCCTGGAACCCAGGGCGGCCAGTCCGGCGCGGCGCCTGCGGGTGATCCGTACGCTCGCCGAGGCAGGTATTCCAGTGAGCGTATCGATTGCGCCGGTGATTCCCTTCGTCACCGAGCCGGACCTGGAGCGGGTCATGGAAGCGGCCGTGGAAGCCGGTGCCAGCCAGGCCGGCTATATCGTGCTGCGCCTGCCATGGGAAGTCAGCCCCTTGTTCAGGCAGTGGCTGCAGGCGCACTTCCCGGACCGGGCGGCACGGGTGATGAACCGCATCCAGGACATGCGGGGTGGCAAGGATTACGACGCCGATTTCGCCACCCGCATGCGCGGCACCGGTGTCTGGGCCGAGCTCCTGCAGCAGCGCTTCGACAAGGCCAGTCGCCGGCTGGGCATCGACCATCGCAACCGCGCCTTCGCCACGCTGGATGCCAGCCGTTTCCGGCGGCCGTTGCTGGTGCCGACGGCCCGGGGCGGGCAGGGCAAGCGGGGCAAGGATGATCAGCTTGATCTGTTCTGAACTGAAGTCTTGCGGAGGGGCTTGGCTGGTACACTGCGCGCTTTGATCGAATCAGGCTTTTTTGCATGCATACCCTGGAACAATTGCGTAGTGGCGAGTTGGCTGGCGTGACGCGGCTTTCACTGTCTTGCGGCCTGCGTGAATTCCCACCGGAGATTTTCACCCTGGCCGATACGCTGGAAATCCTCGATCTGAGCGGCAACCAGCTCAGCACCTTGCCGGACGACCTGCCACGCCTGACGCGGCTGCGCATCGTCTTCTGTTCCGACAATCTGTTCACCGAATTGCCCGCTGTCCTCGGCCGTTGCCCGGCGCTGGAGATGATCGGTTTCAAGGCCAACCAGATCGCAACGGTGCCGGCCGACTCCCTGCCGCCCTCGTTGCGCTGGCTGGTATTGACCGACAATCGCATCGAGGCACTGCCGGCCAGCATCGGCCGTTGCCGGCCCTTGCAAAAGCTGATGCTGGCCGGTAACCGCCTGCGCGCCTTGCCGCCGGAACTGGCGGCCTGCCGCAATCTGGAACTGCTGCGCCTGGCCGCCAATGCGCTGGAAGAATTCCCGCACTGGCTGTTGACCTTGCCGCGACTGAGCTGGCTGGCCATGGCCGGCAACCCCTGGTGCGCGCCGGTGGAAGAACGGGCCGATGGCCTGGCGCAGGTGGCGGACATCGCCTGGGACGATCTGCAGCTGCAGGACAAGCTGGGCGAGGGCGCCTCCGGGGTGATCCATGCCGCCCGCTGGCATGTCGATGGTGCGCCACAGCCGGTGGCGGTCAAACTCTTCAAGGGCGCTGTCACCAGCGATGGCCTGCCGGAACGCGAAATGGCCGCCTGCATCATGGCAGGCCGCCATCGCGGGCTGATCCCGGTGCTGGGCCGCCTGCAGGGACATCCGCAGGGCATGGCCGGGCTGGTGATGCCGCTGATCGATCCGGACTATGCCAACCTGGCCGGGCCGCCCAGCCTGCAGTCCTGCACCCGCGACGTGTATCCCGAAGCGATGACGCTGCCGTGGTCGCAGGCGCTGGCGATTGCGCGCGATATCGCTTCGGCGGCAGCGCACCTGCATGCCCAGGGCATCGTCCATGGCGACCTGTATGCCCACAATATCCTGCATCGTTCCGGTGCGGCGCTGCTGGGCGACTTCGGTGCGGCCTGGTTCTACGACACCGCCAAGCCCCATGCCTGGGGCGTGCAGGCCATGGAGGTGCGGGCTTACGGTTGTCTGCTGGAAGAGTTGCTGGCACACAGCCAGCCGGCCGAGGAAAAGGGACGGGCGGTGCTGGCCGGATTGCGGCAGGCCTGCCTGTCGGCGGATGCAGCGTCGCGCCCGCATTTCGAGGCCATCGTGGCCATACTCGACGAACTTGCCTAGCTGCGCTCGCTGGACTTGAGCAGCACCACCAGCGCACCGGCCCCGCCATCGGCCGCGCGGGCCTGGCAGAAGGCCATCACTTCATCTTTTTGCGCGAGCCAGTTGCGTACCTTGTGCTTGAGCACGGGCTCCTTGTTGACCGAGCCCAGTCCCTTGCCGTGGATGATGCGCACGCAGCGCAGGCCGCGCCGGCGTGACTGGCGCAGGAATTCGCCCAGTGCTTCACGCGCCTGGTCGCGGCGATAGCCGTGCAGGTCGAGCTGGGCCTGGATCACCCAGTTACCGCGCCGCAGCTTGCCGAGCACATCGGCACCCACGCCAGGGCGGGCGAAACTGAGGTTCTCGTCGCTGTCCATCAGGGTTTCGATGGTGAATTCGTCGGAGAGCGACTCCAGCAGCGCCGCCTGTTCATCGGCGATGTGCTGGCGTGGAATGGGCAAGGGGGGATCGGGCAGGTGAAGGGTCTTGTCGACCACTCGCTGATGCAACGGCGCCACCTGGCCGATGCTGTGGCGGAACAGATTGGCCTCCTCGCGGGCGGCCGCTTCCTGACGCTGGCGCTCGGCCAAGGCCAGCGCGCGCGCTTTTTCCTGTTCCTGCAGATCGCGGCGCAATCCCTTGAGCGCCGAGAAGTCCTTCATTGTCGCCATGACAGCACCCAACCCTGTAGCCTACGTTTCCCTGAGCTGGCAACTTTAGCAGAAGTGCAGTCCCTCGACAGCGCGATCGTAGGCCTCAGCCGCAGGCGACCTTGATGATGACCTTGCCGGGATCGATGTAGAGGTTGAGGCGGCGCGGATTGAATTCCATCGTGACCGCGTCGTCAGGCTTGAGCACGCGCACCTCGGCAGCGCCCGATTCGGCCTGGGCCTGGCGTTCCAGGTAGCCGCTCAGGTTCTCGCCGATCAGGTGATCGGCACGGGAGGCATCGCACTGGCCGGGGCCGGCAGCGGCGTCGGCGCTTTCGCGCGAGGCACTGCAGGCAGCCAGTACGGCGCCCAGGGTCAGCGAGGCAAACACGGTAGTGACGGCAGCAGAGGAGCGTGGCACGGTGCTTTCCTTGTTGAAATGAGGGGAAGGGCGCTTTTGTTGTCTTTAGAATAAGCTTAATGTAAACAAAAAACGCCGGGACGAATACTCGTCACCGGCGTTTTGATGCCTTGTTGCGCTACGAGTTCTCGCAGCGCAGCATTTTTTATTCCAGCCCTTCCAGGTAGCGCTGGGCATCCAGTGCCGCCATGCAACCCGTCCCCGCGCTGGTGATGGCCTGGCGGTAGATGTGGTCCTGCACGTCACCGGCGGCGAACACGCCTTCGATGCTGGTTGCCGTGGCGAAACCCTCGGTCCCGGTGCGGGTCTTGAGGTAGCCGTTCTGCATGTCGAGCTGGCCGTCGAAGATGCCGGTATTGGGCTTGTGGCCGATGGCGATGAACAGGCCGTGGACCGGGATCTCGGTGATGGCACCGTCCTGGGTGGACTTGATCTTGATACCGGTCACGCCGCTGTCGTCGCCGACCACTTCGTCCAGGGTGGAATGCCACTGGATGGCGATCTTGCCCTCGGTGACCTTGTGCAGCAGGCGATCGATCAGGATGGGCTCGGCGCGGAACTTGTCGCGGCGGTGGATGATGGTGACCTTGCTGGCGATGTTGGAGAGGTACAGCGCCTCTTCCACGGCCGTATTGCCGCCGCCGACCACGGCCACTTCACGGCCACGGTAGAAGAAGCCGTCGCAGGTGGCGCAGGCCGACACGCCACGACCCATGAAGGCTTGTTCCGAGGGCAGGCCGAGGTACTGGGCCGAGGCGCCGGTGGCGATGATCAGGGCGTCGGCGGTGTATTCACCGTTGTCGCCGATCAGGCGGAAAGGGCGTTCGGACAGCTTGGTGGTATGGATGTGATCGAAAATGATCTCGGTATTGAAGCGTTCGGCGTGCTGCAGCAGGCGCTGCATCAGTTCCGGACCTTGCACGCCCAGCGGATCACCTGGCCAGTTCTCGACATCGGTGGTGGTCATCAACTGGCCGCCCTGTTCCACGCCGGTGATCAGCACCGGGTTCAGGTTGGCGCGCGCGGCATAGACGGCGGCGCTGTAACCGGCGGGGCCGGAGCCGAGAATCAGGACCTTGGCATGTTTGGGCGTGCTCATAAGCTACTCATCAAATGTTGTGGGATCGCCTCTGCAACTTGAGGCGACTCCCGGGATTTCAATTCCCGACCGTCGCTGACAACGGGGCGGGCAGGGCAAGCGGATCAGCTGGCGGGTACCGAAGTTTGCGGATTGCCGCGCTGCAAAACGGGTAAGATTATAGTCCAAGCCCTCATCCAGGCTCATGGAATTACGCTATCCCGACGATAGGTCGAAGGTGGGTCGGATGCAGGCGGGCGCCGCATCAGCGTCCACCCAGCCTGTCTCTCTCCTTCACGGGCAGGGCAACAGAAGTGCAGTATCGGGATCAGGAAAGAATGCTGGAAAGCACCCGAGCGAGCAATTGAGCATCAGGAAAGCAGAACGATAGCGGCAAAAGCCGGTCAGTGAGCCGTTGGCGGTGCTGCCTGGCGCAAATCCGCGAAGCGCCAATTCAATGCCGTTACAATGACGGCTGGTTTTTTTTGCACGGAAGTTATGTCGAAGACGAGTCAAGCCCACATCCGCAATACCAAGGCGCCGGCGCCTCCCATGCCCAGTCGCCTGGTGCGGTTGCTATCGGAGGCACGCTGGCTGGCGCTGGCGGCCTTGCTGCTCTACCTGGTACTGATCCTGCTGACCTATTCCAAGACCGACCCCGGCTGGTCGGTGGCCAGTTCGGTGCCGCGCGTGGGTAACTGGGGCGGCCGGGTGGGCGCCTGGATGGCCGACCTGATGCTCTACATCTTTGGCCTGTCGGCCTGGTGGTGGTGCGTGCTGGTGGCGCGTTCGGTGTGGACCGGCTATCGCCGCCTGTCCAACCGTTTCCTGGTGGAGCAGCCGGTCGAGCCGGAGCACCAGCAGGAACCGCTGATCCGCGCCGTCGGCTTCGTCTTCATGCTCACCGGCAGCATGGGTATCGAATTCACCCGCATGCACCGTTTTACTCCCAAGCTGCCGCATTCCTCCGGCGGCGTGCTGGGCGAGATGATCGGTGCCGGCATGCAGCCGACCTTCGGCTTTACCGGTTCGACGTTGCTGCTGTTGTTGCTGTTCGGGCTGGGGTTCTCGCTGCTGTTCCAGGTGTCCTGGCTGGCAGCGGTGGAGCGCATCGGCGGCCTGATCGAGGACGGCCTGTTCTGGGTGCGCGATTTCTTCGCCGCCCGCGCCGACCGTCGCGCCGGCCAGGAAGCCGCCGTCAAGCGCGAGGAAACCGTGGTCCAGGAGCGCGCCAAGATCGTCGAGGCACCGCCGATCCGCATCGAACCGCAGATCGTGGAAGTGCAGAAGTCGGACCGCGTGCAGAAGGAAAAACAGACCAGCCTGTTCGACGACCTCAACAGCGAACTGCCGCCGCTGTCGCTGCTGGATGAAGCGCCGCCATCGCAGCAGACGGTGTCGGTGGAGACCCTGGAATTCACCAGCCGGCTGATCGAGAAGAAGCTTTCCGACTTCGGCGTCGAGGTCAAGGTGGTGGCCGCCTATCCCGGCCCGGTGATCACCCGCTACGAGATCGAACCGGCCACCGGCGTCAAGGGCAGCCAGATCGTCAACCTGGCGCGCGACCTGGCGCGCTCGCTGTCGCTGACCTCGATCCGCGTGGTGGAAGTCATCCAGGGCAAGAATTACATGGGCCTGGAGTTGCCCAACCCCAAGCGCCAGATCGTGCGCCTGACCGAAATCCTCGGCTCCAAGGTCTACAACGACAGCCATTCCAGCCTCACCGTGGCGCTGGGCAAGGACATCGCCGGCAACCCGGTGGTGGCCGACCTGGCCAAGATGCCCCACCTGCTGGTGGCCGGTACCACCGGTTCGGGCAAGTCGGTCGGCATCAACGCCACCATCCTGTCGCTGCTGTACAAGTCCTCGCCACGCCAGGTGCGCCTGATCCTGATCGACCCCAAGATGCTGGAATTGTCGATCTACGAAGGTATCCCGCACCTCTTGGCGCCGGTGGTGACCGACATGCGCCAGGCCGGCCACGCCCTGAACTGGGCGGTGGAAGAGATGGAGCGCCGCTACAAGAAGATGTCCAAGCTGGGCGTGCGCAACCTGGCCGGCTACAACCAGAAGATTGCGGATGCCGACAAGCGCGGCGAGAAGATCCCCAACCCCTTCAGCCTCACTCCGGATGCACCGGAACCGCTGGAGCAGCTGGAAACCATCGTCATCATCATCGACGAACTGGCCGACCTGATGATGGTGGTGGGCAAGAAGGTGGAAGAACTGATCGCCCGCATCGCCCAGAAGGCGCGCGCGGCCGGCATCCACCTGATCCTGGCGACCCAGCGGCCCTCGGTGGACGTGATCACCGGCCTGATCAAGGCCAACGTACCGACCCGCATCGCCTTCCAGGTGTCGTCCAAGATCGATTCCCGCACCATCCTCGACCAGATGGGTGCCGAGACCCTGCTGGGCATGGGCGACATGCTCTACAACCCGCCTGGCACCGGCCTGCCGGTGCGGGTACACGGCGCCTTTGTCTCTGATGATGAAGTGCACCGGGTGGTGGAACACCTGAAATCCCAGGGGGAACCGAATTACATCGAGGGCATCCTAGAGGGAGGCGTGCTGGAAGACGCCGACGGCGGTGGCAGTGGTGCCGCAGCCGGCGCCGGTGGCGGCGAAGGCGACGAGATGTACGACCAGGCCGTGGCCGTGGTCCTCAAGCATCGCCGGGCCTCGATCTCGCTGGTGCAGCGTCATCTGCGCATCGGTTACAACCGCGCTGCGCGCCTGCTGGAACAGATGGAGCAGAGCGGACTGGTATCCACCATGCAATCCAATGGCAACCGTGAAATCCTGGTGCCGGCGGGTGCCGCGGATGCAGCCGAATAGGAAGCCCGCATCGGCATCCTCGCGGACGTCTTCCACCACGCCCTGAAGGCCGGCCACTTTCGCGCCGGCCGCCACCTCCGGGTGGATCAATCAAGAAGGAATCGAACAACATGGACAATTCCAGAACCGCTTTGCGCTCGCGTACCGCACAAGCCCGCACCCTCAACCTCAAGCTGCGCCGCATGGTCATGGCTGCCGGCCTGTCGGCACTGGCCGTGGCCGGTGCCATCGCCATCACCGCGCTCACGCCGGGCCGTGCTTCGGCCGCCGCGCTGGACCAGTTCAAGCAATTCGTCAGCAGCACGCAATCGGCCAAGGGCAGCTTCACCCAGCGCATGGTGCGCAACGAGAACGGCACATCCAAGGTAGTCAATACCTCCAGTGGCAGCTTCGTGTTTTCGCGCCCGGGCAAGTTCATCTGGACCTACCAGAAACCCTATGAGCAGGTGATCCAGGCCGATGGAGAAAAACTCTTCATCTACGACAAGGACCTGAACCAGGTCACCACCAAGAAGCTGGGCAATGCGCTGGGTTCTTCCCCGGCCGCGATCCTGTTCGGCAGCAACGACCTGGAAAAGAACTTCACCTTGAAGGAAGCCGGCAACAAGGATGGCCTGGAATGGCTGCAAGCCACCCCCAAGAGCCGTGATACCACCTTCGACAACATCGGTATCGGCCTGAAGAATGGCACGCCGGTGGCGATGGAATTGCATGATTCCTTCGGCCAGGTGTCGGTGCTGACTTTCGACAGCTTCGAGAAGAACCCTTCGCTGAAGGGCAACAGCTTCAATTTCGTGGTCCCCAAGGGCGCGGACGTGTTCGACAACTGATCCCGCCGCGCTCCAAAGCAACAGCCCCGCAAGCGCGAGCCTGCGGGGCTGTTTGGTTTTTGAAGAGGGAGGATCAGGCCGGCGGCATCTGCAGCAGCGGGAGCTTGTCGGTCCGGTCCTTCCATTGCGCATGTTCCGGCAGGGGCGCCTTGGCCTGGGTGATGGGCTTCCAGCCGGCTTGTCTGGCCAGCTTGGCGTTGAGGTCCTCGAAGTGCGCCAGCGCCGCCGGCAGGTCAGTGGCGTTGTAGATGGCCCCGACCGGGCATTCCGGTACGCACATGGAACAATCGATGCAGCCGTCCGGATCGATGACCAGGAAATTTGGCCCCTCCATGAAACAGTCCATGGGGCAGACGCTGACGCAATCGGTGTACTTGCACTGGATACAGGAATCGGTGACGACGAAGGGCATGGCAATTCGGGGTGGGCAGTCAAAAGGGCAGGCGGCATTGTAACGCTTGCGCCCGATGCCTGCTGCCCTCTGCCCGCCATCTGCCCTCATCGTCCCGCTGCTGCGTTAGACTACGGCCTTTGGCGAATGCGCCTTGCAATCCGGCGCCGCGCCCGCATCCTGAAAGAACATGAAACCGATTTTCGAGACCGCCCCGATGCGCTCGCCATCGCCGGACCACGTAACCAGTCTGGCCGGGGAGCACCCGCATGGCTGACCTGTTTGTACAAGAACCCGCCGCGCCGCTGGCCGAAGCCCTGCGTCCCAAGACGCTGGACGAGGTCATCGGCCAATCGCACCTGCTGGGCGAAGGCAAGCCCTTGCGCCTGGCGTTTCAGTCGGGCAAGCCGCATTCCATGATCTTCTGGGGGCCGCCGGGGGTGGGCAAGACCACGCTGGCGCGCCTGACGGCAACGGCCTTCCAGTGCGAATTCATCGCCTTGTCGGCGGTGTTCTCGGGGGTGAAGGATATTCGCGCGGCGATGGAGCAGGCCGAGCAGAACCTGGCCATGGGCAAGCACACCATCCTGTTCGTGGATGAAATCCATCGCTTCAACAAGTCGCAGCAGGATGCGCTGCTACCCTACGCCGAGAGCGGCCTGGTGACCTTCATCGGCGCCACCACCGAGAATCCCTCCTTCGAGGTCAACTCGGCGCTGCTGTCGCGGGCGCAGGTGTATGTGCTCAAGTCCCTGAGCGACGACGAACTGCGGCTCCTGCTCAAGCGCGCCCAGGAAAAGGCGCTGGGTGAACTGCACTTCGACGAGCAGGCCACCGACACCATCATCGGTTACGCCGACGGCGATGCACGTCGCTTCCTGAACCTGCTGGAGCAGACCGAAACCGCTGCCCGCACCACCGGTACGGTGCTGGTGACGGCCGATTTCCTGCAGAATGCGCTGACCCTGAACAGCCGCCGTTTCGACAAGGGCGGTGACAATTTCTATGACCAGATTTCAGCCCTGCACAAGTCGGTACGCGGTTCCCACCCGGACGCGGCGCTCTACTGGCTGACCCGCATGCTGGACGGCGGCGCCGATCCGCGCTACCTGTCACGCCGCATCGTGCGCATGGCCTGGGAGGACATCGGCCTGGCCGACCCCCGTGCTATGCAGATCGCCAACGACGCCGCGCTGACCTTCGAACGTCTGGGTAGTCCCGAGGGCGAACTGGCGCTGGGCCAGGCGGTGATCTACCTGGCCGTGGCAGCCAAGAGCAATGCCGGCTACAACGCCTACAATGCCGCCCGCGCCTTCGTGAAGCAGGACAAGAGCCGCGAGGTGCCGGTGCACCTGCGCAATGCGCCGACCAAGCTGATGAAGGAATTGGGGTATGGGCATGAATACCGTTATGCCCATGACGAACCCAATGCCTATGCTGCCGGGGAGACCTATCTGCCGGATGGCATCGATGAGCCGGGCTGGTATCAGCCGGTGCCTAGAGGGTTGGAAATAAAGATTGGCGAGAAGTTGAGTCTGCTGAAGAAGTGGGATGAAGAAGCGGGCGAGAAATAATTTAAATAAAAAACTTGCAGGGGGTAAGAAGTTGGGGAAAGAAGCCCGAGCAAGAGAGAGGAATTATGCGTTTTCTCTGAACTCGGGTGTTCGTTTCTCAAAATGAGGATATTTTTTAGCGCCGGGAATTCGCCTTCACGCGGTATTTCTCGATATCGCCGCCAGCATCCATGATTTCCTTGACCCATCCAGGCTTGCGGCCACGGGCGGCGCCTGACCAAGTGAGATCGCCATTTCGGTACATCACCACGGCCGTTTTTGCGCCACCTTTCCTTACCGTTCTCTTGCTGGCAGCCGCGAATCCAAGCTGTTCCGCCGTCAGGCCATATTCAGAGATTTGCTGCTTGATAGCAGCGATAACGCTTTCCAGCTCTTTAGCCTTCAGCTTTTCGGCCTGGTCTTGCAGCTTCTTGATTTGCGCTTGTAAAGCAGCATAGCTTGTCATTTTTTCCTCTAATGAAGGAGTGGATCGGGTTGGAATTCACTGCTCATCATTGATAGCCCTTTTTTTAGCTGAAGTGCTTAACTTCTAAAATAAATATTTGGCTTTCAATCTATCAATGAGTGACGGCGGCATCGCAATGATGTGGTCCTCCTGCTCCTCATCGTCTTGATAGGTGATGCGGTCATCTCCAATGACCAGCGGCTCATGTCCGGGTTTTCCATCCCATACGATGACATAATGCCTTTTTACCAGTAGCTCTCCCTGATCATTTTTAATCGTCAATTCAGCCAGGTCCGGCGAGTCATCAGAAAGAATGCCTCCGTGACTTGTCCCGCTTCCACAAATCTTGATCGAGTACTTCTGATTCTGGAATTCCTTGATGCCGCCATTTAATTCATTGGTGTAATCATATCTGCCGCAATCGAATTTTCTGCTGTTTGCAGCAAGGTAGTTGGTGATCAAAAGGGCGGAAAAAAGAAAACATACCACCCAGAAAATGATGGCCGGTATCATTTTTGGGAATTCTTTCCTTAGGTCATTTCCCTTTGTATTGAAGCTATAGGATTTATATCCAAAGAAAATCAGAATCATCAATATGATTCCAAGGGCGGTGTATTCTTTTAAATAAAAAAGTAGGAATAATAATTTCCCAAATAATTGGAATTCCCCAATCTGAGCAAGTGCCAATAATCCTGTAATCGCAATAACAATAAAACTCAGGATGATGGCAAGGTTCTTTATTGACCAGATAAAGTATTTTCGTATGGACGGCATATCGTTCCAAGACGGAGAGTGATAGGTTTGTTGAGCGCGTAAAGCTCGGGTGACCTGCTCCCCAATTTAGTACGAGAACGACTTGGAGTCTGCGGTTAAAAAAGTCTCTGCAAACTGTTGCGGCGT
>NZ_MUXB01000111.1:0-129014 GCF_001994935.1 Herbaspirillum sp. VT-16-41
AGAACCCTCGTTACGAAAGTAGCGAGGGTTTTTGCTTTGCGGCGGCAAAAACACGCACCCATCCCACCCGGCTGCATACAACTCAACAGGTCCGCGCTGATGAGCATCGCGCTCCCTGCTCTCATTAGGCTGACCTCGACTTGGGTTCCAGTGACGCGGATTGCAGAGCTGGTAAGGCGGACACTCCGTCGCCCTCATCCTGAACAGGGAAAGCCGTTCCTACGGGCTGCACGTCATCACTTCTGATGAACATGAATTGCGGCTGAGATATCGCCCGTTGAACCGGCCGGGCGAAAGCGCCGAGGCGATACAACCCCTTGATTGGATATCTTGTCCACCGCCTGTCGCGTCGACAGTCCGACGCATCGATGGCACGACATCAACTTGAAAACTTAGTATTCGGGGAACAAACAAGGCGCAAAGTAGCGTCCAGTGTGGCCTCAATAATTAGACAACTTAGTTTATGCACAGGGCACCCTTCGAGTTTGCGCAGGACTTATCTTATCCACAGCCCCGAGACACTCCCTCGAAACCCATCACTGATGACTTGATCGAGCAACATACGAACGAGCACTAACGAGCACTGAGTGACCTCACCCAGGCACCCAACCCTCTAAACCACTAGACAATAAAAAAGCCGGCAATGCCGGCTTTTTTACTTCCATCCACAACAAGATCTCAACAGATCGCCATAAAACTTACTGCTTGGCTGCAACACTCAAGGTGTTCTCGTTGATGCCGCCACCCAATGCCTTATACAGATCAATGGCATTGTTCAAGCGCAGCTGGCGAGCCTGGATCAAGGCCTGTTGTGCAGAGAACAGGTCCCGCTGTGCATCAAGCTGATCCAGTGAAGACGCAATCCCGTTCTTGAAACGCAGATCAGTCAGCTTCAGCCGCTCCTGCTGGGCCGCCAGGAAAGCCTCCTGCGCCTTGACCTGGTCATCCAGAGTCCCACGCGCGACGAGCGCGTCGGCAACTTCGCGGAAGGCCGTCTGGATGGTCTTCTCATAGCTCACTACAGCCTTGTTCTTGCGTACTTCAGCAAGATCCAGATTGGCGCTGTTGCGGCCGAAATCGAAGATGGGCAGCGAGAGCGAGGGGCCGAAGCTCCATGCGCCCGAACCACTCTCGAACAATCCACCCAGTGTGCTGCTGGCGCTGCCGAAGCTGCCTGTCAGCGAGATGCGCGGGAAGAATGCCGCACGCGCCGCACCGATGTTGGCATTGGCTGCCAGCAGGCTCTGCTCGGCCGAGCGGATGTCAGGGCGATTGGTCAGCAGCTCCGAAGGTAGTCCGGCGGGGATGTCGGTCACGATCTTTTCATCCGACAGCAGTTGCGCGGGTGGCAGGTCGCCCACCTTTTTGCCCACCAACAGCGTGAGGGCGTTCTCGGCTTGTGCACGCTGACGTTCCAACTGGGCCTTGGCCACACGAGCCGATTCCACCAGCGTCTGCGTCAGGCGAAAATCCAGCGCAGAACTGGCACCCACGTCGAAACGCTTTTGCGCCAGATCCAGATTGGATTCACGCGACTTGAGGGTGTCATTGGCCAGTTGCAGCTGCTCGGCATAGGAGCGCTCGGACAGGTAGGCCTGCGCCACCTGCGCGACCAGGCTGATCTGTGCCGACTTCTGTGCCTCTTCGGTACTCAGATAGCTGGCCAGCGCCGCATCCTTGAGGTTGCGCACGCGACCGAAGAAGTCCAGCTCGTAGGCTGGCACCGCCAGGCCCACCTGGTAGCTGTTGCTGATCACAGGCTGGCCCGTCAGCGACTGGCTGGCCGACGTACGGGTACGCGCAGCATTGCCAGTGACGTTCAGATTGGGCAGGAGATCGGCACGGGCGATCTGGTATTGCGCCCGGGCTTCTTCGATGTTGAGCACGGCAGTACGCAAGTCGCGGTTGTTCTCCAGAGCGGTCGCGATCAGCTGCTGCAGCCGCTGGTCGGGGAAGAACTGGCGCCAGCCCAGGTTGACAGCCTGCAGTTCGGCACGACCGGCGGCATCCGCCGGATAGGCGGCTTCCACCGGCGCTTGCGGACGCTCATAAGTGGGGGCCAGCGAGCAGCCCCCCAGGACACCGGCCACCAGCAGCGCTGCGCACATTTGCAGCAGGCGCGGCGAGCGCGGCAACGAGAGATTAGCCATTGTTGTTCTCCACATTGATCTTGGGCGAATGGTCAGCGTCGAACTTGCGCTGACGATCGCTACCCTTGAATATCTTGCGCACGACCACGAAGAAGATCGGCACCAGGAACACCGCCAGTACGGTCGCCGTGATCATGCCGCCCATCACGCCGGTACCGATGGCGCGCTGGCTGGCAGAGCCGGCGCCAGAGGCAATCGCCAGCGGCAGCACGCCGAGGATGAAGGCCAGCGAGGTCATGATGATCGGACGGAAACGCAGGTGAACCGCCTCAAGCGTCGCCTCGATCAACCCCTTGCCCTGCGCCTGCAAATCCTTTGCGAATTCGATGATCAGGATCGCGTTCTTGGCCGACAGACCCACCACCGCGATCATGCCCACCTTGAAGTACACGTCGTTTGGCATGGCGCGCAACGTCACGCCCAGCAGTGCACCCAGGATACCCAGCGGCACCACCAGCATCACCGCCAGCGGGATGGAGGTACTTTCATACAGCGCCGCCAGCACCAGGAACACCGCGATCAGCGACAGTGCATACAGGGCAGGAGCCTGGTTGCCGGAGGTCTTTTCTTCCAGCGACTGGCCAGTCCATTCGAAGCCGAAGCCAGGCGGCAGCTTGGCCACAAAGGATTCCAGCTCCGCCATCGCCTCACCGGTACTGCGGCCAGGAGCAGCGCCACCGGCGATCTTCATGGCCGGGTAGCCGTTGTAGCGGATCAGCTGTACCGGACCATTGATCCACTTCGCGGTGACGAAGGCCGAGAACGGCACCATGCCGCCATTGGAATTGCGGGCGTACAGGTTGGTCAGGTCTTCCGGTTGCAGACGACGGGTGGCGTCAGCCTGTACGATCACGCGCTGTTGACGACCCAGGTTGGGGAAGTCGTTCACGTAGGACGAGCCCAGCGCCGTGGACAGCACGCTGTTGATCGCCGAGAACGGCACGCCCAGGGCGTTGGCCTTGTCGCGGTCGATGTCCAGTTGCAACTGCGGCGCATCTTCCAGACCTTCCGGACGCACACCGGCCAGCACCTTGCTCTGCGAAGCCATGCCCAGAATCTGGTTGCGGGCCTGCACCAGTGCAGCGTGGCCCATCCCGGCACGATCCTGCAGGCGGAAGGTGAAGCCGGTAGCATTACCCAGTTCCGGGATCGGTGGCGGGTTCAGCGGGAACACGATCGCATCCTTGATCTGCGAGAACGCACCGAAGGCCTTGCCCGCGACGGCGTCGGCCGACTGCGACTTGTCGCGTTCGGACCAGTCCTTCAGCGGGGTGAACACCAGTGCCGCATTCTGACCATTACCCGAGAACGAGAAGCCCAGCACAGCAATGGCGTGTTCCACTGCCGGGTCCTTGAGGTAATACTCTTCGATCTTCTTGACCACCTCGGTGGTGCGCGCCGTGCTTGCGCCCGGCGGCAACTGGACGTTGGTGATGATGTAGCCCTGGTCTTCATTGGGCAGGAAGGAGGCGGGCAGGCGCACGTACAGCAGGCCCACGCAGGCCACGATCACGACATAGACGATCATGTAGCGGCCAGCCTTGTTCAGCATGCGGGCGATCACGCCCTGATAGCCGGCGGCGGTGCTGTTGAACTTGCGGTTGAACCAGCCGAAGAAGCCCTTCTTCTCGTGGTGATGTCCCTTTTCGACCGGCTTGAGGATGGTGGCGCACAGCGCCGGCGTCAGCGTGAAGGCCATCAGCACCGAGAACACCATCGAAGCCACCATCGACAGCGAGAACTGACGGTAGATCGCACCCACGGCACCGCCGAAGAAGGCCATCGGGATGAACACCGCGATCAGCACCAGGGTGATACCGATCAGCGCGCCGCTGATCTGGCCCATGGCCTTGCGGGTGGCGTCAGCCGGCGAGAGACCTTCCTCGCTCATGATGCGTTCGACGTTTTCCACCACCACGATCGCATCGTCCACCAGGATACCGATGGCCAGCACCATGCCGAACATGGTCAGCACGTTGATCGAGAAGCCGAACAGCAGCAGCGTGGCAAAGGTACCCAACAGCGCCACCGGCACCACGATGGTGGGGATGATGGTGTAGCGGATGTTCTGCAGGAACAGGAACATCACCAGGAACACCAGCACGATCGCTTCGATCAGGGTCTTGACCACTTCTTCGATCGAGATCTTGACGAACTTGGAGGTGTCGTAGGGGATGGTGTACTTCACGCCAGTGGGGAAGTACTTGGCCAGCTCGTCCATCTTCTTGTGTACGGCCGTAGCGGTGCCCAGCGCATTGGCAGTGGGTGAGAGCTGCACGCCGATGAAGGAGGAGGGCTTGCCGTCCAGACGACCGGAAGTGTCATAGCTCTGGCCACCGACCTCGACCCGGGCGACATCACGCAGTCGCACCGACGAGCCGTTGGCATTGGCGCGCAGCACGATGTTGCCGAACTGCTCGGGCGAAGTCAGCTGACCGTTCACCACCACGGTGGCGGCGATCTGCTGGGTGCCCGGGCTGGGCAGGGCGCCCAGTGTACCGCCGGCCACCAGCGCGTTCTGTGCCTGGATGGCCGCGGTCACGTCGGCCGGGGTCAGGTTCAGGCCGATCAGCTTGTTCGGATCGATCCAGATGCGCATGGCGCGTTCGGTACCGAACAGCTGTGCCTGACCCACGCCCGGGACACGCTTGATTTCGTTCAGGACGTTACGCGACAGATAGTCACCCAGCGCCACCGGATCGAGCTTGCCATCGGTCGAGGAAAGACCGATGAAGAGCAGGAAGTTGGAACGCGACTTGGTCACCTGCACGCCCTGTTGCGTCACCGCGGCCGGCAGACGGGCCTCGACGCGCTTCAGGCGGTTCTGCACATCCACCGCCGCCAGGTCCGGATTGGTTTCCGGCGAGAAGGTGATGGTGATCTGCACCTGGCCATTGGCCTGGCTTTGCGACTCGATGTATTGCAGGCCATCGGCGCCGTTCATTTCCTGTTCGATCAGGCTGGTCACCGAATCGTCCAGGGTCTGTGCGGTCGCACCCGGGTAGGTCGCCGTGACCACGATGGTCGGCGGCGCGATGTTGGGGTACTGGGACACCGGCAGGCCGGTGATGGCCAGCGCACCGGCCAGCATGATGAAGATCGCTAGCACCCACGCGAATACGGGGCGATCAATAAAAAACTTTCCCATCTGGCAGCCTCTTAGTTAGCTTTCGGTTGGGCGCTCGGATCTTGCTTGGCCGGTTGGCCTTGCGCTTGTGCGGGAGCGCCCGCGGGATTCCATTGCACCGGTTTGACCGAAGCGCCCGGGCGAACCTTCTGCAGGCCCTCCACGATCACGCGGTCACCCTCTTTCAGGCCATCCAGGACCTGCCAGTTGTTGCCACGCGCACCGCCCGTCTTGACCGGACGTGGCTCGACCTTGTTCTCGGCATTGACCACCAGCACCGACGAGCCGCCGGCATCACGCATCACAGCCTGTTGCGGCACCAGCAGGGCCTGTTCGTCCACTGCCTGTTCGATCTTGGTACGCACATAGGTACCCGGCAGCAGCAGGCGCTTGGGGTTGGGGAACTCGGCGCGCAGGGAGACCGAACCGGTGCTCTCGTCTACGCTGATGTCGGAGAACAGCAGCTTGCCCGGTTGTTCATAGGGCTGGCCGTTTTCCAGCACCAGGGTCACGCTGGCCTTGTTCTCGCCCACGCTCTTCAACTGGCCCGCCGCCATGGCCTGCTGCAGCTTCAACAGGTCGGCGCTGGACTGGGTGACGTTGACATAGACCGGATCGAGCTGCTGCACCAGCGCCAGCTGGGTGGCATCGCCCTGACCCACCAGCGCGCCCTCGGTCACCAGCGCGCGACCGATGCGGCCGGAGATGGGCGAGGTCACGGTGGCATAGCCCAGGTTCAGGCTGGCGGTCTGCACGGCAGCCTTGCCGGCGGCCACGTCAGCTTCTGCCTGCTTCTGGGCAGCGACCGCGTTGTCATATTCCTGCTTGGAGACGGCGTTGACTTCCACCAGCGGCTTGTAGCGTTGCGCCGTCAACGAGGTCTGCGTCAGGTTGGCCTGGGCACGTGCCAGTGTGGCTTGTGCGCTTTCCAGGCTGGCCTTGTACTGGGCCGGATCGATCTTGAACAGGACCTGGCCTTCCTTGACCTCGCTGCCTTCCTTGAAGACGCGCTTTTGCACGATACCGGCCACCCGTGCGCGTACTTGCGCCACACGGAAGGCTTCCACCCGGCCCGGCAGTTCATTGGTAATGGCCACGCGTTGCGGGGCGATGGTCACCACCGACACCTCGGCCGGCGGCATCTGGCCGCCTTGGGCGGCGGGTTTCTGTCCGCAGGCGACCAGCGCAGCGGCAACGGCGACGGTCATGGTAAGGCGCGTGAAACGACTGACTGAGCTCATAGATATCTCGCACGAAAGTAAAGTTGAAGCCGCCAGGGCGGCGATGAAACGAATTCGGTAAAACCGGTGATGACGATGATGCTGTGCCTGTCGTCGCCGGCTGAAGTTGGCGGGACGGCAGGATGAGGCATTGTTGCAATGCGAAAAATCCCCCGCCCGCTTCCCGGCTAGGGCGACGAATTTTTGCGAAGGACTTACGACAGGGGCTTGAAGCGGATGCTATTATACATACATTCATGTATGTATGTATTTCTCCAAAACATCACATTAATTTAACAAACTTGTTCGAAACGGCGTAGCTAAATATGAGCGATTCCTTGCATTTTCCTGCAGAAGGCACTCTGATACCGTTTCCGCAGTGTTGAAACCGAGCTCTTCCGCATGGCCCGTCGCGATAAGCGGGTCTCGGCAAGACAAAACAGATGGCCCGATATTGTGTACGACGAATTCTTTCCACTCCATGACAATTTCTGCTTAAGCGCGATTGTTCAGGTTCAAATAATGTTCACTGAAGATGTGCGCACGCAGCAAAGCTTGCCGATGGATGATTCCGACTGGATGCTCTCCGGAGGTTGCTGAGATGGCCCGTTCCACCAAGGAAGAAGCACTGGAAACGCGCGCCCGCATCCTCGATGCTGCCGAGCAGGTATTCCATGAACGCGGTGTTTCGCAGACCTCGCTGGCCGACGTCGCCAAGGCGGCCGACGTCACGCGGGGCGCGATCTATTGGCATTTCAAGAACAAGAGCGACCTTTTCGACGCCATGTGCGAGCGCGTGCGCCTGCCGATGGAGGCCGTGCTGGAAGAGAACGCCAGCCCGCAGGTGGCCGATCCGCTGGGACAGTTCCTGCGCAGCGGCATCTACGTGCTGACGATGGCCGCAACCGATGAGCGCTGTCGGCGCGTGTTCGACATCATCTTCAACAAGTGCGAGTTTGCCGATGCCCACGACCCCATCCTGATCCGGCAGCGTGAGTGCCACGTCGACGGTATGTTGCGACTCGAGCAGATCCTCGGCAATGCGGTAGCGCGTGGGCAACTGCCGGCCACGCTGGACATCCGCCTGGCCTGCCTGATGGCCCATGCGACCTTCAGTGGCTTGCTGACGGACTGGTTCTTTTCACCCGAGAGTTTTGACCTGGTCGTGGAAGGTGAACGCGTGCTGGCAGCGTCTTTGTACGCCTTGAAGGCGGCACCTTCACTGCAGAAAGTGCAAGAAGTGAAGGAAGTGGTGAGCTGAGCGAGGTAGGGAAGGGCGACCCGTAGAAGAAGGCAGGCCGCCTTGCCGCGCCATGCGATCCGGTCTGACCGGGCCACATGGCGGGAGGGAAGCGTCGACTCAGTAGGTCGGCATGGTCGGATCGACCTGCGTGGCCCAGGCATGCACGCCGCCACTCAGGTTGATGACCTTGGTGAAGCCCTGGCGCTCCAGGAAAGCCGCGACCTGCATGCTGCGGCCGCCATGGTGGCAGATGCACACTACCGGCTGTTCTTCGTCGAGCTCGGAAAAACGGCCGGGAATGGTGTTCATCGGCACCAGTTGCGTACCGGCGATGTGGCAGGTCTGGTGTTCCCAGGGCTCGCGCACGTCCAGCAGCAGGGGCGTGGGGCGGTCGGGATCATTGATCCAGGCGGCCAGTTCCGGGGCGGAGATGTGCTCCATGATGCTTTCCTGTCAGGTTCAGAACGTGAAGTGGGACGGCACCAGCGCTGCATGCAGCGGCTTGGCCATGGTTTCCACGATGTTCACGGTTTCAAAGACATGTTCCGAAGTGCGGGTGATCAGTTGCAGCTCCATCACCGGCGCGGAACCGACGATGGCCAGCAGGCGGCCACCCACCTTCAGTTGCTTGCCGAAGGCTTCCGGCAGCAGTGGCAGCGAACCGGAAATGACGATCACGTCGTATTCGCCGGCCTTGCCGTCGGCGCCGGTCCAGCCCTGGGCGCCGTTACCCAGTTGCACATCCACGTTGGCCACGCCGTAGTCGGACAGGTTCTGCTCGGCCAGCGCCTTCAGCTCGGGGGAGATTTCCACGGTGGTCACGTGACGCGCCTTGTGCGCCAGCAGTGCCGCCATGTATCCCGAACCGGCGCCGATTTCCAGCACGTATTCGTGCTTCTTGACGTTGGCTTCCTGCAGCATGCGCGCTTCGATCTTGGGGGCCAGCATGTTTTCACCGCCCGGCAGGGGGATCTCGGTGTCGAAGAACGCCAGGCTGCGATAGGCGGCCGGGACGAATTCTTCACGCTTGACGACCATCAGCAGGTCCAGCACATCCTGCGCCAGCACATTCCAGGGACGGATTTGCTGTTCGATCATGTTGAAGCGGGCTTGTTCGATATTCATGGCGGTGGCTCGATCTAATCTAATAGCGACGGAAAGGCAGCATTTTATCAAACACCGCCCAGCTAATCAGCCCATCTATGCCGGGAAAAAGCGGCGGCCGGCGCTTCTGTTGCGGGTTTTCCTCAATGCAATGCGAGTATGGGCCTGTTGTTGCGTGCCGATCCGGGGGCGGATGCGTAGCGGGCGGCCATCTGTAGCCCGTGCTTCAGGCCTTCAGCCCATTGAGGCAGAGGTCGATCATGTTCTCCAGATAGCTGCGTGGATCGATCGGGGCCACTGCACAGGGGGCCAGTGACTGATCCCAGAGCATGAGCATGACCACCGGAGCCACGATGACCTTTTTCATCGCTTCTGCATCGATCTGTCTGAACTCCCCGCATGCCATGCCGCGCTCCAGCACGCGGACCACGGTGGCGTCGCCCCGGGCAGTGATTTCTTCATGGTAAAAACGCGCAAGTTCGGGGAAGTTGCCGGATTCGGCCATCATCAGCTTGGCGATGCCCATCACCCCGGAGTGCGAGGCGGCCTCCCACCAGTGCATGATCAGGTCGCGCAGCAGGTCGGCACTGCTGCCGGCGTGGCCGGCGATGCGCGCTTCGGCCTGATCCAGCAGCGGCAGCATATTGGTGCGCACCACCGACTTGAACAGGCTTTCCTTACTGTCGAAGTAGAGATAGAGGGTGCCCTTGGAAACACCGGCGCGGGTAGCCACATCTTCCAGGCGGGTCGCTGCATAGCCGCGCTCCACGAACAATTCCAGGGCCGCCGCCAGCAATTCCTGGGGGCGGTCCTGCTTGCGTCGTTCCCAACGCGGTTCTTTGGATAAGGCAGACATGAGAAGCAAAATGACCGGGACGGGGCACTGTAAGTGGCAAGCTGCGCCGACGTCAAGCCGCTGGCGCAAGCGCGGCACAAGCAGGACGCAAGCAGTGTGACAGCGGTGGGCTTTCACTGCCCGCAGGCAGCGATGGACTACAATGCAGGCCCACCGTCCCACCAGGAAGCCCCATGAAGTGCCGAGATGCCTGCGGCGCCTGCTGCATCGCCCCCTCCATCACCAGCCCGATCCCCGGCATGCCCGACGGCAAGCCGGCCAACGTGCCGTGTGTGCAATTGGATCAGGACATGCGATGCAAGATATTCGGACAGGCCGGGCGACCGGCTTTCTGCGCAGGGCTGCAGCCTTCGGCAGAGATGTGCGGCGACGACCGTAGCCAGGCCATCGCCTGGCTTACAAGTCTGGAGGCGCTGACTGCGCCCGCGCCACAACCCGACGGCGGTAGACTCGCCCCTAAGTAGTTAGTAGGCTTCCTCGCGCCGCCGTCGCGCTTCATCGCGGATATCTTCGATGAGGCGCCGGGTATCCACCTTTTCCTTGAGGTGGGCGGCATGGGCTTCTCGGCTGATCGGAGCGATGGTCGTCAGCTCCTTCAGATCGGCAGTACTTTCTTCGTGTCGATGATGCACCGCTGCTCCTGATTCGATGGGGAGAGAACTCCCGCGTTGTACCACGGATCAGCCAAGTATAGCGCGATTGAGGTCAAATGACTGCCGATACGGTGCGGATACCGTCCCGATGCCTCCCGATTGCGTTCAGGAAATGTCAGGAAGGAAGCTCAGGGAAAGATTTCCGCCAGCCGCTCGCTGGGACGCACCAGCATCGTTCCCTTGGGCGCGACAACGATAGGGCGGTTGATCAGCACAGGATGTTCCAGCATGGCATCGATCAATTGCTCATCGCTGACCGTGGCCGCATCCAGCCCGAGTTCCTGGTACAGCGCTTCCTTGGTCCGCACCACCTCGCGCACCGGCACGCCCATGGCGGCGATCAGCTGTTTGAGGGTCGCCCGGTCCGGCGGGGTCTTCAGATATTCAATGATGGTCGGCTCGACGCCGCCGTCCCGCAGCGCCTGCAGCACATTGCGCGAGGTGCCGCAACGCGGGTTGTGATAGATGGTGAAAGCGCTCATGCAGATTCCCGCAGGTGAATGAAAAACCGCATGGTAGCGCGTTATTACCAAAGGAAAACGCGAGTTTTGTCACGTTGCTAAGGTAGAATCCGAATTTGTTGCACTGCACCGACTGCACTTTTTTCAGGTTCGTGCGGTCGAAACGCCGGTTTGCACCGATGCGGGCTTGTCGATGTGCCTTCTTGAGGGTGCAATTGAACGATTCCGGCCATATCGGTACCGATTTCGCTGGCCAGCCTGCGTGATCAGCACCATTTCCCTTCAACTCCTCAGAAAAAGCCACCCCCAGCTACCGTATGGATACCATCCTCGCGCTCAAGGCGCTCATCATGGGCATTGTCGAAGGCCTGACCGAATTCCTTCCCATCTCCTCCACCGGCCACCTGATCCTGGCCAACAGCCTCCTGCAATTCACCGGCCCCTCTTTCTCCAAGGAAAAAGCCGACGTCTTCGAAATCGTGATCCAGGCCGGTGCCATCCTCGCCGTCTGCTGGGAATATCGCGTGCGCATCGCCACTGTCCTCTGCGGCATGTTCACCGACCGCAAGGCGCAGCGCCTGGTCATCAACCTGATCATTGCCTTCCTGCCGGCCGCCATCCTGGGCTTTTTGTTCAGTCGCCGTATCAAGGAAGTGCTGTTTAATCCAGTCTCGGTGGCCATTGCCTTCATCGTCGGCGGCCTGATCATCCTGTGGGTGGAGCGCCGTAACAAGGATCGCATGAGCATGGCCTCGGCCCGCGTCGAAACCGTGGACGACATGACCCCGCTGGACGCGCTGAAGGTCGGCATCGCCCAGGCCTTCGCCCTGATCCCCGGCACCAGCCGCTCCGGTGCCACCATCATCGGCGGCATGATGTTCGGCCTGTCGCGCAAGGCCGCTACCGAGTTTTCCTTCTTCCTGGCCATCCCGACCCTGTTCGCCGCCACCATCTATTCGCTCTACAAGGAGCGCGCGCTGCTGTCGGCGGCCGACGTCCCCCTGTTCACGGTGGGCACGGTTGCCGCCTTCGTCTCCGCCTTCCTGTGCGTACGCTGGCTGCTGCGCTACATCAGCTCGCACGATTTCACGATCTTCGCCTGGTATCGCATCGTCTTCGGCATCATCGTGCTGGTCACCGCCTACACCGGCGTGGTGGCCTGGGTCGAGTAAAACGCCCGCGTCAGGACCCTGTCAGCCAGCGCCGCCTGCGGCGCGGTACACTGCAGCACCCGCCGCCGGCCTCGACGCCGGCGGCGTTCACAACTCTCTTTCGCCACCCCCTTCAGAGCACACCCATGGCCAACGTCTGCAGCGCCGGGCTTGATATCGGCTTTGCCTCCCTGAGCTACGCGCAGATCGGTTTCCTCGGCATCGTCCAGGGCATCACCGAACTGCTCCCCATTTCCTCCACCGCCCACATGCGCATCGTGCCGGCCTTTCTCGGCTGGCATGATCCGGGTTCTGCCTTCTCGGCCGCCATGCAGCTCGCAGCCCTGGCCGCCGTGATCAGCTACTTCCGGCGCGATGTATCGGCCGTCACCGGCGGCAGCCTGGCGGCCTGGCGCCGTCGCGATTTCAGCGACCCCATGTTCAAGCTGGCCGTGGCCATCATCCTGGCGACCATCCCCATCGGCATTGCCGGCCTGGCGCTGTCGCACGTACTCAACGCCTGCGGCTCGCCGCTGCGCAGCCTGTCCGTGATCGGCTGGTCCTGCATCGTCATGGCGCTGCTGCTGGCACTGTCCGAACTGGTCTGCCGGCATCGCCGCAGCGTCGACCAGATGCGCCTGCGCGACGCCCTTATCGTCGGCCTGGCCCAGGTCGGCGCGCTGATCCCGGGCGTTTCCCGCTCCGGTTCCACGCTCACCGCGGCCCTGTTCCTCAATTTCCGCCGGGAAGAGGCAGCGCGCTTCTCCTTCCTGCTGGGGCTGCCGGCCATCGCCCTGGCGGGCCTCAAGGAACTGGCCGTGCTGCTGCACGCCCACATCCCCCTGGAAGCCTGGGGTGTCCTGCTGTTCGGCCTGGCCGTGGCGAGCGTCTCGGCCTTTGCCGCCATCTGGGGATTGATGAAATTCCTGGAGCGTTTCTCGACCTGGCCCTTCATCATCTATCGAGCCGTACTGGGTGTTTTCCTGTTGTTCGCGGTGTCCCGGGGCTGGCTGCAATAAAATAGCGCCTTCGCTACGCAGCAGCTTCAGGTTTTTCCATGGTCGATTTCGATTCCCTGCCCGCCGGCGCCACCCAGCAAGAACGCGCATTGCATGTGCTGGAGACGGTGTTCGGTTATTCGTCCTTTCGCGGTCATCAGGGCGAGATCGTCCAGCACGTCGCCGGCGGCGGTGATGCCCTGGTGCTCATGCCCACCGGCGGCGGCAAGTCGCTGTGCTACCAGGTACCGGCCTTGCTGCGCGCCGGCACCGGCGTGGTGGTCTCGCCGCTGATCGCCCTGATGCAGGACCAGGTGGACGCGCTGGCCGAAGTCGGCGTGCGCGCCGCCTTCCTCAATTCCACCCAGAGCTTCGACGAAGCCATGCAGATTGAGCGCCGCCTGCGCCAGGGCGACCTCGACCTGCTCTACGTCGCCCCCGAACGGCTGATGACGCCGCGCTGCCTGGAACTGCTCGAATCCTCACGCATCTCCCTCTTCGCCATCGACGAAGCGCACTGCGTCTCGCAATGGGGCCACGATTTCCGGCCGGAATACATCAAGCTGTCGGTACTGCACGAGCGCTTCCCGCAGGTGCCGCGCATCGCCCTGACGGCGACCGCCGACCAGCAGACCCGCGAAGAAATCATCCACCGCCTGCAACTCGAAGATGCACGCCAATTCGTTTCTTCCTTCGATCGCCCCAACATCCGCTATCAGATCGTGGAAAAGGCCAACGGTCGCAAGCAGCTGCTGGACTTCATCAAGAGCGAACACCCCGAGGATGCCGGCATCGTCTATTGCCTCTCGCGCAAGAAGGTCGAGGAAACCGCCGAATTCCTGCGCGGCGAAGGCATCAATGCCCTGGCCTACCATGCCGGGATGGACTACGCGCTGCGTACCGCCAACCAGGCGCGCTTCCTGCGCGAGGACCGGATCGTGATGGTCGCCACCATCGCCTTCGGCATGGGTATCGACAAGCCCGACGTACGCTTCGTCTGCCACCTGGACCTGCCCAAGAGCGTGGAAGGCTATTACCAGGAAACCGGCCGCGCCGGCCGTGACGGCTTGCCCGCCGACGCCTGGATGGCCTATGGCCTGCAGGACGTGGTGCAGCAGCGCCGCATGATCGACGAATCCGAAGCCGACGACGCCTTCAAGCGCGTACAGAGCACCAAGCTCGACGCCATGCTGTCCCTGTGCGAAACCCTGCACTGCCGGCGCGTGCACCTGCTCGATTACTTCGGCGAGAAGTCCGGCCCCTGCGGCAATTGCGATACCTGCCTCACCCCCCCGGTGTCCTTCGATGCCACCGTCGAGGTGCAGAAGCTGCTGTCCACCGTCTATCGGGTTGACCAGCGCTTCGCGCCTGGACATGTGATCGAGGTGCTGCGCGGTATCGATGGCGAACGCGTCAAGCAGTGGCGGCACGACCAGCTCTCCGTCTTCGGCGTCGGCAGCGATCGTGGCGAAGCCGAATGGCGCGCCATCCTGCGCCAGGTCATCGCCCTGGGACTGCTGACGGTGGATGCCGAGAACTACAGCGCCCTCAAACTCACCGAAGCTGCCCGGCCGGTGCTGCGGGGTGAACAGCAGGTGCAATTGCGCCGTTACCGCAAGCCGGAAAAGGCCAAGCGCAGCTCCCAACGTTCCGGTTTCGTCGAGACCGATCTCAACACCGAAGAACAGGCGCTCTTCGAAAAACTGCGCTGGTGGCGCGTCGAAACCGCGCGCGCCCACAACGTCCCGGCCTACGTCATCTTCCACGATGCGACCATGCGCGAAATCGCCAAGGCCCGACCGCAATCGCTGGACGACCTGCGCCACGTCACCGGCGTGGGCGAGAAGAAGCTGGAAACCTACGGCGATCAGATCATCGCATTGATCGCAGAAATGCAGGCCTGAGCGGGGCGGGTGATGGATCGGGATTGTCGTCGCCATCGGCGCAATCCGGTCCAGTCCGTTCTACGTCAACGTCGCCGGTCGTCTTCATGCAAGGCCTGCCAGCAGGGAACAAACGCCCCACCTTCACGCGTCGTATAATCAGCGCCGACGCGCTTTCTGCTTTCCTTCCGCTGTTCCCATCCGCTGCACTTCCACCTCTGGAGAAATCGTGCGCCCGTTCTGTCTCCCGCTTCTTGTAGCCGCCGCCTTGTCCGCCCTGATCGCACTGCCCGCCGCGGCCGACGATCTCAAGATCCTTGCTGCCGGCGCCATTGCACCCGTCGTCCGCACCGTGGCAGCCGACTTTGAGCAGCGCAGCGGCATCCATGTGACAGTGGAAAACGCCACCGCGGGCGTCATGGACAAACGTGTGCGCTCAGGCGCCGCTTTTGATGTGCTCGTCGTGCCAGACGGCGTATTGAATGGCCTGGGCAAGGATGGCTATCTCAACCTGGCAAGCAGCCGCCCGATTGCCCGCGTGGGCATCGCGGTTGCGGTAAAGCAGGGCGCCCCGTCGCCGGCCATCGCCACCGTCGCCCAGTTCAGGAAGGCATTGCTGGACGCGCCCTCGGTAGCGCTGATCGATCCCAAGGCCGGAGGGTCAAGCGGGATCTATCTGGAAAAACTGTTTGAGAAACTCGGGATCGCCGCCCAGATGCATGCCAAGGAAGTCCTGGTGCCTGGCGGTCTGGTGGCCGAAAAGCTGGTCGATGGCAGCGCCGCGCTGGCACTGCATCAGCAGAGCGAAATCCTGCAGGTCAAAGGCGCCCGCCTGGTCGGCCCCTTACCCGCCGCCATCCAGAACTACACCGTCTATGCCGGTGCAGTGGGTGCGCACTCTGCTTCTGCCGTCGCCGCACGTGCCTTTCTGACGATGTTTGCAGAGCCGGCGACGCGCAAGGCGATTGAGGAGCATGGGTTGTCGCCGGAAGATCGTTGAGGGGTGGATGAGCCCGATTCAGCATCGTCATGCGCCACTGATCGTCGAGTCAGGCCTGTGAGGTAGCGAACCGCTTCCATCAGCTCAAGCATGTGCAGATCGCTGCGTGCTGGACAGGCTGGCCGCGGTCCTGACGATGCAGGCTTCTCGTCAATCCTCCCCTTGGCCAATCCCCGATGCTGGAAAAGACCCGCCGTAACCCGGTATAATGCCCACCCACACGCGGGTGTAGCTCAATGGTAGAGCAGAAGCTTCCCAAGCTTAAGACGAGGGTTCGATCCCCTTCACCCGCTCCATACCGCATGCGGCCTGCCGCCGGAAGCCTCCGGCACAAGAGGGGGTCAGGGCCGCGCTTCACCGATTCACGAGTCATCCATGTCTGAGAACAAATCCGGCAAGCCGCTTTTCTATGATCCGAGCGAGCGCCGCATCCGCAGCTTCGTCACGCGCACCGGGCGCGTCTCCAATGCACAGGGCCGTGCGCTGGAAGAGCTGGGGCCGAAATTCATGCTGCCCTATGCCAAGCAAGCCCTGGATCTGCAGGCCGCTTTCGGCCGCTCGGCGCCGACCGTGCTGGAGATCGGCTTCGGCATGGGCGAGACCAGCGCCAAGATCGCTGCATTGATGCCGGAAAAGAATTTCATCGGCGTGGAAGTGCATACGCCCGGCGTGGGCAGCTACCTGAAGCTGGCTGGTGAAGGCAACCTGGATAACGTGCGCATCATCCAGCACGACGCCGTGGAAGTGCTCAACAACATGATCGTGCCAGGCGCCCTGGCGGGTGTGCACGTGTTCTTCCCCGATCCCTGGCACAAGGCGCGCCACAACAAGCGCCGCCTGATCCAGGCGCCGCTGGTGCAGCTGCTGAGCTCGCGCCTGGCCGTGGGCGGTTACATCCACTGCGCCACCGACTGGGAAGACTATGCGATCCAGATGCTGGACGTGCTGGGTGCGGAGCCTACGCTGAAGAACACCTCCACCGATCCTTCGGGCTATGCACCGCGTCCGGATTATCGTCCCACCACCAAGTTCGAGAACCGTGGCCTGCGTCTGGGGCATGGGGTCTGGGACCTGGTGTTTGAAAAGCTGGCGTAAGCCCGGTAACCCGGCGTCGGGGCAAAAAATGAAAAGGCATGTCGAATTTCGACATGCCTTTTTTCCTTACGCCGCCAGCGTTTCCTACCTCAGCTTGAACACCGCCACCGCCCGCTCCAGGCCTTCGGCCTGAACCTGCAGGCTCTCGGCCGCCGCTGCGGCCTGCTCGACCAGCGCCGCGTTCTGCTGGGTGACCATATCCATCTGCACCACGGCCTTGTTGACCTCGTCGATGCCGGCGCTCTGTTCGCGATTGGCATCGGTGATGTTGTCCATGATGGTGGCGACCTTCTGGACCGAGGCTACGATCTCCTGCATCGTATCGCCGGCGCCACCGACCAGCGAGGTACCGGCATTGATCTTGCCGACCGAGTCGTTGATCAGTTCCTTGATTTCCCGGGCCGCCGTGGCCGATCGCTGGGCCAGCGAGCGCACCTCGGACGCCACCACCGCAAAGCCGCGCCCCTGCTCGCCGGCGCGTGCGGCTTCCACCGCCGCATTGAGCGCCAGGATATTGGTCTGGAAGGCTATGCCGTCGATCACTCCGATGATGTCGACAATCCTGCGCGAACTCTCTTCGATGGCCTGCATGGTTTCGATCACCGCCCCGACCATCTGCCCACCGCGTACGGCGACACCGGAGGCGGCTCCGGCAAGCTGGTTGGCATGGTGGGCGTTGTCGGCGTTCTTCTGCACGGTGGAGGTGATCTCCTCCATCGAGGCTGCGGTTTCTTCCAGCGAGCTGGCCTGCTCCTCGGTGCGTTCCGACAGGTCGCGGTTGCCGTTGGCGATTTCGGTGGCAGCGACCGTGATGGCGCCGGTACCGTGTCGCACTTCCGAAACGATGTTGGCCAGGTTGCCGTTCATCTCCTTCAACGCATGCAGCAACTGCGCGGTTTCATCCTTGCCCGATACAGCGACGTCCGAACGCAGGTCACCTGCGGCGACGGTCTGCGCAATCTGCACCGCCACGCCGAGCGGTCGCACGATGCTGCGCACCAGCCACCAGGTGATGCCGATGCCCACCAGCAACGACAGCGCAATGGACGCGCTCAGCAATGCCCGCGCATGCAGGTAGTCGGCCTGGCTGTCGGCGTTGATCTCGTCGCGCATCTGGTGAGCATGGGCCAGTACGGCGGCGACGATGTCGTCGATCATCCTGGTCGGCAGGCGATCCACGCCTTTGACCTGTTCGTCCACCCGGGCGACCGATGCCGGGTCGTCGGAGGCATAGGCCTTCAAGGCATCGAGATACTTGGTCAGCAGCTCGGCATGCGCCTCCTGTGCCTTGCGCGCTGCCTCCTGGCTCATGCCGATCTGCGGCATGAGCTTCTCCAGCTTTTTCAGCGAGGCCTGGGTGGCGGCGCTCTCATCGATGAATGCCTGGCGATATTTGTTGAAGGCGTCGGGGTCCTTGCCGCGCAACAGGGTGTTCTTCCACTCCTGCACCTGGATCTTGAATTGCACCTGGGCACTGCGAGCGGCGTCCACCGACTGCTCAATCAGCGCGCCTTTCTGCATCGCCTGAGCGCCCTGGCCGTAGATCTCGTCCAGCACCAGCCAGCCACGTACTCCGACGAAGGCGGTCGCTGTTAGCAACAGTGCCGCCAGGAACCCCAGTCGCATGCCAATCCTGAAATCGTTGAGCTTCATCATTCCCCCCGGAAGTGCTGCACCTCATTTCACAGACATCGCAGACATCACAGACAGTTAACGGCACGGCAGACGGCGGGCTGAAGAGCCGCCAAAGGCAAATTCCGCGCTGGCGTCGCATGAAGACATGCAGCGACGGGCGGGTGGTTGAATTGATGAAGCATGCACGCTCATGCGCGAGCGTGATGGTTCTTGCTGAAAGACGAAACGCCTGTCGGTCGGCAGCGCTGATGGCGTAGCGGTACCGTGGCGGTGCGGACCGCCGTGCGGCCCAAGTCGGGGGGCGCACGGCAGGCGCTACGTGCTTTTCAGCCGTCCTTGTTGATCCGTGTGATCAAGGCCTCCAGCACCTCTTCTGCACGTTCGTTGTCCACCTGGCAGGTACCGGCGTTCTCGTGTCCGCCGCCGCCGTATTCCAGCATCAGTGCACCGATATTGGTCTTGGAGCTGCGGTTGAGGATGGACTTCCCGGTGGCGAAGACGGTGTTCTGATTCTTCAGGCCCCACAGTACGTGGATGGAAATGTTGGTCTGCGGGAACAGGGCGTAGATGATGAAGCGGTTGCCGGCGAAGATGGTCTCTTCCTTGCGCAGGTCCAGCACGACCAGGTTCTTGTGTATCGTGGCGCAGCGGCGGATCTGCTCCTTGCATTTCTCCGCATGTTCGAAATACAGCTCGCGACGTTCCTTGACGTCCGGCGAATCCATGATCTGATCGATGGTGTGCGTCTTGCACAGCTCGATCAGGTCCATCATCAGGTTGTAGTTAGAGATGCGGAAATCGCGGAAGCGCCCCAGGCCGGTGCGCGCATCCATGAGGAAGTTCAGCAGGTCCCAGCCTTGCGGGTTGAGCACTTCCTCCTCGTTGAAGCGGGCGGAGTCGCCCTTGTCGACGGCGGCCATCATGTCGGCCCATGCCGCCGGGAAAGTCTTGTCACCACCGTAGTAGTCATACACCACGCGCGCAGCCGACGGCGCCTCCGGATGGATCACGTGGTTCTTGCGTTCACCAGTGTTGCGGATGGTTTCGGACAGATGGTGATCGAAGGCCAGATGCACGCCCGCAACGAAGGGCAGGTTGGTGGTGATGTCGTTGTCGCTGATGGCGATCTTGCCATCCTGCATGTCCTTGGGGTGGACGAACAGGATCTCGTTGATCATGTCCAGATGCTTCAACAAGACTGCACAGACCAGACCATCGAAGTCGCTGCGCGTGACGAGACGATATTTCTTTGCTTCCGACATGGTGACATCCCCCTCCATTGATGAAATTGACCCGGTGTGTTCATCGCCTGACCATGGCTTGCTCGCTTGATGGCTTGCCCATGGATCATCCCTTTGCGATGCAAAAGTCCATGTTACCTCGTTACCCTGGAGCCAGGCGGGAATTCTTGCGGTCCTCGCTGACCCTGTTCAGCGGCCCGGGCCGGCATCAGTCGCGCACCTTGCCGCGCATCGATTTGATCTCGCCGCGCTGTGTCTTGCTCTGCAGTCGTTTCCGCTGGGAACTACGGGTCGGGCGGGTCGGGCGGCGCGGCACCGGTACCGCCGCGGCCAGGGCCAGCATTTCCTGGAGGCGCTGCAAGGCTTCCGCCTTGTTCTTTTCCTGGCTGCGATGTGTCTGCGCCTTGATGATGATGACGCCGTCCTTGCTGATGCGCTGGTCCGACCATGTCAGCAGACGTTGCTTGATCTCATCCGGCAAGGAAGAGGCGTGGATGTCAAAGCGCAGGTGGATCGCGCTCGATACCTTGTTGACGTTCTGTCCGCCTGCGCCTTGTGCGCGGATGGCCGTCAGTTCGACTTCTTCCTCGGGGATCAACGGGATGGAAATGGTCAAGCCCTCTGTTGATATTCAGGCTGTCTGCAGGCCGGCATCGAGCATGATCTCGATGCGTTCCTTGCCTTTGCCGGTGTTCTTGCGCTTGAGCCGAATCTGGCCCACTTCGGCCGTGGTGCGCGGGTGCGTGCCGCCGCAGGCCATGCGCGCGAAGCCTTCGACTTCCCAATAGCGACGCCCGGCCTGTTCATCGCTGAAGGCAGTGACGATAGGCAATCCCGCTGCAACCAGTCGTTGCGTGGCGGCCTCGATTTCCCCGAACAACGGCGCCAGGCTGGTCTCGCTGGCGAAATCCACGCGCGCCTTGTCCGCTGCGATATGGGCGCCGATGCGTTCGATCCCGGGGCGCAACTGGTACACCAGCTGCAATACCATCTCGGCGGCGAAATGCAGGCGCATCAGGCGGTACCGGCGCTCCCAGTCGATGTTCATCTTCACTGCATCGCCGACCTGCAATCCATGCCCGGCCGGCAGCGTGTAGACGATGGACATGTCGCGCTTTTCCGCCGTGAGGACAGGATGGCCGCCGAGTGTGCCGGCGTCGCTCTCCTGCCCGCCGGAGAAAGCGAAGAAGATGGTGTCGGCTACTTGCACCTGATCGCCATCGAGGTGGGTGATCACGGTATCAAGTTCGGTCTGGTAGGGCGCCGACCAGAAGATATTGTGCGTCATGGAATGCGTTCGCAAGGGATAAGAGGGTGTGCCAATGTCGGCAGCCGTCGATTCTACGCCGGAAGTGCTGGCCGGCCCAGGCCTGCCCGCGCTTCAGGCCGGCGGGGGCGCCAGCAATGCTTCGATGCCTGCGATGTCGACCTCGTCGCGTTGCGCCGGTCGCAGCATGTCATCGGCATAGTTCTGCCACAGCCGGCTGCGCAGGAAATAGCGGAACAAATCCGCATCCAGATGGCGGTCGCGGCACATGAAGGCCATGATGCGCAGCGATTCCGACAAGGTCTTGGCCGGCTTGTAGGGACGATCGGCCGCGGTCAGCGCTTCGAACACATCGGCCAGCGCCATCACGCGGTCCTGCAAGGGCAGATCGCCCGCCAGCAGGCCACGTGGGTAGCCGGTGCCGTCCATTTTCTCGTGATGGTTGGCGGCCGTGTCAGGCACGCTCTTGAGCGAATCGGGCCAGGGCAGGCTCTTGAGCATCACCAGGGTTTGCACGATGTGGTTGTTGATGGCGAAGCGGTCTTCCTCGGTCAGCGTGCCGCGCCGCACCGTCAGGTTGTGCAGTTCGCCCATGTTCTGCCGATAGCGCGGCAGCTTCATGTTGAAACCCAGTGTGTTGCGCGGGTCATCGCGTTCGACCGCCGGACGATGTTCCTCATCCCACGCCACCATGTGTTCCGGCCGATCGGCCAGCAGCTGCTCGGTCTGCGGCAATGCCTGCGCCGGCTGGCCGCCACGCGCTGCCGCCAGGCGCCGGGCTTCTTCATCGGCCAGTCCGAGGCTGTCGTCGAAGTGACGTTGCCAGGTCTGCGCGGCAATCTGGCGCAACTGCGCGATGGCCTGTTCCGACATCGCCTCGCCCCCCACATTGCATTGCGCGACAAAGGCGAAATCCTTGTGCAGCCGCTTGCGCCTTTCCTCAAGCCGCAGTCGCAGCGCCTCGGCCTGTGCTGGTGCCAGCGCAGGCAGGTACTCGTGCAGGAGCTCCAGTTCGGCATCGCGCCACAGGACCTCGAAGCGCATCCGCACTTCGTGGATACGGTTGTGGATCACTTCCAGCTTGGTGGCCTTGTCCACGATGTGCTCGGGACTGGTGACCTTGCCGCAATCGTGCAGCAGCGCGGCCAGCTGGAAGGCGTAGCGCTGGTCCTCGTTGAGGCTGAAGTCGGCGTAGCGACCGTCGCGCTCCTGTTCCAGGCTCTCCACCAGCATGATGGCCAGGTGCGGCACGCGTTCGCAGTGGCCACCGGTATAGGGGCTCTTGGCATCGATGGCGTCGGCCATCAGGCGGATCAAGGATTCCAGCAGAGCCTTCTGTCCGGCGATCAGCTGGCGCGTCTCGATGGCCACGGCCAGCATGCCCGACAGCCTGCGCGCAAAGGCCAGGAAGCGCGGATCCTCATGCGCGCTGTCGTGTGCATGCATCAGCACCAGCAGCCCTTCCAGCGAGCCATTGCGGCCGCGCAGGTCCAGTTCCACGCGCAGGCGGTTGTCGTCGGTTTCGCGGGCCGTGCCGGCGGCGGGGCCGTGTTCCTCGTAGGCCATGGTATCGGTCAGCCCGCATTGCTGCCCGTAGGCGGCCGCACGCTGCATCTGCCGGCTCTCGCGCTGCCACAGGTAGACTGCGCCACCATCGCAGCGGGTGGCCTGGACGAATTTTTCCAGCACCTGCTGCAGCATTTCTTCAACATGGATTTCCGTGCTGAGGATGGCACTGATATCGAGGAAGGCTTCTACCGTCAGGCTGACGTGGTCCACCATCTGGGTCAGCATATTGACTTCGCGCAGCACGCTGCGTTTGCGGTCCTGGGTACGGAAGTCGAAGCGCGACATGCGCCCGACCTGCAGCGCCAGCCGTTCCATGCTGCGCCCGATGGCACGGCCCGCCCACCAGCCCAGCGGCAGGAAGGCGATCACCAGCAGCAGCGCCACCAGTACCAGTGTCTTGCGATTGCGATCCAGTTGACCCAGCAGTTCGTCGCCGGGCGCGGCAATCAGCAGATTGAGGGTGTGGCCGTCGATCACGTTGAAGGGCAGTGACAGGCCCAGCCATTCCCTGCCGTTGACATCGTAGAGGGCGCGCTGCTCGCCCGCCCTGGACTTGGCCGACAACAGTGACAGGCTCGACACGTCCAGTTCGGCCAGGCTGCGGAAGCGGAAGTTGTCGCCGTCCTGCTCCAGTACCCGACCCATGTCACCGTAGGCGATCACCTTGTCGTTCTCGTCCACCAGCGCCAGTTCGCTGTGGGGCGTCAGGCGCAGATTTCCCAGGCTGGCCGCCAGGTCATCGAGCGTCATGTCGATGGCCACCACTGCGTCGCTGTTACGGGCGCGCTGCGACAGGCTGATGCCGATCTGGCGCGTGGTAAAGAACACGTAGGGTGCCGAAATCGCGGGTGCCAGCGAACGGTCCGCGCTGGCGTACCAGGGGCGGGTGCGGGGATCGAAACGGTAAGCGGGTTGGTCTTCCAGGGCCAGCAGTTTCAGCTCGGCACTATAGAAACGGTATTGGCCCTTCGGCTGGCCGGCGCCATTGACGGTGATGGTCTGCACCAGGAAAGCGGTTGCCGCCGGTGCGCCAAAGAACTCGCGCTGCTCGGCGCCGCGTAGCGCCCGCACCAGCAGGAAGTCACCATTGGGATAGCCCACATAGACCGCCGAGACCAGCGGGTTGGCAACCATGTCGATGGAGAAGGCGGCAATCCGAGTGAGCCGTTCGTCCACTGTGCCGGCCTGCGTGATGGGATCGAATGCCAGCTGGCGCAGCGTGGCTACGGCAGGGTCGATGATGCGGCGCGAGCGCTCCGTCATGATGCGCCCGGCGTCCTCGGCCGAGCGTTCGGCCATGTCCAGTAGTACCTGACGCGCGCCCCACCAGCCCACCGACACCAGCACCACCGCCAGCAGGATCATGCCTGCCATCACCAGTGCTGAAATACCAAAGCGTACCGGCAAGCCAGGCAGGCTGGCATCGTCGTCGCTCGTATCAGGCAAAGGGCGTTCGGAGAGGGGCATTGAGCACGCAGGGACTGGTGACATGCAGCGAAACCCGCGATGCCGTTTGCAGCGCCACGCACAGGCGCAAACGGGACACGGCCATTCGACTGAATATACCGGAATTACGTTGGAGTCGCATAAAGTGGTTAAGCGGTTTTTCTTCCCCCTGATCGCCGTTTCGATTTATCGCGTAAGAGGACGGAATGTCACTGATGGAAGGCAGTGTGACGACGCCCTGTTTTTCATAAAAACCACACATTTGTTGACAAGGAGAGGCAATTTGCTGCAAGTCGTGTACAATACTGGTTGTACTTGCATCAAGTTGTATTCTTGTTGGTTCCAATTCCGCCTGACTGTCGTTCCCTCCTCGGTCGTTCTGTTTTCTTTCCTTCGGTTTCAGTTCTTGGTCTCAAGTGCCTTGCAGGCATGTTGCCTTCATTCGTCCCAAACTTTTCCAAAGGAATAAACATGAGCACTCAAACCGGCGTAGTCAAATGGTTCAACGATGCCAAGGGCTTCGGCTTCATCACTCCTGATGCCGGCGGCGCCGACGTCTTCGCGCACTTCCAGGACATCCAGTCCAATGGCTTCCGCAGCCTGTCGGAAAACCAGCGCGTGTCGTTCGACCGCGGTGTCGGCCCCAAGGGTGAAAAGGCCACCAACATCAAGGTCATCTAAGACCTCGATCTTCGCGCAAGCGAACCCGAACATCCCCGCTGCCCGCGCCTGAACGCCAAGGTATTCCATACGTTCCGATGGCCAGGCCGGCAGCACCAAGCGGCATCACCTCACTCCGGGCGAGGGCTTCCTCGGAGCGGCACCTGGCAGATAGTCAGGGCCGATCCCGATCCGGAAGAGGGGATGCCAGCCCTTCCTGTATCAGCCGCGCGGCGTTTCGTTGCGCTCAGGATGCACAGGGCGCGGCCGGCGATCGCCAGTGGCCAGCCCCATGTGGCCGTGCAGATAGCGCGGGCATGTGGCAGGTACAGCAAATCGTCCGCCGATCACGGGCTTGTCCCGTGGAGCAAATAGTTAATTAATCGCTCGTAGATGGAGTGACTGGACCGCCGATCCCTGAGATCTGCCGGAACCAGGACAAGACGAACACCTGGAGCAGGACCGCACCGGCCAGATAGGCCGGGCAGGTCGGATCGGCGACACCTTGCAGATAGCATGGGTCGCGGTGAATCCAGCGTTAATCAATGAACGGCCCGCCTCATCCGAGGCGGGCTTTTTGCGTTCTGGGGCGTTGTGGACGGCGCGGAGCTCAGTCGAAGCCGCGCACCCGTTCCTTGTCCATGCGCGGCAATTCCCAATGGAAGCGGATGGCCAGCAGGCGTACCGAAAAGCCCAGTAGCAGCGAGCTCAGGGTGGCGATGCGGCTGTCGATCTGCAGATGCAGGATCAGCACATACAGGGCGCCGGTCAGCAGCGAGACGCTGGCGTAGATCTCGCGCCGCAGCACCAGCGGGATTTCGTTGCACAGCACGTCGCGCAGCAGGCCACCGAATACGCCGGTGACCATCCCCAGCATGACCACGATGGCGGGATGGAAGTTGTCGAAGCTGCGGGCGATGTCGCAGCCGATGATGGTGAAGGCCACCAGCCCCAGCGCATCCACTACCAGGAAGGCCGATTTGAAGTGATGCAAGGCACGCGCCGCGACTGCCGCCACGATGGCCGCGCAGATGGTAAAGGCCAGGTATTCCGGATGCGCCACCCAGCCCAGCGGATAGTGACCGATCAGGATGTCGCGCACGGTGCCGCCACCGAGCGCGGCGACCGTACCGATGAGGCAGATACCGAAGATATCCATATCCTTGCGGATACCCATGAGCGCGCCGGAGACGGCTTCGGCGCAGATGGCGATCAGATAGATGGTGTACAGCAGCATGGCAGGGTCCGGGCGAGCCGAAGAAGTCGGATTGCCCGGATTATTGCATGTCGCCCTGCGGACCGCGATGGCCGGATACGCATTCCGTCACGCAATGCCAACGCGACCGTCACCACCATGGGTGATGCGCTCGCGTGAAACGGTTGGCTCAGGCCGTGGTATCGATGATGTTGCCGATCGCCTTGATACCCGAGCTGACGCTATCGGCCACCGCATGTGCAGCCGAGGAGACGGCGTCGGCCGTGGTGTCGTAGGCGCTTTCGATGTCGTCGCCCACTTCCACGGCGACCTTCTTGATCGGTGCGATGACGGTGTTGTAGAAGCCGCTGTTGCCGGAGGAAACGGAAGATACGCTCATGTGAAACTCCCTTGTGATGAGATCGAAGGCACCCGGCAGATTGCATCGATATCGTCAGCGATACCGCAGACCACCGGGCGGGAGTTCATCATAAGCAAGCGCGACAGCCGTGCAAAGGTGCCACCCCCTGCCATGCGCGTAAAGATATGCAATGCTGTGTAAAGCAGGCTTCCTCGCTGCGGTTTTATTGCGCCAGCATCAGGCCCGGGTCCTGCGCGCGCGATGGCCGCAGCGCCGCCGATGCGCCGGGGCGCGTAGCGCCGTGGCTGATCTTGAATACCGACATGGCCTGGCTCAGCTTGACCGCCTGGTCGCGCAGGTTTTCGGCGGCCGCCGCGGCCTGCTCCACCAGCGCCGCATTCTGCTGCGTGGTTTCGTCGATGGCATTGACGGCCTGGTTCAGTTGTTCAATGCCGCCGCTCTGCTCATTGCTGGCCACCGTGATCTCGGCCATGGTCACCGCCATGTTTTCCACTGCACCGCCCAGGTCACCCATGGCTTGCGCGGTCTCCCGCACCAGCTGGTTGCCGCTCTCCACCTTGGCGCGGGAGTCGTCGATCAGTCCCTTGATGTCCTTGGCGGCCGAGGCCGAACGCTGCGCCAGCGTGCGCACTTCCGACGCCACCACGGCAAAGCCGCGGCCCTGTTCGCCGGCGCGGGCTGCCTCGACGGCCGCGTTCAGGGCCAGGATGTTGGTCTGGAAGGAAATGCCATCGATGAGCGCGATGATGTCGACGATCTTGTGCGAGGCCGTATCGATTTCTTCCATGGTCTTGCCCATGCGCTGCACCGACTGGCTGCCACGCTGGGCAATGGAGGAGGCCGATTGTGCCTGGCGGTCGGCATTGGCGGCGGAGTCGGCGTTCTGGCGCACGGTGGCGGCGAACTGCTCGACGCTGGACGCGGTCTCCTCCAGCGCCGAGGCCTGCGATTCGGTGCGCCCGGAAAGGTCCATGTTGCCGCTGGCGATCTCACCGGTCGAGATGGTCATCGATTCCACATTGCGTCGCACGTCGCCGATGATGGCGCGCAGGTTGACGTTGAGTTGCTGCAAGGCCTGCAGCAGCAAGCCCATGTCGCCGCGAGCGTCGGTATCGATATGCAGGTCGAGGTCGCCACCGGCCAGACCATGCACGGACCGGATGGCCCTCTGCAACGGTGCCACGATGCTCGCGTGCAGCAGCGCCCACGAACCCAATAGCAGGATGGCGCCCAGCGCTGTCCCCAGCCACACCGCGTACGGGCTGCCGCCAGCGCGCTGCACGGCGGCCCCGGCAACGACGCCGCCCAGCAGGAACATCAGTGTCAGCAAGCTCATGGTCCAGCCCAGTCGCCGCGCCACCGACAGGTCACGCAGACCTTGCAGCCATCCCACCAGGCCGGTACGGACCATAGCGCCGCGATGGATACGCACGCCACGCGCCTGACCGGCCACAAAGCGTCGATACGCGGTATCGGCGGCCTGCACCTGCTCCCGCGAAGGACGGGTACGCACCGACATGTAGCCGACAGCGCGGCCGTTTTCCCGCACCGGCGTCACGTTGGCCTGTACCCAGTAGAAGTCACCGTTCTTGCAGCGGTTCTTGACCAGCCCGTTCCAGGGCAGCCCGGCCTTGAGCGTGGTCCACATGTCGGCAAAGGCTTCGCGCGGCATTTCCGGATGGCGTACGATATTCTGCGGCGCGCCGATCAGTTCGGCCTCCTCGAAGCCGCTGATTTCCACGAAGTAAGGATTGACGTAGAGGATGTTGCCCTGCAGGTCGGTCTTGGAAACGATGGACTTGCCATCCTCCAGCAACCGTTCATTGGTGGTGATAGGTAGATTCGTGCGCATGCTTGCCCCCGTGCCCTCGGACCGCCCGACCCTGCCCGGGCTACGGTCCTGCCGCTGTTATAGAAAGCTGCAGCGCTTCTTCCCCAAGTGCTGCAGCCCCGTTTTTCAAGACAGGCCATGGCTGATTATGGACCTGACGTGGAATCCCGAGTTTGTAAGAAGGCGATCCATGGCCGTTCCGCAATGGATGTTTCCCGTCAGCCTGTCCCGGCGTGATCGGGGAAACACGGAAACCACGATGTCCAGAATCTAAACGTTGGCTTGCCTTTTCGATCCGAGAAACAGGCAGGCATTTCCCGTTGAAACCTTCGCGGTCTTGGCGTTTTATTGTGCTGTACCTGCGCGACCGCAGAGTTTCCCTGCGTCATCGGTCGCGCCGAGCGGGGATCACTGGCGCGGCTGCACCTGGAACAACACACCTTGCGGCACCAGTTCGACCGAGAGCAACTGATCGGCCACGACCTCGGTCATGCGTTGTCCCGGATTGTCCAGCGCGACCGTGGTCAGGCGGGTAATAAGGGGCAGCAGCTTGTCCTGGCCGGAAGTAATGAAGCTGCGCGCGGCGCTGGAGGCACAGATGAGGAATTCGTCGCGGGCGCCCTGTGTCTTGTTGGTCAGCATCACGCCCACGTTGCGCAGCTCGCCGCTCTTGTTGAGGGTACCGATGATGGTGGTCTGGGCCGGACCGACCTTGGCGTCGAGCACATAGTCGTACTGGCCGGGATGCAGGCGGTCCGCGTCCAGCATGTAAAGACGGGCCATGTGCTCGGGCTCTTCTACCTGCATGTCCTTGAGCACGTCGGCGAGGCGCTCATTGAAGCGCGCCGCGAATTGCTTGGGCGTGATGCCCAGGGTGGTCTGCGCGGCTTCGTGCTCGGCCAGTTGCTGGTCGACGTGTCGGTCGCAGCCGGCCGCGAGCAGGGCCAGCATCAGCGTGACGCAGGACAGGAGACGCAGCGGGGAGCGAAGAGATGTCGGCATGGTGATCGAAATGTCGCGTGTTTTGCTCATTGTGCCTCATTACGGCAACACGGGAACTGTCCCAGATCAATCGTCCCGCCTGCGTCTGTGTGGGTTGGTGATAAAGTGTCGAGCCAAGCCGATGCGCATCAATACAACAGCGCCATAGCGCACTCCCCGGACAAGACGCCATGACTGATCATTCCGCCCAGCCCCCTGCCGATCCCGCTGCAGCCGCTGCCAGCTCCACCACTCCAGCCGCCCCAGCCACCCCTGTCTCCGACCTGCATGAACTGCGCGACATCATCCGCCGCTTTTCCGGTGAGCGCGACTGGCTGCGCTTCCACACGTCCAAGAACCTGGTCATGGCCTTGTCGGTGGAGGTAGCCGAGCTGATGGAGCATTTCCAGTGGCTGCCGACCGGTGCCATGCACGAGCTTGACGACGCCGCGCGCGAAGGCATCCGGCACGAGATGGCCGACGTGCTGGTCTACCTGATCCAGCTGGCCGACCATACCGGCGTCGACCTGCGCAGCGCCGTGCTGGAGAAGATGGAACTGAACCGCCGCAAGTACCCCGTGGAGCTGGCACGCGGCAACGCCCGCAAATACGATGTGCTGGCCGCTTCGGCAGCGGCCGACGCCACCGGCGGCGATGCCGGTCAGGCGCGCTGAGCCGGCAGTCGTCCCTTATCCCTTAGCCAGTCTTCCCTGCCGTACGGAGCCCGCCTTGAACAACTGGAATGACGGTTACGTCGTCGACATCGCCTACACCTATGGCTACTACCCGGGCCTGAACCCGGCACGCCTGCCGCTGGCCTTCGCCTTTCACGGCTTGCGTGCGCCGGCCATCCAGACCGCCTGTGAGCTGGGTTTCGGCCAGGGGCTGTCGACCAATTTCCACGCGGCTGCATCCGGCACGCGCTGGTGGGGCAATGATTTCAACCCGCTGCAGGCGGCCTTCGCCCGCGAACTGGCGGCGGCCAGCGGTAGCGGGGCGCAACTGGAGGATTCCAGCTTCTCGCACTTCTGCCGGCGCGACGACCTGCCCGATTTCGACTTCATCGCCCTGCACGGCATCTGGAGCTGGGTCTCGCAGGAAAACCGCGAGATCATCTTTGACTTCATCGACCGCAAGCTCAAGCCCGGTGGCGTGCTCTACCTGAGCTACAACACCCAGCCCGGCTGGTCGGCATTCATGCCGCTGCGCGACCTGCTGGTGCAGCACACCCAGCAGGTGGGCAATGACGAGCAGGGTTTGCCCACCGCAGCCCGCATCGATGCCGCGCTGGCCTTCGCTGCGCAGATGTTCGAGACCGATCCGGTCTATGCCCAGGCCAATCCCTTCATGCGCGATCGCCTCAAGATCCTGCAGCAGCAACCGCGCAGCTACCTCGCCCACGAATACTTCAATCGCGACTGGCATGCCGAGGCCTTCGCCGACATCCATCGCTGCCTGGCGCGCGCCGGCCTGCAGTTCGCCTGCCCGGCGCATTACATAGACCATCTCGACATGGCCAACCTGACTCCCGCCCAGCGCCAGTGCCTGGCCGGGATCAGCGACCCGGTGCTGTACCAGAGCGTGCGCGATTTCATGGTCAACCAGACCTTCCGGCGCGATTACTGGGTGCGCGGCGGGGAGGTCCTCGACGAGCGCCAGCGGGTACAGGCGCTGGCGCTGCAGAGCGTGGTCCTGCTGACCGAGCCGGACAAGGTGCCGCTGACCATCCAGAACGTGGCCTCCGAGATCACCCTCAACCGCCTGATCTACGAGCCCATCCTGCAAGCCCTGTCGGACTACCAGCCGCATACCCTGGTCGACCTGGCGGCGACGCTGGCGCATCGCAACCTGAACCTCTCGCAGGTGATCGATTCGGCCCTGATGTTGATCGGCACCGGCCATGCCGCGCCGTTGCCTGCCGAGTCGGATGCCGCCACCCAGGCCCAGATCGCGCGCCGCACCGGCGATTTGAACGCCTGGCTGCTGCAGCGTGCAGCGCTGGCGCCAACCCATGGCCTCGGGAGTGACGAGGGTGACATCAGTCATCTGGTCAGCCCGCTCACCGGTGGTGGCGTGCGCGTGGATCGCGTCGAGCAGCTGTTCCTGCTGGCGCGCCAGCACTGCGGCGATGACATCGACGCCTGGCCGGCCCAGGTCTGGCGCCACGTCGCGGCGCAGGGCAAGCGGCTGGTGCGCGACGGTGTGCGACTGGAAGGCGAAGAGGAAAACCTGGCCGAACTGGCGACCCAGGCCCGGCTGTTCGCCCGCACCCGGCTGCCGTTGCTGCAGGCCCTGCAGGTGGCCTGATGGCAGGCCAGGCGCGCCAATCACGACGGCCATCCTCAAGGCAATCCTCACCACAATCCTCACGGCGCGGTGAACGGTGCGGCAGAACGGGGAGGGCGTCCACGCCCCGGATGACATTGCGCGTTGCATCGCAGCGTCCGAGCCTGTAGCATTTCGCGTGGCCGTATTGCCGGCCGTCACTGCCGCGCTTGCAGCCCCCGGCGCCGGAATTCTTTAAGGAAAATCGGTTTCTGCCTATGTCCCTGTCCCGAACACTTCAAACTCGCCTGACCCTGGCCGCTACCGCCGCCGTGGTCGTCACCGCTGCCGTCCTGACCGCCATGGCGTGGAGCGGCACGCAGGGCCTGGCTGGCGCCGCCATCGTGCTGGTGCTGCTGTCGGCATTGCTGTCCTGGCTGCTGCTGGGGCAGTTGCTGCGGCCGCTGGGCGGTCTTGAAAGCGAACTGCAGAACCTGCAGAGCGAGCGCAAGCAGTTGGTGGAGGAGCGCGACGATGCGCGCGTCCATCTGGAAGAAATGGAAAAGACCCTGGCCCGCGTCGGCCTGGAAGATGCCCTCACCGGCCTGGCCAACCGTCGTCAGTTCGAGCGTGGCCTGCTGGAGGAATTCAACCGCGCCGCCCGCACCAATCTTTCGCTGGCGGTGATCATGATCGACATCGACCTGTTCGACGAATACAACGCCGCCTACGGTCGCATGGCCGGCGACAAGGTATTGCGCCGGGTGGGCAGCGCCATCCGCGATACCAACGTGCGACCGGAAGACCTGCTCTCGCGGTTCGGGACCCAGGAAATCGCAGTCCTGCTGCCGGGGTCGAAGCTGGAAGGCGCGCTGATCGTGGCCGAACGCATCCGCAAGTCGATCGAGCAGCTCGACATCACCCACAGCGCCAGCCCGACCGGACGGGTGACCATCAGCATCGGTATCGCCTCGGTGACGCCACAGCGCCAGGTGGACGAGCCCGAAACGGTGCTGCGCGAATCGGAACAGGCACTGGCACTGGCCAAGGCCTCCGGCCGTGACTGCATCCGCACCACCGAGGATCTGGTCAAGGCGCAGGCCTGAGCCGGTCCCCGTCCCCTCTTGACCCGGGCTGATCGCGCCAGGGTCACGCGGAGTGCAAATGGACAAATGCCGCGCGTTGCAATCTGCAGCGCGCGGCATTTTTCTTGGACGGGCGGGGGCGCCGTTACGGCACCACCTCAGGGTTGTTCCGGCCCCGGCACCAGGAATTTGGACTTGGCGCAATACATCTTGGCATTGGTATCGTTGTAGACGATCTTGCTGCCCGCCTGCGACTGTCGCACCGGGTAGGCGGTGTCATCATCGGGCGTAAAGCGGATGCCCAGCGCCGCCTTGATGGCATCGGTCAGCTTGACCGGCGTGGTGTTGAAGTAGGCCCCGATGAAATCGGCCTGGCTGCTGCTGTCATTGACCAGGAAGTCGGTCGCCTGCATGCCCCACAGCGAGACATTGGTGGCCTTGAACCAGTAGGCGCCACCCTCGGTCTTGTACGGAGGGCCGAAAGCTGCCACCAGATAATCGAAGAAATACTTGCTGTTGAGCTGGTTCAGGCACAGCAGGGCATTGCCGACCTCGATGCCGAAACTGGGCTGCGGTGCAGCGTGCGCCGCCGGTGCGACGGTGGCCGCGCAGGCCAGCACCAGCGCCAGGAGGCGATTGCTCAGGCGGGTTACGATCTTCAAACGGACTCCCGGAAATTGCCGTGACGGCATGTTGTCTGTGCGGCCAGGCAATGCGGGCCAGGGAGTCGATTGTAGGGGGCTTTTGCCGATTTTTCCAATCCGTACTGCAGCGCGGCATTTTTTGCGGCGGATAGGCCGCTAGCGCTTGCGCCGCAAGACCCGGTCGCCGCGTGCCGAGGGACCGTCGGCCGGTGCATCCTCGGCGGCCAGGTGACCCAGTCCGTCGAGGAAGGACGCGATGCCCGTCCCCTTCACCAATACACAGGGTTTGCCCAGTTTCTTGCAGGTGCTCTTGACCAGGTGATAGGCGTTGTGACTGATGTTGCCGGAGGCGCAGATGACAATGTCGGCCGCCGCCAGCATGGGCGTGAGCCGATGCAGGTTGTCTTCGCGGCCACCATCGTGATGCAGGAAACGGCCGGCACGTATTTCGATCTCGGCCCGGTAGTGATTGCGGGCGCCGGTCAGGCCGCCCACGCACAACACGCAGCGGTCGGCCAGCGAAACGGCAGCTTGGGCAGGGGAGGACAGGGCAGCACGCATGAGACAGACTCGCCGGAAGTAGAGGACGGTTCCAGCCTACCCGCCGCCACTTGTGGCGCGAACGAATCAATTTGCAGCTACATATGCGATTTGCGTTGCAGGTGCCGCAAGCCCGTATGGTTCAGGCCGCCGGCTGGTTGCGGGCCTGGCGTTGCATGGCCCGTACGAAGTCGGGCAGACGCCGGCCATTGCGGTCCGGGTAATGGCCCTGCTCGCTCATCTGTTGCACACGGTCCAGGCGGAAGGAGCGAAAGTCGTCGCGCCGTTCGCACCATGCCGCCAGGAGCCAGGTACCGCCGAAGAAAGCCAGCGCCAGCGGCCAGACCACACGCTGGCTGGGGCGCTGCTGGGCATCGGTGTAGTGCAGCAGCAGCTTGTGGCGGCTGCCGATGGCCTGGCGGATCGCCTCCAGCCGCTCGCCCTGGCCATCGGCATCTGGTGCGGTCGGTGCAAACAACGGTGTGGCTTCGACGAAGTCGCGTTTTTCCTTGGGCAGTGCCAGCACCACCTTGGCCAGCGCGGACGCGGCCGAGGCGCCCAGCTGCGGGCCACCCCAGGCTTGCACCATGCGCATGCCGATCACCAGGGCATCGATTTCATCGGCATTGAACATCAGCGGCGGCAGGTCATAGCCCGGCTTGATGCGATAACCGACGCCGGCCTCGCCATCGACCGGCACGCCCGACAGCGACAGATCGCGGATATCGCGATAGACCGTGCGTTCCGAGACCGAGAGCCATTGCGCCAGCTGGCGCGCCGTGGTGAGACGGCGTCCACGCAAATACTGGGTGATCTGGAACAGGCGGTCGGCTCGGCGCATGGAAGGCGGGCGGAAAATTGATGCGCGCCATTCTGGCATGCACGCTGCAGGCCCGCCACAGACTTCGATGCTGCTGTGCAAGATGCCGGCATGCTCGTCACCTGGCCGGGCCAGTCGCTCAGTGCATGGCGTGCAGCGCCATGCGGTTGCCTTCACTGTCGATGAATTGCGCGATATAGCCGATATCGTTGGGCAGCTGCGTGCGTTCCATGGTGAGCTCGCCACCGGCGGCGACCACGCGGTCGAGCACCGCCTGGATCGACGGTCCGGCATCGAGATAGATCAGTGTGCCCTGGCGGGTCGGCTCCAGCCAGCCGGGGCCGGTCAGGCAGCCGACCGAGCGGCCGTCGTCACGCACGAAGATGGCCATCGGACCGCTATCGCTGATCTGCTCCTGGCGCAACTGCGTGGCGAACACGGCTTCGTAGAAACGGGTGGCGCGCTGCAGATCCTTGGTGGCGATCTCGAACCAGTTGACTTGGGTTTGCATGTTCTTCTTCCTTTGCGTCGTTGATGAGGGATTTGTCATGCCGTGTGGCATGCGACGTATCATGCGCGAGGGCTACTGACAACGTTCTGTCAGTAGCCCTCGCCTGGGAAGAAGAAATGGGAAGAATCGAGTCGCTTCAGCGGGAGGTCGCCAGCGGTGCGCCGGGCTTGCCAGCTGTCGCAGCCTCAGCAGCCTCGGCAGCCTCCACGCCTTCCAGCTGCGCCGCGTAACGCCGCGCCAGCACGGCACACAGCATCAGCTGCATCTGGTGGAACAGCATGATGGGCAACAGCACCACCGCTGCACCGCTGCCGGCAAACAGCACCGAGGCGATGGGGATGCCGGAGGCCAGCGACTTCTTGGAACCACAGAACACCAGCACGATTTCATCGCCGCGCGGCATCTTCAGGGCGCGTGCGCCGAAGGTGGTGATCAGCAGTACCGCGCCCAGCAGCACCGCATTGACCAGCACCAGCAAGGCCAGCTGGCCCGGCGGGAACAGGTGCCACACGCCCTGTGCCACCGCCACGCTGAAGGCGGCATAGACCGACAGCAGGATGCCGCCGCGATCGACCACGTTGACGATCACCTTGTGGCGGTTGATCCACTCGCCGATCCAGCGACGCATCAGGTTGCCCAGCACGAAGGGCAGCAACAATTGCAGCAGGATGCTGAGTACCTGCGACAGGCCATTGGCCTCGTGGTGCCGGTGCAGCAGCAGCGTCACCAGCAGCGGCGTGATCACGATGCCCAGCAGGTTGGACGCCGTGGCGCCGCAGATCGCTGCCGGCACGTTGCCACGGGCGATCGAGGTGAAGCCGATCGAGGACTGCACCGTCGACGACAGCGTACAGACGAACAGCACGCCCATCCACAGTTGCGGCGTCAACAGGTCCGGCACCACGCTCTTGAGCGCCAGACCCAGCAGCGGGAACAGGATGAAGGTCGAGCCCAGCGTCAGCAGGTGCAGACGCGGTTGCTTCAGGCCCGACAGCGCCGCCTCGCGCGAGAGCTTGGCGCCATGCAGGAAGAACAGCAGCGAGATGGCCGCATTGCTGGCCAGGTGCATGAAATGCTCGAAGCTCCCGGTGGCCGGGAACAGCGTAGCCAGCAGCACGGTGCCGATCAGCAACTGGGTGAAGCGGTCTGGGAGGAAGCGGTTCATGACGTACTCGCAATGGAAAAGGGGTTTGTCGTCATGATAGGAAATTCGCCTGCCATCGGGAACCCCTCTGATCGCGTTGACTGTCATCGGAAAGTCCGATGATAATGCCCCATGCTCAATCCGCTCTGGCTCCAGACCTTTACCACCGCCGCCGCCTCTGCCAGCTTTACAGAGGCCGGGCGCCAGCTCGGGCTGACCCAGTCGACCGTGAGCGATCACATCCGCCGGCTGGAAGAAAGCCTCGGGCGGCGCCTCTTCGTGCGCGATACCCACTCGCTGGCGCTGACCGCCGACGGCGAGAGCCTGCTGGTGCATGCGCGCCTGATCCTGCAGGCACATGCCCGCGCCGAGGCCCAGTTCAGCGCCCCCCGCCTGCGCGGCCGGGTGCGCTTCGGCACTTCCGACGATCTCGCCATGGGGCCGCTGCCGGACATGCTGGCCGCTTTCCGCAGCCAGCATCCTGAAGTGGAACTGGAGATCACCATCGGCCTGACCAGCGATCTCTATGCCTCGCTGGACCAGGGCAAGCTGGATTTGCTGGTGGGTAAGCGCCGTGCCGGCGAATCGCGCGGTCACAGCATGTTTTCCACGCCGATGCAGTGGCTGACCCGGCCGGACACGCTGGTGGACCTGACCGAGCCACTGCCCCTGATCCTGCTGCCCGAACCCAGCATCACCCGGGCCGCGACCTTGCAGGCGTTGGGCAAGTCCGGGCATCACTGGCGCATCGTCTGCACCAGCGGCAGCCACGCTGGCTGCATGGCGGCTGCACGGGGTGGCCTGGGACTGGCGGCCCTGCCGCAGCACCTGTCCTCACGTGACCTGGTGCCGCCACTCAATCACGCGGCCCTGCCGCGCCTGCCGAATGTGGAATATGTGGCCCTGACGGCGCGCCGCCTGTCGCAACCGGCCGATACGCTGTATCAGATCCTGATGTCGAGCCGCCTCAGTCGCGGCTGAAGGGCAGGGCGCTTATGCCGGGTCGACCACCAGTGCCGGATTTTCCAGGGCACGGATGCGGCGGTCGACGAAGTAGCCGCCGGCCTCCATGTAGCGCAGGTAATGCCGACCGCACTGCGTGCAGCGGGCGACATTGCAGCGGTTGTAGGGATACCAGGCGGGGGCGATGGGCGCCGTCGGTGAATCGTAACGGGTACCCTCCGGGTGATATTCGGTGAAGGTCGGTTCCGCGTAGGGATCGGTGATCAGGGTGGCGACGTCGGCCAGCTGCGTCTCCGGCAGCGAGAGCGGCAGGCTGATCCAGCCGCTGGTGTCGACGGCACGGCAGTTGCAGTCCTGGGAAATGTCGGCGGAACGGGTGGCCAGTTCGCGCAGCAATGGTGGCGTGGCGTGGGGAAGCTGATCTTGCATGGGAGAGTGGTCGGGCCTGTGGATAAGTGCAAGTGTAACCGTATAAACGATTTATCCACAGGCGCACTGGCGCCGCATCACTTTTTCGGGTTGTAGCGGATATCGCCTTCGAACAACTGCGCGGTACCGCCACCGAGGTCGGATTGCACCGGCCAGACCTCGTGTCCGATACGCAGCTCCGTACCCTCATGGACCGCCTTGGCCACGATGATGCGCGCATCTTCCGCGGCGACCATGTTTTCCTTCATCTGCCCCACTTCTTCCAGCAGCACCTTGACCTCGTAGGCCAGCGCCTTGCGCTTGTCGCTGGTTTCGTGCAGCAGTTCCGGCGTGGCCTTCTCGGGATTGAGCTTGTAGTAGCTCTGCTGCTTGATGGTGCGGTCCAGTTCGGACACCTTGCGGGTGTATTCCTGTTCCTTGATGGCGATCTTTTCTTCGAGGTAGGGATCCAGGCCGACCTGTATGCGGGTATGGGTGCTGGTGGAGGCGCCGATCACGTTGGCACGGATGATGTTGGTGGCCTCCACCCGGCCGCCGATGATGTGGCCGGTGCGCGGATTGCCCTTGCCGACCGTGATCTCGTTACCGGCCAGCAGTTCGCAGTGACGCGCATTGCCCAGCACCAGGATGTCGTCGGCGGCTTCGATGTGGGCGCTTTCGGCGAACATCACCTGCACCGATTTCTGTGAACTGATGCGCGAGGCGATGGCGGTGGTGCCGGCCTGTGCGGTCACGCCTTCACTGTGGCCGATCACGCCACCCTTGACGGTGACGCTGCCCCCGGCCACGATCTCGGCCGCTTCCACCGTACCGTTGACGACCACGTCGCCGCCGACATGCAGCTTCATGCCGGTCAGCACATCCCCGGAGACGCGCACCGTGCCTTCGAAGCTCAGGTTGCCGGTGGACAGGTCGACGTTCTCCACATCCAGCACCGGGTTGACCTTCACGCCGTTCTTGATCACCGTCGGCTGGCCCGGCACGATCGCCACCAGCAGATCGGGATCGTCCTCGCTGGGTTCGGCGCCGATGCTTTCCTTGGCGAAGCCCACATCGGCAATCGGCCGCGCCGGCACCTTGCCGCCACGGATGTCGATACCATCCTTGCCCGGCACGGGCGGAATGCGGCGCATCAGCGGGTCGCCCACCTTCACCAGCAGGATATGGCCCATGTCGGCGTAGGAAACCACCGCATCTTCCTCGATGTCCGCCAGCTCTTCTTCCTTCTCTTCCAGCAGACTCTCGAAACGGGCCGGCTCGGCAGGCGTGGGCATCAAGCCCTGGGCTACCACCAGCTTGTTGCAGAAACCGGCGGACAGCGCACCGCGCAATTGTTCATGCAGGATGCCGTAGGTGATGCCGGCGGCGCGGATCGCATTGACCACTTCCACGCTCTTGGCGCGACCGCCGTAGGGCGGCACCAGGGTCAGCGATGCCGTCATCAGGTCGTCGGCCACGTCCAGCGAGAACTCGCCATCACGGCGCTCGGCGATGACCTGGGTGACGGCTTCCTTGGCATCCTCGGCCTTGCGTACGAAGGCGTTGAGGACCGAGTCCTGGAAGAACAGCTTGGTCAGGCCATGGTCGGTCATGGCTTGCTTCAGGAAGGCCAGGGTCAGCGGCGGGAAGCCCGCCGTCGGAGTAAACGTTGCGCTCAGTTCGCCGCTGGCCCTGTCGAACGCAAACGACAGCGGTTGCGGAGTTGCTTGGTTCATGCTGTTCCTCGATGAATGGCTGCACCGGGTCTGCCGCGGGTTGCTTGCGCGACGTTGTCGCCACCGTCGCTGCCGCGGATGTACACAGTTCGCCAGGGGCGCCGTGCTGTTATTTCATGCGAAGGGGGCGCATGCTGTTGTCGCTCGTTGGTCACCTCGTCTGCGCGGTCCTGCGTACGCCGGACCGTAAAAAAGCGGCGACGCCACCCCCTGGCGCAATACAGCTGACATTGTAATGTGGCAAGATGATCCAGTAATTTGATGGATAGCACAAGTTTTGCCGACTTTGACTCTAGATTAGGCTCTTATCGTTGGTTTTATGTTAAGTACCCAAATAGAAGACTTCAAGGGCGATCCCGCCCGCCACCGCGCCGGACGTATCAGTACGCTGGTCAGCATCGTGGTCAATATCGTATTGGTGATGCTGCAGGTTACGGCCGGCGTGTTCACCGGTTCGCAGGCCCTGATTGCCGATGGCATCCATTCGCTCTCGGACCTGGTCTCGGATTTCGTGGTGCTGCTTGCCGGGCACCACAGCCGCAAGCAGGCCGACGACGATCACCAGTATGGTCACCAGCGGTACGAAAATGCCGCCTCCCTGGCGCTGGGCGCCCTGTTGCTGGCCGTCGGCCTGGGCATGCTGATCTCCGCTGCGCAAAAGATCCAGCATTACGGACATACTCCCCCGGTACACATCACCGCCCTGTGGGTGGCACTGGTGGCCTTGCTGGCCAAGGAACTGCTGTTCCGCTACATGTTGCGCATCGCCGAGCGCGTGCGTTCCAGCATGCTGGTGGCCAATGCCTGGCACGCGCGATCGGACGCCGCCTCGTCGCTGGTGGTAGCGCTGGGCATCGTCGGCAGCCTGGCCGGTTTCACTCTGCTAGATCCGGTGGCCGCAGCAGTGGTCGGCCTGATGGTGGTGCGCACCGGCTGGGGTTTCTTCTGGAGCGCCCTGCACGACCTGATGGATCGCGCCGTCTCGGCCGAAGAGGCAGAGGCGATCCGCGCCACCATCCTCGCCACCCCGGGCGTACAAGGCCTGCATGACTTGCGTACCCGACGCATGGGCGACCTGACGCAGGTGGACGTGCACCTGGAAATCGACGGGGCGCTGAGCGTCACGCAAGGCCATGCGATTGCCACCGATGCCCGGCGCCGGGTGCTGGATGCGCATCATGTGCTGGATGTGATGACGCATGTGGACCCGGTGGAACGTCGTTAAGTAAGTCCGATTCTTGCGCTGTCTGCCCGCACTCCGAGCTTGTTTGGCTTGCCGTGTCGTTCGCCCGCTGCTGATCGCAGAAAAGACTCCGTCAGAACTTTCACTTCTGGCAGTGCGCAACCACCTTGAGTTGGTTGTCTTCCCGGCAATACCATCGAAAATTCTCTTTCTTCCGGAATTTCCATGGTGTCCAGAAAGCTACCGTACTACCAACTGGAATTATCTTCAGTCCCCTTCAAGGGAAATATATTGCGGTTTCGGCGGGCGGAAAGCGGTTGCGTGCCGCTCGACTCCCCATCTGGGGTTAGGTTTGATCGCCCTCCGCCCGGGGCTAAACAAAATACTTGAAGCTGAAGCAACCGATCAAAATCGAACTGGAGACTTTATGTCGAGCCCCAGAACCTATGTAAAGCGATTACTGATTGGAAGCTTGTTCACCGTCATCTTCATGGTGCTGACTCCGCCCGTGCTACTGGCCCTGCTTTTCATTGTTCCGCATCCGATCAGTGGCGATTTCCCTGTGTTCTTGTGGCGGATCAGTGAGGAGAAAGAGCTTCAGCTGAGAGTTGCGCTGCTCGGGGGAACCATGATCGTCGCTTTGTTCAGTTTCTTTGTATGGATGGCAAAGGAGATCATCAAGGACTCGGCGCCGCATCAACGTCGTCGCTATCTGAGTGCTACCGCGATCTACACGTCGCTACTCTTCTACGGGTTTGCCATCGGTGGCATGCGCCTGGTTGGCCCGCAATATGGCCGTTGCGAATTCTATAACTCTCCCACCACCCTCGACGCAGGTCGCAAGGTCTTCAACGGTGTCACTTACGACATCCAGGTCTGTGGTTCCGCCCCGCGTCCACAGGACGGAGACAATGACCGTTTGCAACTCACGGTGCGGGATGAGCGAGGGGAAATGCTGGCACGGCGGCATTATTCGGTGAACTGGGAAGCCGGCACTTCCTTCCATGAGCCTCTGCAATACGATAAGGATGCCGTCGTCATCTCCAATGCCTTTGGGGAAGATATCCGTATCGCAATTCCTCCTTCCCGTTTCGATTGGATTCGAGCGCGGGTCCCCTTCCTGGATTGATCGATGCGACTGACGCCCACCCGGCCAGCATTTCGACTAGGGCCTGTTCCCACCAAATCTGCGAGATGTGTTGCGCCCAGAAGGCACGCGGGCGGCGTAGCACGGCTATGTTGTGTTGTCATTCCGACGGCGGACGCACAACAACTTGTCTACCCCAACCGTCTTCGTTTAAAATCCGGGCTTCTCTTTGGGGAGTAGCCAGCTTCCGGGTCATCCGGAAGAGCCCGTGTCAACATTCTCGGCAACATCTTGCCGTGGCGCGGGTAGCCAATCAGGTAGGCGAGACCATAGACGTATCCTGCGGCCAGGCTGGGCGCGCAGGCACGTCCATGGACTTCGCCCGGCCAAGGAATCCCCTTCATGAATTTCCCCGCACTCCTTCTCCTCGCACTTGCGATGTCCACTGACGCCTTTGCGGCAGCCATCGGCAAGGGCGCCGCCATGCAGAAGCCGCGCTTCCTGCAAGCCCTGCGCATCGGTCTGCTGTTTGGAGTGATCGAGGCCATCACCCCCCTGATCGGCTGGTTCGCCGGCTCGGTCGCCACCAAATGGGTGTCGGAATGGGATCACTGGATCGCCTTCACGCTGCTGCTGGTGCTGGGCGCGCGCATGATCCGCGAAGGCATGAGCGAGGACGATGAAGACGAAGAAGCCGACGCCGCCCCGCAAAAGCAATCGGTGGTGATGCTGGCCCTCACCGCGGTCGCCACCAGCATCGACGCCATGGCCGTAGGCGTGGGCCTGGCCTTCATCGACGTCAACATCCTGGAAGCGGCCTTGCTGATCGGCCTGGCCACCACCACCATGGTCACCATCGGCGTGATGGTCGGTCGCGTGCTCGGTCACCTCATTGGCAAGCGCGCCGAGATCATCGGAGGCGTGGTGCTGATCGGTGTCGGCGCGGCCATTCTGTATGAACACCTGAGCCGCGCAGGTGGTTGAATTCAGTCCGGCGCGACATCCTCGCCAGTGGCTACCCCGTGCCCGCCATCGCGCGGGCTTTTTCATGTGGGATAAATATGCATAGGATATTAATTCGAGTCGAATTATATATTGGACAAATGGTAGCGCCCGAGGCACTCTTGGCGTCCCATTTTCCCTAAGCAGCCTTGAGGAGACACCCATCATGCCGACCTATCGTTCCTATACCACCACCCAGGGCCGCAACATGGCCGGCGCACGCGCGCTGTGGCGCGCCACCGGCATGAAGGATGGCGACTTCACCAAGCCCATCATCGCCGTGGTCAACTCCTTCACCCAGTTCGTGCCCGGTCACGTGCACCTGAAGGACCTGGGCCAGCTGGTGGCCCGCGAGATCGAGGCGGCCGGTGGTGTCGCCAAGGAATTCAACACCATCGCCGTCGATGACGGCATCGCCATGGGCCATGACGGCATGCTGTACTCGCTGCCCTCGCGCGACCTGATCGCCGACTCGGTCGAATACATGGTCAATGCCCACTGCGCTGACGCCATGGTGTGCATCTCCAACTGCGACAAGATCACCCCGGGCATGCTGATGGCCGCCATGCGCCTGAACATCCCCGTGGTCTTCGTCTCCGGCGGCCCGATGGAAGCCGGCAAGGTCATCAAGACCGTCAACACCGACAAGAAGGTCATCAAGCTGGACCTGGTGGACGCCATGATCCAGGCCGGCGACCAGAACATCTCGGATGCCGACGTGGCCGAAGTGGAACGCTCGGCCTGTCCGACCTGCGGTTCCTGCTCGGGCATGTTCACTGCCAACTCGATGAACTGCCTGACCGAAGTGCTGGGCCTGTCGCTGCCGGGCAATGGCACCATCGTTGCCACCCACGCCGACCGCAAGGAACTGTTCCTGCGCGCCGGTCGCCTGATCGTCGAACTGGCCAAGCGTCATTACGAGCAGGACGACTATTCCATCCTGCCGCGCAACATCGCCACCAAGGAAACCTGGGAAAACGCCATGACCCTGGACGTCTCCATGGGCGGCTCCACCAATACCGTGTTGCACCTGCTGGCGGCCGCGCATGAAGCCAAGGTCGAATTCACCATGGCCGACATCGACCGCATCTCGCGCAAGGTCCCTTGCCTGTGCAAGGTCGCGCCGATGACCAACAAGTACCACATCGAAGACGTGCACCGCGCCGGCGGCATCATCTCCATCCTGGGCGAACTGGCCCGCGCCGGCCTGCTTGATACCTCGCGCCCCACCGTGCACAGCAAGACCCTGGGCGAAGCCATCGAGAAATACGACATTCGCGTCTCCAGCGATCCGGCCGTGCACAAGCTGTTCCGCGCAGCACCCGGCGGCGTTCCCACCCAGGTGGCCTTCTCGCAGGCAGAGCGTTTCGAGGACAACGACCTGGACCGCGCCAACGGCTGCATCCGTGACCGCGAGCACGCCTATTCGCAGGACGGCGGCCTGGCCGTCCTGTACGGCAACATCGCCGAGAAGGGTTGCATCGTCAAGACCGCCGGCGTGGATGAAAGCATCCTCAAGTTCTCCGGCACGGCCCGCGTGTTCGAAAGCCAGGACGCCGCCGTCGATGCCATCCTGGGTGACAAGGTCAAGGCCGGCGACGTGGTCATCGTGCGCTACGAAGGTCCCAAGGGCGGCCCCGGCATGCAGGAAATGCTGTACCCGACCTCGTACATCAAGTCCAAGGGCCTGGGCAAGGCTTGCGCCCTGTTCACCGACGGTCGCTTCTCCGGTGGCTCCTCGGGCCTGGTGATCGGCCACGCCTCGCCGGAAGCGGCCGAAGGTGGCGCCATCGGCCTGGTGGAAGAGGGTGACCTGATCGATATCGACATCCCCAACCGCAGCATCAACCTGCGTGTGACGGCAGAGGACCTGGCCAAGCGCCGCGCCGCCATGGAGGCCCGTGGCGATGCAGCCTGGAAGCCGGCCGAGCGCACCCGCGTGGTGTCGCAGGCGCTGCAGGCCTATGCCGCGCTGACCACCTCGGCCGATCGCGGTGCGGTGCGCGACCTGTCGCAACTGAAGCGCTGAGAAGTGTCCACGTCCTTCTGATGCCGCTGATTGGCGGCAACACCAGACGACAATGCCGCCCGCGTTCAAGCGGGCGGCATTTTTTTACGCCAGGATTTTTTGCTCCGGCCCCGGAGACCTTTCGCGCCGCTCAGACCTTGATGGCCGGGCGCATATGGGTGGACGCCAGCGCCAGCCCTTCCTCGAAGGAAGACAGCACCATGTCCACCTGTTCCTTCACGGTTGCCGCGTCCACTTCCTCATTGAAGAAGGAAGGGCGGATCGTCACCAGCAAGGCTTGCGGCAGGTTGCTGCGCAGCGTCCCCACCACCGCCATCCAGGCGTCCAGCCGTTCGCGGGTCGGATAGACCAGGAAGACGATGGATACCAGTTCGGCCTTGCTGCTGTCCGGGCGTTCGTCTTCCGGCTGATCCAGCGTGATGCTGCGGGCGTCGATGCCGGACACGCGCAGGGCATGCACCAGCAGTTCGGAGAGCAGGTCGTCGCGTTCGCCCTGCAGACCGCCGCACAACACCACCGATCCCAGTGGCACGTCCAGCGAGCCCTGCCAGCGCCCCAGTCGCGCCAGGCGCAGTTCGCGCAGATGCGCACCCACGCCGCTGTTGAGCAAGGGGACTTCGCGCCGCCGCCGCAGGCTGCGCGGCGCGCCGGGGGTTTGCGTAAGCACCTCGGTCAATTGCGAAACGGAGCCGCGCAGCCGCTCCTGCTGGGCCGTCTCGATGCGCCCGTGGCGCAGGTCCAGCGCCGCCAGCGCCAGCCCAGGCAGCAGGATCTGGTCGCAGTACTTGGCAAAGCTCTGCTTCTGCAGATGGTTGCGGGCGTCGCGGATGATGGCGTCGGATTCGCCGGCCAGCGCGCGCTGGTAGAAACGTTCGGCGTGGCTCATGTCAGGGGCCTCGCCCAGCAGGATGGTGATCGGCTCCAGCGCCGCCACATGACGGCCGGCCACCACCAGGCAGAGCGTCAGCGGAGTCGACAGCAACAGGCCGATCGGCCCCCACAGCGAACCCCAGAACAGTGCCGAGACGATCACCGCCAGCGGCGACAGGCCGGAGCTATGACCATAGATGCGCGGCTCGACGAAGTTGGCCACGATCACTTCCAGGCAGACATAGAAGGCCAGGAAGGACAATGCCAGCCACCAGCCGGGATCGATGGCGGCGATGAAGATGGAGATCATCAGGCCCGACGCCAGTGCGCCCAGATAAGGCACAAAGCGCAATACGCCAGCCAGCGTACCCCACAGCACCGCGTGCGGCACGCCACCGGCGGCCAGCACCGCGCCCATGATCAGGCCGAATGCCAGATTGACCAGGAACTGCGAAAAGAAGAAGCGTGACACCCCCTCGGCCGCGTCGCCCAGGGCCTGCATGGTCCGGCTCATTTCCGTCAGGCCGGCCAGGCGGATCAGGCGTTCGCGCAGCGACTCCTGTTCCAGCAGGATGAAGACCAGCAGCACCAGCACGATGCCGGCCTGGCCGATCGGCCCCCAGGCCAGCGCGAATAGCCGTCGCAGGGCACCCCTGACCGACATGCGGGTATCGGCTTCCGGCGTGGGCGTGGCATTGGCTGCGGTTGCTGCTGCAGCTGCTGCGTGGCTGTTCTTCTTGCCGCTGCGACTGACCTCCGGCACCGGCTGCGGAATGACTGCGCTCAACTCGGCCTCCAGCCGGGCGAAGGGGCGCTCGGTGATGGCGCGCACGCTCTCCACCTTTTCCTGGATGGCTTCGCGGTACTGCGGCAGGTCACTGGTGACACTGACCAGCTGGAATGCCAGCACCACTGCCAGCGCCACCAGGCAGGCACCCACCAGCAGCACCGAGATGATGGCGGCGGCGGCGCGATTGATGCCCAGGGCGTCCAGCTGGCGCACCAGCGGCAGGATGATCAGGCTGGCAATGCCGGCCACTGCCAGCGGTGCCAGGATGTCGCGACCGAAGTAGAGCATGCCCAGTATCACGGCCGCGCCGAGCAGGGTGGTGGAACTCAGGCGCGAGAAGGCGGAAGTCTTGAGGTTTGGCATGGGAGGGGCGGGAGCAATGTCTTTGGCGGGGCCGGCGGCGTTGTTGGGATGGTTGTCAGGATCGCGCCGGGTCGATCACTTCGTAGAGCTCCAGCGGCAGGCCGTCGGGGTCGGCGAAAAAGGTAAAGTGGCGGCCGGTGTATTCATCCACGCGGATATCCTCCACCGCCACCCCCTGTTGCTCCAGTTGCTCCTTGCAATGCTGTACATTGGCCACCGCGAAGGACAGGTGGCGCAGACCGCAGGCCTCCGGACGCGACGGCCGGGCCGGCGGCGCGGGAAAGGAAAACAGTTCGATCTGCGTGCCATCGGGCAGTCCCAGGTCCAGCTTCCAGGAGTCCCGTGCCTCGCGATAATGCTCGGCGATGACGCGCAGGCCCAGCAGCCCGACGTAGAAGGCCTTCGAGCGCGCGTAGTCGGAACAGATGATGGCGACATGATGAGTGCCTTGTAGTTGCATGGCGGTCTTTCAGAGGGAAGAGGTAAGCGTGGACATCAACGTCGCGGTCCGGTGCGCGCCAGCTCGGCGCAGACGCCGCGTACCTTCTCGCGCAGCCAGCGATGGGCCGGGTCCAGTTCCACGCGCGGATGCCACATCAGCGATACCACGATGGGATCGGTCGCCACCGGCAGTTCGAACAAATGGATGCCGGAGGCGCTGCCATCCTTGCGCGGCGCACCGGCCGTGGTCAGGAAGGAATACGGCACCATGGCCACCAGATCCGACGAGCGCACCACCGCCAGCGCAGCGGGAAAACTGGGGACGATGGCCACCACCTTGCGCGTCAGTCCACGTTCGGCCAGCGCCGCATCCAGCGGGCTGCTGCGGTCGCCCCGTGGCGATGCACTCACGTGTTCGAAGCTGCAATAGCGCTCGGCACTCACGCGGCGCAATGCCGCCAGCGGATGACCGATGCGCACCGCACCCACGAAACGGTCGCGGAACAGGGTCTGCAGCCGCACTTCCGGCCCCATCTCGCTGGCCACGCCGATTTCCAGGTCGGCACTGCCTTCGCGCAGCGGCAGCGGGCTGCGTTCCACCTTGGGCGCGAAGCGCAGGCGCACCAGCGGCGCCTCGGCTGCAACGGCGCCGATCAGGGCGGCACCGCAGGCTTCGATAAAGCCCTCGTTGGCGCGCACGGTGAAATCCCGCTCCAGCCGCGCCAGGTCCAGCTCGGGGACGGAAGGGCGCAACACCGAGCGGGCTTCATGCACCACGTTGCGTACCCGCTCGCGCAGCGCCTCGGCGCAGGGCGTCAGCACCATCTGGCGGCCCGCACGCACCAGCAGATGGTCGCCCGTGGCCTGGCGCAGCCGGGTCAGCGTGCGGCTCATGGCCGAGGCGCTCAGGCCCAGGCGGCGCGCGGCCCCGGCCACGCTGGCCTCGGCGATGAGGGCATCGAGCGCGATGAGCAGGTTGAGGTCGGTTTCGGTCATGCGGGCATCCTAGCACGCCCGGCATGACATGGCGTCGCATGCAATGATCCAATGCAAGCCGTGCGTCTTCCGCCTTGTCTTGTGGGTGGCTATAGTGAAGACCTGATTCGATCCTTCAGGAAATTTTCCCATGGAACTGTTTTCCGACCTGCCCGGCGACGAAGGCCTGCCGGGCGTGCGTCGCCGTCGCGCCATGCTGGCGGTGATGACCGCCACCACCATGGCAGTATTCGACGGCACCATCATCAATGTCGCCCTGCCGCAGATCGGTCTGGCACTGCAGACCTCGGCCGCCGCCTCCGTCTGGGTGGCCAATGCCTACCTGCTGGCCACCGCCATGACGCTGGCGGCCTTTGCCGCCATGTCGTCGCGACTGGGATTTCGCAACCAGTTCACGGCCGGGCTGGCGGTGTTTACGCTGGCCTCGCTGGGCTGTGCCCTGTCGCCCACGGTGGAATGGCTCATTGCCATGCGCGTGCTGCAAGGGCTGGGGGGCGCGGCCATGCTCAGCATCGCGCCGGCGATCCATCGCACGGTCTTTCCGAACCGCCTGCTGGGCCGCATCCTCGGGCTCAACGCAGTGCTGGTGGCGGCCGGCACCGCCATCGGCCCGGTGCTGGGCGGCACCCTGTTGGCCGCGCTGAGCTGGGAGTGGATCTTCCTGATCAACCTGCCGCTGGGCGTGGCAGCGGTGCTGCTGTCGTGGAGCGCCATCCCGGACACCCGCCAGCGTGGCCGCCTGCGCCCGCCCTTCGACATGGCCGGCGCACTGTGGTCGGCGCTGGCCATGGGCGCGGTCATCATGGCCGCCGACACCTGTGCCCACTTCGCCGACCCCGGCCAGGGCGCCCACGCGGCGCTCACCGCCGCGGCCTACGCGCTGGTGGCGCTGGTCTCTGCACTGGCCTTCGTGCGCGGCCAGCGCCGGGTGCGCGAGCCGCTGTTGCCGCTGGACATCTTTTCCAATGCGCGCTTTTCCCTGGCTGCGCTGACCTCGCTGGCGTCCTTCGTGGGCCAGGGGATCGCCTTCGTGGCCCTGCCTTTCCTGTTCCAGAATGCCTACGCCTACAGCGCCTTCGAATCGGCGGCGCTGTTCACGCCCTGGCCGCTGGGCATCGTGCTGGTGGCGCCGCATGCCGGACGCCTGGCCGACCGTCATTCTCCAGCCCTGCTGTCCAGCCTGGGACTGGCCGTATTTACCCTCGGCCTGGTGTTGCTAGCCCTGCTGCCCGATCACGCGCAGGCCTGGGACATCGGCTGGCGCGCTTTGGTGTGCGGTATGGGCTTCGGCTTTTTCCAGAGCCCCAACAACCGCGAGATGCTCGGCAATGTCTCGCGCGAACGCAGTGGCAATGCCTCCGGCGTGCTGGCCATCATGCGCACCTTCGGCCAGTGCCTGGGCGCCGCGCTGCTGGGCGTGATCCTGGCAGTCCATACCGCCGGTGCCGTGGCCCATGGTGAACTACAGATGAGCCCGGTGCAGGATGGCGAGGCGATCCGTGTCGCACTGTGGGTGGCCGCGCTGGCCACCGCGTTGGCCACTGCAGTCAGTGCCAGCCGCCTGCGCCGCAAGGCGCAATCGCCCGCATGATGCGCCAGTGCAACCCATGGCGCAGAAAAGCTCAGCACTAGGGCGGGCATAGGGACAAAACTGAAAGGTACGTAAAAACCTAACTTTTTAGTGACTGGATAAATCCTCGCTGATTCTCGCTTTGTCCCGCAGGATGGGGGCTTAGACTGCTCCTGCTTGCCGCTGTGCCGGTTGCCTGCGGATGTCCATCACAATTACAACAGCTCATCCTTTGCCGCCAGGTTCATGCGACCTGGCGTCGCAGCCTCCCTGCGACAAGCTCCGTCAAACTCTCCCCGACCCATCCGAGACCGGCCGGGGGATACCGCAAAGGGGGCAATACCATGGGCAAGTTGAAAGTCGTGACCAGGCTGGCATTGGGCTTCGGCCTGATTCTCGTGTTTCTGCTGGGCATTTCCGTGTTGGGCATGGTGGGCATGTCGCGCATCAACGATGCCCTCACCGACATCACCGCCGTCAACAACGCCGAGACCAGGCTGGTCAGTGCCATGCGCAATGCGCTGAGCCAGCGTGCCCTCGCCATCCGCAACATCGCCTTGCTGGACGACCAGGAAGGCATGCGAGTCGAAGCGCAGACGCTGGCACGCCAGGAAAAGCTCTATGGCGATGCTCGTACGACGCTGGAAAAGATGTTTGCCACCGAAGCCGCCACCACCGATCGGGAGCGCAATTTGCTGGCGCAGATCAAGGCCGATGAAGCCGCAGCCGTGCCGCTCATGGCCAAGGCCTTGCAGCTGGGCCTGGATAACAAGCCGGCCGAAGCCATCAAGGTGCTTATCGGCGAAGTGCGACCCAGGCAGCAGGCCTGGATCAAGTCGCTCACCGACCTGTCCGAGTTCGAAGAACAGCTCAATGACGAGGCTGCCACCAGCGCACGTGCCACCTATGAATGGCTGCGCGGGATCATGCTCAGCGCCGTGGCGCTGGCCCTGCTGGTAGGTGTGGTGGCGTCGACCATGATCGCCCGCAGCATCCTGCGCCAGCTGGGCGCCGAACCTTCCGAAGCCCAGGCCATCGCGCGCGACATCGCCAGTGGCGACCTGACCGCCACGGTGCGACTGCGCGAAGGCGACGGTTCCAGCCTGATGGCGTCCATCGAGCAGATGCGTCACCAGTTGAACGTGATCGCCCACGGCATCAAGTCGGCCGCCGAAACCATCTCGGTGGCCAGCGGGCAGATCGCGCAGGGCAACTTCGATCTCTCCCAACGCACCGAGGAACAGGCCGCCTCGCTGGAAGAGACCGCCGCCAGCATGGAGGAGCTGACCACCACCGTGCGCCAGAATACGCAGCACGCGGGCGAGGCGCTGCGCCTGGCCAGCGGTGCATCGCAGACCGCCAGCGCCGGTAGCGAAGCCTTTGATCGCGTGGTACAGACCATGGACCGGATCTCCGCCAGCTCGGGCAAGATGGCCGACATCATCAGCGTCATCGAAGGGATCGCCTTCCAGACCAACATCCTGGCCCTGAACGCGGCTGTGGAAGCGGCCCGTGCCGGCGAGCAGGGGCGTGGCTTTGCCGTGGTGGCGTCGGAGGTGCGTTCGCTGGCCCAGCGCAGCGCGGTCGCGGCCAAGGAGATCAAGGATCTGATCGGCGAATCGGTGGCCCACGTGGGTGCCGGTTCACAGCTGGTGGCCAGCGCCGGGCAGCAGATGGGCGAGATCGTGGAGTCGGTACAGCGTTTCGGTGAAATCATGAACAGCATCGCCACCGCCACCCAGGAACAGGGCAGCGGTATCGAGCAGATCAACACCGCCGTGGTGCAGATGGATCAGGTCACGCAGCAGAATGCGGCGCTGGTGGAGGAGGCCAGCGCGGCCGCGCAGTCGCTGGCGCAGCAGGCCAGCGGCTTGCTGAAGGTGGTCTCGATCTTCAAGATCCGCCAGGACAAATCGCTGACCACGATGCAGGACCAGCCCGCCATGGGCACGCCCGCACCGATGTCGGCACTGCGCTGAGTGCGGCCAGCGGCGCAGGCAGGCGCGCCGATCTGGCATCGATTTGACGGCTGATCGCGGATCAGCCGTTTTTCATGGGCACGATGTCAGCGTCGGGCCCGGTTTTAGTTTTACACTCAGGCCGAAGGGCCGCCTTCATCGTCCTCGTCCTTGGGCACGAACACCATGCCGGTCTTGGCGTTGTAATCCATCAGACCGGCATAGCGGCCCCAGGCGATCATGGTCTCGAAGGTCTTTTCCGGATTGTCGTAGGGCAGGGCGCTGCCGATGTCCTTCAACACGCGCTCGGCCTCGATTTCCTCGGCCTCGCCCAGCACCGCCAGGATGATGTGGAAGATGCGCAGCTTGTAGACCTGTTCGGCGAAGATGGCGCGCTGCCCCAGCCGGTCGGCTGCCACGAAGCGGCGCCCGAGGTCAGTGAGGAAGACTTCCTGCTTGGGGGTATCGACCAGTTCCAGGATTTCGGCGGCCTTGACGGTGGCGATGGTCTCGCCGAATTCCTTGCCGATCTCGTCGGAGATGTCGTAGATGTTGTTCAGTTCCGGCTCGTCGTGCAGCAGGCTCATCAGCCCCAGGATCTGGCCCACCGGGATCAGCGGGATCGACTCCATGCGCTTGCGGCCACGCGAGATCGGCTCGCCCGGCATGTGCACTTCCGGCGGCAGGTCGGGCAGGGTCAGCGTGGTGATCGCTTCGTGGATGATGTTGACCAGGCGCTGGAATTCCGGGCTCTTGCTGTCGCGCGGGTAGGGCAGCGGGTTTTCCAGCACCAGGCCCAGGCGGCCCGGGCGCGGGAACACCACCACGATGCGGGTGGCCATCTCCACCGCTTCCTCGATGTTGTGGGTGACCATGAAGATCGAGGTCAGGCCGCTGTCCGGTGCGCGCCACAGGCTGATCAGTTCCTGCCGCAGGTTTTCCGCGGTCAGCACGTCCAGGGCGCTGAAAGCTTCATCCAGGCACAGCAGCTTGGGCTTGGACACCAGGGCGCGGGCGATGCCCACACGCTGGCGCATGCCGCCCGAGAGTTCGCGCGGATAGGCGCTGTGGTAATTGCCCAGGCCGATCAGTTCGATGGCGCGGTCCACCGCCGCGTCGCGCTCCTCGCGGGTCGGGTTGTGCGACATCAGGCCTACCGCCACGTTCTGTTCCACCGTCAGCCAGGGATAGAGCGCAAAGGTCTGGAACACCACCGAGGCATCGCGGTTGACGCCATAGAGCTGCTTGCCGGCCGCCATGGTGTGGCCCGAGCTCGGTTCCACCAGCCCGGTCAGGCAGCGCAGGATGGTCGACTTGCCCGAGCCGGACTGGCCCAGCAGGGCCAGCAGTTCACCCTCGTGCACGGCCAGGTCGATGTTGTCCAGCACCTTCAGTTCATGGCCGCCGGCGGTGTTATAGGATTTGCTGACCGCGCACAGTTCGGCGACGGCGGGACGTTGTTGCGGAGAAGTCATGGTCATGGCTGGGCTCAGGATCAATCGAGGCGGAAACGGCGTTCGGCGAAGGCATACAGGCGACGCCAGACAAACTTGTTCATCAGTACCACGAACATCGACATCACACCGATGCTGGCGATGATGAGTGGCGTATCACCGGACTTGGTGACCGCCGAGATATAGGCACCCAGGCCGTCGGCCTTGAGCGAGACATCGCCCCAGCTGGCCAGTTCGGCCACGATGGAGGCGTTCCAGGCACCCCCGGCGGCGGTGCAGGCCCCGGTCACCCAGAACGGGAAGATGGCCGGAAGGATCAGAGTCTTCCACAGGTTCCAGCGCGACAGGCCGTACATGCGGGCGGCCTCCTTCAGGTCGTTGGGGATGGCCATGGCGCCGGCGATGACGTTGAAGAGGATGTACCACTGCGTGCCCATGGCGATCAGGAGGATGCTGCCCCAGTTCATGCTGACGTTGCCTGCCACGAACCAGCCCACCACCAGCGGGAAGGTCATGTTGACCGGGAAGGAGGCACCGATCTGCGCCAGCGGCTGGGCGAAGCGGGCGATGTGCGGCTTGGAGCCGATCCAGACTCCCACCGGGGTCCAGATCAGGGTGGCGATCACGGTCATGGCCAGCACCCGCAGCATGGTCAGGAAACCCAGCCACACGATATGCCCGAACAGGCTCCAGCTCATCGCCCCGTGCAGGGCGTCGATGGCGGCCACCAGCCCGCGCAGGGCCTCGAAGATCAGCAGCGCGCAGATCAGGCCGCTCAGGATGCGATGGGTCCAGCGCCGGCGCGCGATGCGGGCCGGGGTGGGAACACCGGGTGAGGCCGGCCGATGGCGCGCCAGCCAGTCGGCCAGCGGCTGCCACAGCTTTTCGTCGAGCCAGGTAAAGACATAGGAGCCGCGCAGCAGGTCGAAGACCCAGGACGTCGGTGCCGATCCCGATTCGGTCAGTTCGATCTTGAACTTGTCGGCCCAGGCCAGCAGCGGCCGCCATACCAGCTGGTCGCTGATGAGGATCAACGCCAGCATGGCGATCACCGCCCATAGCGCCGCCGTGTGGTCGCCCTGGTCGATGGCCTGCGCCATGTAGGAGCCCAGGCCGGGCAGCTTCAGGTCCTTGTTCATGACGCTGATGGCCTCGCTCTGCGCCACGAAGAACCAGCCGCCCCCGAAGGACATCATCGAGTTCCAGATCAGGCTGTGGGCCGAGGCCGGCAACTCCACGGTGCGAAAGCGCTGCCAGGCGGTGAGGCGGTAGGTGGTGGCGGCTTCCTGCATGTCGGTTGGGATGGTGACCATGGAATGGTAGAAGCCGAAGGCCATGTTCCACACCTGGCCGGTGAAGATGGCGAAGATGGCCGCGCATTCCACCCCCATCAGGCTGCCGGGGAACAGCGCCATGAAGCCGGCCACCGTGGCCGAGAGAAAGCCCAGCACCGGCACCGACTGCAGGATGTCCAGCGCCGGCAGGATCAGGGCCCGCGCCCGGCGGCTCTTGGCGGCCAGGTAACCGGTGCCGATGGCGAAGAACAGGGAAAAGGCGAAGGCGATCCACATGCGCAACAGGGTGCGGCCGGCGTAATAGGGGATCATGGCCGGCGAGCTGTCGACTTCCAGCTGGTCGGACGGGTCGAAATGCACCAGCATCCCCTTGCCGAAGTGCAAGGCACTCCACAACAGCCCGAACAGCACCGCCAGCACCAGCGCATCGATCCAGCCGAAGCCAGGCTTGACTTCTTCATAGGCCGTCAATTGCGGCGAGGTGGTCTTCATTTTCATGGCGATGAGGTGCAATAGCGCTGCAAGGAGTGGTCGGGTTCGCGGATGCCGGTCGTGCGCGATCAGATTCGATCAAACGCCCCCAGGACGGGCGGCGCCACTTTAGCAAAGGAGTCTGACAGTTTCTTGACCAGCTTGCCAACGATCGTGCAAATGCTCACATGCACAAACGACAACCGGCGCCGGAGCAATCAGCCCCGGCGCCGGTTCCTGCCACATCTTCCGATGACTTCCGTCAGGCGATATCGGCCCGCACCTCAAGCCGGCTCTGCGGCTGCCGGCTTTCTCGGAATCAGGCTCCACATCGTCAATCCGCTGAGCAACAGCAAGCCCGCCAGGATATAGAGGGCGATATCCATGTTGCCGGTGCGGGTCTTGACCAGGCCGATCAGCCAGGGGCTGACGATGCCGCTGGTGATGCCCACGCTGGAGATGAAGGCAATGCCCGGGGCGATGGCCTGGGCCGGCAACAGGCCCGGGGGCAACGACCAGAAGATCGGCAGGGCCGCGAAGATCAGGACCGCCGCCAGCGACAGCAGCGCCAGCGAGACCGCCAGGCTGGACGGATGCAGTGTCAGCGCCACCAGTGCCAGCGCGCCGCCGGTGGTGCAGATCAGGAAGTGGCCGTGCCGCTCGTTGCGCCGGTCCGAGTGGCGCGCGATCAACAGCAGGCCGACCGCGCCGATGGCATTGGGAATCACGCTGTAGAGCGAGACCTGCACCACGTCCTTGATGCCGAAGTCGCGGATCATCAGTGGCATCCAGAAGTTCAGCGTCAGCGAGCCGCAGGTCAGGGCGAAGTAGATGAAGGCGAACAGGTAGGTCGGCGGGTGCGCCAGCGCCTGCCGCAATGCCAGCAGCGAATGGGCACTGACGTGCTGGCCGCGATGCACTTCCTGGCTGTGCCGGGCCAGCAGGAAGCGGCGTTCTTCCACACTGAGCCAGGCCGCCTGCGCCGGGCCGTCGGCCAGCCAGAAGATGGCTAGCAGCCCCAGCACCACCGCCGGTGCCCCCTCGATGGCAAACATCCACTGCCAGCCATACAGGCCCATGACGCCAGCCATGTCGCGCATGATCCAGCCCGAGACCAGCCCGCCCAGTACCCCGGCCACCGCCACTCCGGCAAAGAAGATCGCCATCACCGCCGCACGTCGCCGCGCCGGGAACCAGTAGCTCAGATACAGCACGATGCCCGGGAAGAAGCCGGCCTCGAACACGCCCAGCAGGAAGCGCAGCGCATAGAAGTGGCTGGCATCGGTGACCGCCATCATGCCCACCGAGGCCAGCCCCCACAGGATCATGATGCGGCTGAAGGTGCGCCGTGCGCCGAAGCGCGCCAGCGCCATGTTGCTGGGGACTTCGCACAGCACGTAGCCGACGTAGAACACGGCCGCGCCCAGGCCATACATGGCGTCGCTGAAGCCCAGGTCCTGTTTCATCTGCAATTGCGCGAAGCCGATGTTGATGCGGTCCAGGAAGGAAACGACATAGCAGATGAACAGGAAGGGAATGATGCGTAGCCAGACCTTGCGGTAGACGGCATCTTCGGTGCTGCCGCCGAGGTCGTCAGCGGGCTGGGCGGCCAGCGTGCCGGCGCCCTGGGATGGGTGGATCATGGTTGTCTCCGTTGTCAGGCGCCTGTGCCGGCGCTCTTGGGGATGTGGAAGGGGTGACTGCTCAGGCTGCCGCGACGGTGGCCGGGGTCACGCTGGCGCGGGCGCGCTGCATGGCTTCCAGCAGTACGTCGTGGCCGCCGATGTGATTGCACAACAGCAGGATCAGGCGGGCATTGACGGCCTGGCTGGCATCGTCATCCAGGTCACGGTGCATGGCGATCAGGGCTTCATAGAAATCGTCCGGTCGCGCCAGGTTGGGCGAGGTATTCAGGATCATGGTGGTCTCCTTGGTCGATGTAGGCTCGGGGTTGGGATCAAAGGTCTCGGGGGGATCGGGGGTTATGGACTCTCAGGCGGCATCCTTGACGGCGATGGCATCGCCGCTGCCGGCATGGCCGGTCGCCCGCCACAGGGCCTGCAGGATGACGAGCACATCGATGTCACGCCAGCGCGCGCAGACATGCTGGTCGGGGCGGATCAGGTAGCAGCCGGGCGCGCTGGCATGCGCGGGCATGTCGTAGCGCCGGGCGGCCAGACCTTCGATGTCGTGGACCTGGGTGGCCGGCGCGCCCATGCCTTCAAGGATCTGGCAATCCGATAGCGTGGCCGGTGTTGCGCTGACGAACAACAAGCGCAGCGGCAGTCGGGCCTGCGTCATGCCGGCCAGTTCCTGCAACTGTGAAGGCGCCAGGCTGGCAGCAGGGGCGAAGATCATCAACACGAAGCTGTCGCCCAGATGCCGCAACAGCCAGTCGCGGCCGTCGTTGCTGTCGGTAGCATTGGTGCCACCCAGCGGCGCATCACAGCAGGCTGCCCCGGGCTGCATGCCGGCGCTGAAGGATGCGTGGTCACTGGTGTTGAGCGGCGAGGCGTGCAGCGTGGCCGGCAGCGACAGCCGGCCGCTGTTGACCAGCCTGCGCGCAAAGTCGTGTTCCCGCGCCAGGTCCAGCACGGCGTCTCGGAAGCGCCGGCTCACACCGCTCTTGGGCGTGATGAAATCGGTGGAGCGGGTGGAATTGAGCAGGTTCTCATCGGCCGCGAATTCACGTTCGTCGGCATAGCTGTCCAGCAGGCTTTCCGGCGCCTGGCCCTGCAGCACGCAGGCCAGCTTCCAGGCCAGGTTCTCGGCATCCTGGATGCCGCTGTTGGCACCGCGCGCGCCGAAGGGCGAGACGCAATGCGCGGCGTCGCCCACGAACAGCACGCGGCCATGGCGAAAGCGCGCCATGCGCACGCAGGCAAAGGTGTAGACGCTCACCCATTCCAGCGAGAACTGCACCTCCGGCCCCAGCAGGGCACGCACCCGGGGGATCACTTTTTCCGGCGTCTTCTCCAGCACCGGATCGGCATCCCAGCCGAGCTGGAAGTCGATACGCCAGACCTCATCCGGCTGGCGGTGCAGCAATACCGACTGGTTGGGATGGAAGGGCGGGTCGAACCAGAACCAGCGTTCGGCCGGGAAGGGCGCGTCCATCCGGACGTCGGCGATCAGGAAGCGGTCGCGGAAGGTGTGGCCCACGCTCTCCAGGCCCATCATCCTGCGCAATGGGCTGCGTGCGCCATCGGCGGCCACCACGTAGCGCGCCTTGAGGCGGTAGCTGCCCTCGGGGCTGTCCACGGTCAGCGTTTCGTGGTCGGCATGGTGTTCGATGGCGCTGACCTTGCTGCTCCAGCGGATGTCGATGTCGGGCAGGGCCTGTGCCTGTTCCAGCAGATAGCCCTCGACGTAATACTGCTGCAGGTTGATGAAGGCCGGGCGGGCGTGGCCGCGTTCGGGCAGCAGGTCGAACTCATAGACCGGTTGGTCGCGCAGGAAGACCTTGCCGCGATTCCAGCCCACGCCCTTGTCTACCATGCGCTGGCCGCAGCCGAGGCGGTCGAAGATGTCCAGCGTGCGCTGGGCGAAGCAGATCGCCCTTGAACCGGTGGAGAGCGTATTGTCGTCGTCCACCAGCACCACCTTGATGCCCTGGCGAGCCAGATCGATTGCGGTGACCAGGCCGACCGGGCCGGCTCCCACGACCACCACCGGATGGATAGGAGCATGGCCGGGCCGGGTCTGTTCGGCGCAGGGTTGATAGGGGAAGCGTTGTTGCTGGTAGTCGATGGCCACAGTGTCGAGGCTAGGGATATTGTTCATGTCGGTCTCCTCTCTCCCTTTGCTCAGGCCTGCAGCGCCGTCCACATCTCCTTGTCGCGCGCGGCGGTCCAGATGCGCGGGTGATGGATGCCGGAGGCTTCGTCATAGGCCCGCGTGACATCGAAGGGCAGGCAGTGCTCGTAGATGAAGACCTGGGCGAACTTGGGGTCCATCAGCGTGCGGGCATGGGCCATGGCTTCCTTCAGGCCCATCTTCGCGGCCACTGCCTCGCGCCCGGCGCGCAGCAGGGTGGAGACGAAGTCGCGGGTATAGGCGATGCCCTGCTCGACCTGTTCACGCCCGCGCAGTGCGGGGCCGCGTCCTGGTACCAGTGCCTCGGCCTGTAGCGCCGAGAGGGCATCGAGGGTGGCCGGCCATTGTTCCAGCTGGGCGTCGCCGCAATAGCAGGCGGCGTCGTACTCCACCAGGTCGCCCGAGAACAACACCTTCTGCCCGGGAATCCAGACCACCGTATCGCCCTTGGTATGGCCCGCGCCCAGGTGGGCGATCTTCACTTCCAGCTTGCCCATGAAGAGGGTCATCTCGCGTTCGAACACCATGGTCGGCCAGGTCAGGCCGGGTACCGTCTCTACCCCGGCGAACAGGCGCGGGAAGCGTTCGATCTCGGACTTCATGTCGGCCTCGCCGCGTTCGGAGATCATTTCGAAGGTGCCGCGGCTGGCGATGACCTGCTCGCAACCTTCCTTCAGATAGGCCGACGCGCCCAGCACCCGCACCGCGTGGTAGTGCGACAGCACCACGTACTTGATGGGCAGGTCGGTGATGCTGCGGATGCGGGCGATCAGGTCCTGCGCCATGGCCGGCGTGGCGGTGGTGTCGATGACCATGACGCTGTCGTCGCCGATGATGACGCCGGAGTTGGGATCGCCCTCGGCGGTGTACGCGTAGGCGCTTTCCGAGATGCGTTCAAAGGTGATTTTCTTGGCGTCAAGATCCGCCTGGGATGCAAATGCCTTGGCCATGTCTGCCTCGTTCAAATAGGTGGGACGTGCATGGACATGGCTTGCGCCATCAGGGGATGTCTCCGTCCACGCCGTCATGGGTCAATGGGGGTCAAACGTTCTTGTTGTTGCCTGGAGTGAGCAGGGTGATGGCATCTTAGTCAGCAGAATATGATTAGTCAATGTCAAATCTGCTTGTTATGCACTAACGACAGTTTTGTTTGCTCGTCGACATCCCGCGTTCTTGCCATGGCGACATGGATTAGAATTCCGACCTGGCGCAGGGTGGCGTGGGCGCTGATGTCTCGTGCCACTTGGGCCTGCCTGCCACTGTGCCCATATGCTTTTTCAGTGTTCGATTTTCTCCATGACCCAACGGAATCCCCGATGAGTGCAAGCCCCATCAAGCCCCAGCGCGGCATCCAGAGCGTGGAAGTGGCCGGTCGGCTGTTGCAGGCCCTGGCCCAGACCCGCCAGCCCATGCCGCTGGTTGAACTGGCGAGCGCGGCTGCGCTGTCGTCGGCACAAGCCCACACCTATCTGGTCAGCCTGTTGCGGCTCGGCTTGATCAAGCGCACCCCGGCAGATGGTCGTTACGAGGCCGGCCCGCTGGCGCTGCGTCTGGGCATGGCGCGCCTGGCGCAGGAGCCGGCCTACCAGCTGGCCTTGCCGCAGGTGCAGCAACTGAGCGAAGACACCGGCCTGAGCGTGGCGCTCACCCTGCCTACGCCGGAAGGCCCGACCATCGTCCATTACGCCCATGCCGGTAAGCCGCTGCACGTGAACCTGCATGTGGGGACCGTGATGGCGCTGGCCGATACCGCCACCGGCCGCACCTGCTGCGCCTTCCGGCCGGTGACCGCATGGCAGGCGCAATGGGAGGCCCAGCATCCCGGCGCGCCCAGGTCGCAATTGAAGCAATTCCTTGAAACGCTGGATGCCATCCGCAAGCGCGGTATGGAACGCGCCGTCGATGTCCCCAGTCCGGGCGTGACCAGCCTGTGCATGCCCTTGCTGGATGCGGCCGGCCAATTGCAGCTGCTGGTGACCGTGATCGGCACAAGCGGCGTCATCGATGCCGGCTGGCGCGGTGCCGTGGCGCGTCAGTTGCGCATCTGCATCGAGGCCATCGGTCACACGCTGGCCGGTGTCGGCGGGGAGTCCACCGCATGACGCGCCTGCACGACATGCCCGATGAAGCTGATGAAGCCGATGACGGCGCCAAAGCGCAGGCGCAGCGCGGCATCCAGTCGCTGGACAGCACCGGCGCCCTGCTGGAAGCCCTGCTGGAAGCGGCCCGTCCGCTGCCACTGGGCGACCTGGCGCGACTGGCCGGCATGCCCGCGGCCAAGGCCTTCCCGCATCTGGTGAGCCTGCAGAAGATCGGCCTGCTGGCGCGTGATGCCCAGGGCAATTTCTCCCCCGGGCCATTGAGTCTGGAACTGGGACTGGCGGCCCTGCAGCGCCTCTCACCGCTGCGCGAGGCCGAGGCCGAAGTGGCGCCGCTGGCCGAGGCGACCGGCCTGTCGGTGGCGCTGGCGGTATTCGGCCCGCTGGGGCCGACCGTGGTGCGGCTGGAAGAATCCTCGCGCCCGCAGCACGTCAGCCTGCGTATCGGTACCGTGCTGTCGATGGTGCATACCGCCATCGGTCGCGTCTGCGCAGCCCATCAGCCGGCCGACACGCTGGCCGGAGCGCTGGCGATGGATGCGATCCGCATGGAAGGCGTGCAGGCCGACACCGTCCTCCATGGCGACGGCGCACTGCGTCATGACTACGCAGCGCGCCTGCGCCAGATCCGGGCGGACGGCATGGACCAGGCACTGGGGCGCCCGGTGCCGGGCATCAATACACTGGCCGCACCGGTCTTCAACCATGCCGGCCAACTGGCGCTGGTGATGGCGGTGATGGGCAGCAGCGGCAGCTACGATACGGACTTTGCAGGCGAAGTGGGGCAACTGCTGGCGGCCTCGGCGCGCCGGGTGTCGTGGCGCCTGGGTGCGATCGACACCGGAGCAGGGGCGGTGCCCGGCCGTTGAAGCCGGCAGCTTTCAGGAGCTGGTGCTGCGGTTTTCCAGGATGGCCTCGACCCGTCGTGCCAGCGTTTCCAGCTTGAACGGCTTGGTCAGCAACTGCATGCCCGGCTGCAGATGGCCGTTGCCGAAGGCCGCATTTTCCGCATAACCGGTGATGAACAGCACCTGCAGGCCAGGGCGTGCTTCCCGCGCCGCATCGGCCACCTGGCGACCGTTGAGACCGCCCGGCAAGCCGACGTCGGTGATCAGCAGGTCGATGCGGGCCGATGACTGCAGGATACGCAGTGCCGCCGGACCATCCTCGGCCTGCAGCGTGGCATAGCCGGCGTCATTGAGGACTTCGGCCGTGAGCATGCGGATCGAGGCCTCGTCATCCACCACCAGCACCACCTCGCCACTGCCTGCGGCCTGGTGCGCCTCGCTGGTCTCAGGCTCTTCGCCCTCGGCTTCCAGATCATGGCGCGGCAGGTAGAGTGAGACCGTGCTGCCCTGGCCCACTTCCGAGTACAGACGCACCTGCCCGCCCGACTGGCGCGCAAAGCCATACACCATCGACAGCCCCAGGCCGGTACCCTCGCCGATGGGTTTGGTGGTGAAGAAGGGATCGAAAGCCCGCGCCAGCACATCCGGCGGCATGCCGGTTCCGGTGTCGGTCACCGAGATGCAGACATACTGGCCCGGCGGCAGGTCACGTTCCTGCGCCCATTTGTCCTCCAGCCACTTGTTGGCAGTCTCGATGGTCAGGCGTCCACCGCCGGGCATGGCGTCGCGTGCATTGATGCACAGGTTCAGCAGCGCGCTTTCCAGTTGTGGGCCATCGACGAAGGTCGGCCATAGACCGACTGCGCCGACCACTTCCAGCGTGATGGCCGGGCCGATGGTGCGGCGGATCAGGTCTTCCATCCCCGCCACCAGGGTATTGACGTTGGTGGGCCGTGGCGCCAGCGTCTGCCGACGCGCGAACGCCAGCAAGCGTTGCGTCAGCGAAGCGGCGCGTTGTGCGCTGCGCGCCGCCAGGTCGATGTAGCGGAACAATTCATCACCACGCCCCTGCACCAGGCGCACGCGCATCAGGTCCAGGCTGCCGGTGATGCCACCCAGCAGGTTGTTGAAATCGTGGGCCAGGCCGCCAGTAAGCTGCCCGATGGCCTCGATCTTCTGCGAGTGGCGCAGCGCCTCCTCGGTCGCCATCAGTTCCTGGGTACGAGCGCTGACCTGGGCTTCCAGCGATTCATTGATTTCGCGCAGGCGTGCCTCGCTGGCCGCCAGGGCCTGCTGGTTGTGGATGCGTTCGAAGGCGGCGCGGGTCTGCTGGCTGACTTCCCGCACGATGGCCAGTTCGTTGTCGGTCCAGGTGCGCGGCGCATGACTGCTGACGTAGACGATGCCCACCAGCTCGCCCTGTTCGATGATGGGAACATCCATGAAGGCTGCCACCCCCAGCGCCAGGTGCTGCTGCGCGATGGCGGCGGTGCGCGCGTCGCGGGCGACGTCACCCACCAGCACCACGCTGCCGCTGCGCAGGGCGCGGCTGATGCGCTGCTGGTCATGCAGGGCCAGTGCCTCGCAATTGTCGGCACTTCCCTGGAAGCACCAGTCGCCTTCGACCTGGGCTTGCTGTTGCGGCCCCAACGAACGGTAGCTGACCCAGCGGGCGCTGAGCGTCTCTCCGATGATGTGGGCGGCAGCCGTAGCGATGACCGCCGGTGATTCGGCAGCGCGGATCGCTTCGGCCAGGCGGAACAGCGCATGCTGGCGGGCTTCGCTGTTCTTGCGGTCGGTGACGTCGCGGGTGGTGCCGGCCACGGCCTCGACTTCGCCATCCGGACCCAGCACGGGGAAGATGATGTAGTCGTAGATGCGGCGTCCGAAGGTGCCGTTGAAGGGCACATCGCCGCGCACCGGGCGCTTGGTGGCGCGCACCTGCTCGATCTCGCGGCTGTGCATCTCGGCATGCCATGGCTCGTAGCCCAGCTCCAGGCAGGTCTTGCCGATGGCCTCGTCCCAGCTCTTGCCCCACATCTGCAACAGCACCCGGTTGGCGTAGGTGAAGCGGTGATTCAGGTCCCAGGCATAGGCCAGGTCGGGCGTGGTGGACAGGAAGCTTTCGTAGAAGCGCCGACGTCGTTCGGAATCATCGGTCAGGCGCGCCAGTTCGGCCACCGCTTCCTTCTGCGCGTGGATATCGGTGGAGGTGCCATACCAGTGCAGGATGGTCGTACCGTCAGCGGCCAGCTGCGGCTTGCCGCGTGTGAGGAACCAGCGATACTGGCCCTGCGCATTGCCGATGCGGTGTTCCACCGACAGTTCGCAGCAGGTATGACGGGCGTGCTGCCAGGCCTGCGCGGTCAGTACGCGATCATCGGGATGGACGTGGCGTGCCACCAGCGCATCGAAGCTGCCCAGGCTGTCCTCGGCCGCCGTGTCGCCGACATGGGCGTGCCACTGGTCATTGACGAATTCCAGATCGCCCAGGGCATTGGTGATCCATACGATCTGCGGGATGGCGCTGGTCATCAGCTGGAAGCGGGTCTCGCTCTCATGCAGGCGGCGCTCGGATTGTTGCTGCTGTTGCTGCTGTTGCTGGCGGGCACCGGCGCGCAGGCTCACCGACAGGCCCTGCGTGCCGGCACTGCAGATCACTTCGTAGGATTGCGCCTGGCCCGGTGGGGTGAACAGGAATTGCCGGCTCTGGCCATCGGCCAGGCTGGCGCGCAATGGTGCTTCCAGTGCGCTGCCCACCAGCGCCGGGCAGACCTGCCAGATCAACTGCCCCGTCACCGTCCCTGCCGACACCGCCAGCAATGTCATGGCGGCTTCGTCCATGAAGACCACCCGCCACTGCGCGTCGACCGCCAGAAACGCCGCCGGCACGGCGACCGACGGTACCGGCGATCGGGCGATGGGGGGCTGTGGAGCGGCATGGGAGGGGAGCATGGACATGGCACACCTTGATTTCTGGTTACGCCAGATTGTAGATGAGCCTTTGGCCGGACGATGTAGGACAACCCCGCAACTTGCAGCTCGACGCTGGTGCCGGGATAACTTGCGCTGCTGCATGGATGACGGCACCAGGACGCGGCAACAGGCTTTCCTGCGGGTATTGTTGTAAGCCGGAAAGCCGCACGGTATCAGGCATTTCCTGATCTTGGCGGTGACCGGTCGCGGCTATAATAGCTGACCGAATGACAACATAACGATGGCCGCCATCTCGCTACCCATTCCGCCCGCTGTGCGGGCTGATGCGCACGATGACACGGCACGGGGTACAGGATGGCTCCCTCCGCATTGATGAGCATGGTGCGCCGCTATTGGCGCGTGAACTACGATCAGCCGGAACTGCTGATCGCGCAGTACCGGGCCTTCTCCGGGAAGATGCCCATGATGTACCTGATCCTGCTGATCAACAGCTGGGCGCTGGCCTATACCTATCTGGATCTGGCACCGCACTGGCTGGGGCTTTATTTCCCGGCCCTGCTGACGGTGCTGTGCGCCACCCGGCTGAGCTTCTGGTGGCGTGGCCGCCACGTCGACCCGACACCGGGCATGGCCGCTCGGGCGCTCAAACGTACCAATTTCCTGGCGGCTCCCATCGCCCTGGGCTTTTCCTTGTGGTCGGTGATGCTGTTCCCCTACGGCGACAGCTATGCCCAGGCGCATGTGGCGTTCTACATGGGCATCACTGTCATCTGCTGCATCTTCTGCCTGATGTATCTGCGTTCGGCGGCGCTGTCGGTGGCCCTGATCGTCAACGGCATCTTCACCGTCTTTTTCATCTCCACCCATGTACCCGTGTTCGTGGCGGCGGCCCTCAACGTGGTGCTGGTGACCATAGGCATGCTGGCCATCGTCAACAGCCACTACAACGATTTCACCCGCCTCATCGACGCCCAGGTCAAGACCGCATTGCTGAGCGACGAAAACCTGCGCCTGGCCAATCTGGATTCACTCACCGACATCCCCAACCGCCGCAAGTTCTTCTCCCAGCTGGACCACATCTGTAGCCGCGCCACCGCCTCCGGCCAGCGTTTCGCGGTGGTCATCCTGGACCTCGACGGCTTCAAGGCGGTCAACGATCTGTACGGCCATACCCATGGTGACCAGTTGTTGAGGGAGGTGGGGCAACGCCTCTGGGCGCTGTGCCAGGACGAGCGTTTCCACCTGGCGCGCCTGGGCGGCGACGAATTCGCCGTCATCATCGATGACGACCTCGGCGACGCCGCCCTGCAGGCCTTCGGCACGCGCATCTGCGCCGCCTTGCGCCGGCCTTTCATGCTCTACAAGGCCACCGTGCAGATTGCAGCCTCGGTAGGCGTGGCCACCTTTCCGGACATGGCGGTCGATGCCACCTCCCTCTACGAGCATGCGGACTATGCGCTCTACCAGGGCAAGCGCGAGCGACGCGGCACCATCACGCTGTTCTCCGAGCGCGACAAGGCACAGATCCAGCGCAACGCCAATATCGAACAGGCCTTGCGGCTGGCTGATTTCGAGCGCGAGCTGTCGGTGTTCTTCCAACCCATCGTACGCCTGGATGATTGCCAGCCCATCGGCTTCGAAGCCCTTGCACGCTGGCACAGCGCCACCAAGGGCTCCGTTGCGCCGATCGAATTCATTCCCGCTGCCGAGCGCATGGGCATCATCAACCAGCTGAGCGTGATTCTGCTGAAGAAGGCATTGCAGGCGGCTGCAACGTGGCCGCCGTCGCTGCGCCTGTCGTTCAACCTGTCGGCCAACGACATCAACACCAGCGAGGGGATGGCCGAGATCGTCAAGGTCATCACCAGTTCAGGTTTCAGCCCCTCGCGCCTGGACCTGGAAATCACCGAGACCGCCGTGCTGCAGGACCTGGAGAAATCGCGCCAGCTGGTCTCAGCCCTGCGCGAGCTCGGCTGTGGCATCACCCTGGATGACTTCGGTACCGGCTATGCCAGCCTCAGTCACCTGCATGCCCTGCCGCTGACCCGCATCAAGATCGACAAGAGCTTCGTGGCCGATATCGAACACAACGAAGTCAGCTACAAGATCGTCAAGTCCTTGCTGGCGCTGACCCACGACATGGAGCTGGCCTGCGTGGTGGAGGGGGTGGAAACCCCGCAGCATCTGCAACGCCTGCGCGAACTGGGTGCCACGCACGGCCAGGGCTACCTGTTCGCCATGCCGCTGGCCAGCGATCAGGTCCAGGCCTGGTTGCAGTCGCAGGCGACCTAGTCGCCTGTCAGGGAATCAGTGCAGGGCATCGAAGTCCATGCCGCTGGCGCGATAGACTTCACGCAAGGCATTGAGCAGATGCGGGTCCTCGGTGGTCACCAGCAGCAGCGCTTCGCAGGACCAGAACACTTCCTGCCGGCCGGCACCCACATTGGGATCATCCCGGTTGCTGAGCATGTCCATCCAGCTGCTATCGAAGTGGACATCAGTCTCCTTGTACTCAAGGATGAAGTTGCCGCTGGAGGGCCCAGCCTCATCATCCATCACCCGTAGCTCCATCTGTTGCGGCGTCACGCCCCGATCGCGCAGGGCATCATAGGCGCGCTGCGCCATCGTCAGGCTGGGGAAGGGAAAGACTGCCACGGTCGGCTGTACGCTAGTCATGGAATATCCTCTTTGCAGACGAAACTGCCTCGCACCCGGCAGCCGGCCGGTGCGAGGCAGATCGTCATGAAGTAGAAAGTCAGTCCTCAGGGACGCTTGGCCTTCAAGTCAGCATCGGCAGAACCGATTTCAGCCCCGGTCAGCGGCTCGCCATCCTGCGCGGATGCGGTACGCGCCGCCAGTTGATCCAGCACGGCCTGATCGTCGTCGCTCAGTTCCACGCTCGCCTGTCCGTCGCCACCGTCGACCGGCGTGAGGGCGTCGGCGCCATCGAGTCGCTCCCACTGCTCGCCATCGTTCCACGGTCCGGTCTGCTCACCCAAGCCCTGCGAAAGATTGACGTAGACCTTGGAGAAGCGCGGATCGCCAGGCAGCTTTCCGGGCGGGAAGTTTGGGCGAATGGAATAGAGCGCCTTTTCAAAGGATTTCTGGTGCGCGATTTCACGCGTCATCAGGAAGCCCAGCGCTTCCTTCACGCCTGGATCATCGGTCAGATTGATGAGCCGTTCATAGACGATCTTGGCCCGTGCTTCGGCCGCGATGTTGGAACGCAGGTCGGCCGTAGGTTCGCCGATGGTGTCCACATAAGCGGACGTCCAAGGTACCCCGGCCGAATTGACCAGCGGCGCGCCGGCGCCATACAACACCTGGGTGATGTGGCTGTCGTTACCGGCCCCGGTGATCTCCTTGTAGAGCGTCCCTTCTTCTTCCACGCCTTCGGCCAGCTTGCCCTTGGCGCCCTTGTTGAGCATCACCACGATATTGCCGATCACTTCGAGGTGGCTCAGTTCTTCGGTGGCGATGTCGAAGAGCATGTCCTTGCGGCCGGGATCATCCTCGGCGATGGCCTGGGTGAAGTAGCGGCAGGCAGCGGCGAGTTCGCCTTGCGGGCCGCCGAACTGTTCCAGCATCAGGTTGGCCAGCCCGGGATTTGGGCCGGCAACGCGTACGGTGTATTGCAGTCGTTTGTTGTGGGCAAACATGGTGAGGGTCTCTTTGGCGGTTTCAGGGTCGAAGCGAGGGTTGAAAACAAAGCGCACGAACTTGGTCGGTCAACCGGAGGCCGGATGGCGCGATTGACAGAACCTTGATTCTAAAAGCGAGGTGCTCAGCCATACCATCGGCGGGAGGGGAAAACATGCGGTGATCGGTCACGCCGACCGGTGTCGGACATCCTTAGCGCAACAGCAGCGCCCAGGCTGATCAGCCAGAATTTTCAGGCTGGCGTCGGACGAGCACAGCGCCCCGATTCAGTGTTCGTCCGATGGGGAGGATCGTGCGCACCCGATAGACTTCCCTGATCGTGACGCACTGGCCATGTCGCGTCACCTCCTGATCACCATGACCTCAGGCAGTCAGCTCATCCCGCCGCAGGACCGGCATCCTCGCATTACGGAAACAGAAGGACATGCATGCTCAAGAAAGTGGAGTATTCCCTGACCCCCGCGCCTGATCCTCAGGCAGCGCTGCAGTCAGAGTCGCCTGCGTCATGCGACCTGCCCGCGCAGCCACAACCCATGCGCCTGAGCTGGCCGTTGGTGATGGTGGGCGTCATCGTGGTGGCCGGTGCCCTGGGCTGGTGGAGCGCACGGGATGAGCGCGTCTGGCTTGCGTATTGCGGTGGCATGGCTGCCGCCGCTGCAACCGCTGCCGGCACCTTGCCACTGCTTTTCTCGCGCCGCTTTTCTGCCCGTGTGGCGGACTGCTGCACCGGATTCGGTGCCGGTGTCATGCTGGCAGCGTCGGTGTTTTCGCTGATCCTGCCCGCCATGCAAGCGCTGGAGCAGGGTGGGGTGGGCAAGTCCACCGGCAGCCTGGTGATCGGTGCCAGCGTGTTGGCCGGCGCCGTGCTGGTGCTGGCACTGCAACGAGCCGGGCAGGGACATGACGAGTTGACGCGGCAGGCGGCGCTGCGTCGGGTGTGGGTGTTCATGCTCACCGTCGGGCTGCACAACCTGCCGGAAGGTCTGGCGGTTGGCGTGGCCTACGGTGGTGTCGCGCCGGAGCAGGCGTCAGTGCTGACCTTCGGCATTGCACTCCAGGATATTCCGGAGGGCATGATCGTTGCGACCGCCCTGCGCGGCATTGGTTATTCCCGCGCCGACGCCATCGGTTGCGGCATCCTCTCGGGGCTGGTGGAACCGCTCGCGGCGGTCGCTGGCGCGGCGGTGGTGGCCTGGTCCTCGGTAATGCTGCCCTGGGCGTTGGGCGGCGCGGCAGGGGCCATGCTGTTCGTCCTGGCGCATGAGGTGATTCCCGATCCGCATCGACGTCATGATGCCTTGCCGGCGACCTGCTGCCTGCTCGTCGGTTTCGTGCTGATGATGGTGATGGACACCGCTCTTTCCTGAACAGGGCCGCCATGAACGCTTCCCGGGATCCTGCCGATGCCAGACTGCCCCCGCTGCCGCAGTATGCGCAGACATTGACCTACGTCGAACTCTGGAACGGCGCCGACCTCCTGATCCAAAAAGCCGGTGAAGAGGTCGCCGGCTCGCGCTGGGTGTTCCTCTCGGCGCTGGTGATGTTGTCCTTCTGCCTGGAGGCCTATCTCGACTACGCCGGTTCGCTGCTCTTCGGGGCAGCCTGGCGCGAGGGAGATGCGCCGCATGCGGATCAGGACGTTCTGCGCAGGCTGGCGTTGGTTTGCGCAGCCTCTGGTGTTCAGCTAGAAGGCCGCCACACCTATCGCACGGTGGCGATGACCTTGCTGGAACTGCGCGCCAGCCTGACCCAGGCCACCCAGATGCGCATGCCGCAATCGCAGCCGGCCAGAAGGGAGGCGCCACCCGACCCGGCATGGGCGCGGTATTGCCGTCGCAATGTGGTGCTCGACTATCGTGCGCAACTGCGCATCCTGCTCGGAAAGCTGCACGCCGGTCTGCCGGCGGCCGAGCGCGGGCCGCTCTCGCTGTGAGCTGTGCAGTACGGCTACGGTGAGCAACGGCTCGTCCCGAACTCGACAATTTCAACTCATCAAGGAGTCCGCTATGTTCCTATCTGTACGTAAATCCCCGCACCACAAAGGCCGGTTCTTCACTGCTCCCTGCCTGGCCCTTCTCCTGTTTTCGCTCGGGGGCGAGATGGCCCACGCCGATGAACCTACCCTCAGCATTCTCGAACCCAAGAGCGGTCAGACGGTGACCAGTCCTTTCCGCGTCCGCCTGGCAGCCCACTCGATGACCACCCGTCCGGCCGGCAAGCTGGTCGAGGGTACCGGTCATCACCACATCCTGATCAACCATTCGCCCATCGGCAAGGGCGAGACCATCCCGCATGACGACACCCATCTGCATCTGGACCAGGGGCAGAGCGAAACCATGCTCACCCTCCCGCCCGGCAAATACAAGCTCACCGCTCAGTTTGCCGATGGAGAAGACCATTCCTACGGTCACATGATGGCCCATGGAATCAACATTACCGTCAAGGCGCCCTGATCTGGGCGCACAGAAAAAAACAGGTCGCTCCCTTTCGGAAGCGACCTGTTAAATCGGCTCGGAAGGCGCTCCGCGCTCCGGGCCGGGAGGTGACCCCGGCGGACCCCTTATGGGTTGATCACGCGGCCAGTTTCTCGTTGACCTGCTGCAGCGCGAGCTTGCTGAGCTTCTGGTCGGTCGCCTTTTCTTCCTGCAGGGTTTCGTCGAGCAACTTGGCGGCCTCGTCCAGCCCGAGTTGCTTGGCCAGGGCGCACAAGGTCCCATAGGTGGCAATCTCGTAATGCTCCACTTTTTGCGCAGCGCCGATCAGAGCGGCGTCGAGCACTGCTCCTTTTTCGATTTCATCGATCTGCTCGCGACCTTCTTCCACCAGCCCTTCCATGGCCACGCACTTCACGCGCTTGAGCCGCAATTCGCTGTTTTCCACCAGCCTGTCGATACGTTCGATCTGTCCCTGAGTCTCTTCCAGATGTTGTTCGAAGGCCTGGCGCAGCTCGGGCGTAGTAGCTGCCCGGGCCAGCCGGGGGAGCGCGCGGGTCAGTTGCTTTTCCGCGCTATAGACGTCGGAGAGGCTGTGGATGAACAGGTCTTTCAAGGTCTTGACGGTCATGCTGGACTCCTGGATGAAGGTAGGGTGAAAGCGAGCATTGTGTGACCCGGGCGGGAAAGCAAGGCAAGACAGCCAGGCAGGACAGCGGGCCCGAGGAAGGCCCGCTGCCTATGCTGCTGGTACTGCCCTGGCGGTACTAGCGAGCACAGCCGCAGTCGTATGACTCCCGGGAGTCGCTACGACTAACACTAACGGTTGTTGCTCTGGTTGCCGCCGCTGTGGCTGTTCTGACCACCCTTGCGGCCCGCTTCGCGTGCTTCATCGGAACTGAATTCGTGCGCGGTTCCCTTTTCATGGGCAGCCTTGCCGCCCTGGCTGGCGATCTCGCGCTGCTTGCTTTCATCCATCGAAGCGAAGCCACGGTTGCTGGTCGATCCTTGGTTCTGATTTGCCATGATGTATCTCCTTGTGATGATGAGGGGGATGAATCGCAGGGCTTTGTTTCCCTACGAGTCCTCATGTTAGGCCGAGGGCTTGATCGGTGATATCGGCGTACCGGACGACGAGAGGTCGGTATGGACTGTCAGTAATGCCAGCGGGATTGAAGAAGAGCAGATGCCCGGCCGTAGCGCCAATGGGCCGCAGTAGGAAGCCGCCAAGGCGGCGCGATCCACTATGGATGAGCATTGGCTTGGACCTTCGTGGAACAAACTGACGGACGGCAAACTCCATTGCCTGTCCAGTCAGGGGAAACCTGCACGGACGACGAGCAAGCGCTAGCAAGTACAAGCAAGTAACGGGAACACGAAATGAAGAAAAGACAGGCACTGATCGAAAGCGTGAATCGGCTCAAGGCCTCGCACGAGCAGGTGGCGGGTATCCTCCAGGGCATCGTGCATGATGCGGTAAGGATGAGCAAAGGCGGGGATGAGCTCCCCGACCGGAAGGTTTTTCGCCGTTACCGGCGGGCGATCAAGGATCTCAAGCTGCAGTGCCTGCAGGTGGAATTGGTGCTGGCGGAATTTGATCGGGACGACTGAGCACCGTCCCGTCCCGACCTGTCCGCGCTGTAATGCCTGTAATGCGGGCTCCGCCGCTCACAGCGCGACGCCACGGTGGCCTCGACTCATCGGCTGACTTGCCAGATTACAGTTGCGGGCTGTTTTCCCGCATGTCCTGGTCGGAATAATTGCCGCCCTCCGGTTTATTTTTGGAGCCGTATTTGTCGCTTTCCCCCGGCACGTGGCGCTCGCCACCGTCGAGCATGTCGCGCTCGTTGGTCCCGGTAGGGGGATTGCCTTTCTGCTCCAGATCCTTGGGACCAGAGGTGTCGGCCGGATGGTGGTGCTTGTTCAGGGCGTCGGTCATGATGCGTCTCCTTTTCCGTTGCGGATGTCGGTGCAGGCGGGCTGCGCTGCCTGCTTTAACTGCTTTGAGGAATATTGATCCTAGCCGAGCCACGCCGCGGCGTATGTCGGCGCACGCCGCGATTATGCGCACCCTCGCGCCGACAGGCGCGACGGAATCAGCGAGGGTGCTGCTCCCCCCAGCCGACTCATCAAGTCCGACCGACATGTCCGACAGCAGCCGCCCACAAGCCTTGGCGGGTCGCACTGATGGCCCGGTTCGAGTGGCTTGGCCTAGTCTGGGTTTCAGTCCGGCAGACCATTAGTCGAGATAGCAGGGACCATCCCCCATCACTCTTGAGGAGAACGCCATGGCCATCGAATCGAAATTGCCCACCCGCGCCAACCCCAGCCCCGCCCAATCCAGTGACCAGGCCACTGCGCAGCCGGCGCGTGGCGATCACATCGAGAATCGCGAGACCAGCACCGACAACCCCAACAAGGAAATCGCCAAGCCCGAGTTCGACATCGTGCAGGACGACGTCCGCGCACCGCGCTGAGCCCGTTCCAGATCAGCCCACCAGAACAAGGAGATTCCATGCGCGCATTGCTTTATCACGCGGCCCACGACGTACGAGTGGAGACGGTCGCCGATCCCATCATCCAGGAAGCCGATGACATCATCCTCAAGGTCACTGCCACCGCCATCTGCGGCTCCGACCTGCACCTCTATCGCGGCAAGATACCGGCCATGAAGTCCGGCGACATCCTCGGCCATGAATTCATGGGCGTGGTGGTGGAAGTGGGGCCGGCCGTACAGCGACTCAAGAAGGGCGACCGCGTGGTGGTGCCCTTCGTGATCGCCTGCGGACAATGTTTTTTCTGCGAACAGCATCTCTACGCGGCGTGCGAGACCACCAACCCCGACCGTGGTGCCATCATGAATGCCAAGGGCATACGCCCGGGAGCCGCGCTGTTCGGCTACAGCCACCTGTATGGCGGCATGCCGGGCGGACAGGCGGAATACGTGCGGGTACCGAAGGCCGATGTCGGCCCGATCCGCATCGACTCCGCCCTGGCCGATGAGCAGGTGCTATTCCTGAGCGATATCCTGCCTACCGGTTATCAGGCGGTGAAGAATGCCGGCGTGCGCGAGGGCAGCAGCGTGGCCATCTACGGCGCCGGCCCGGTCGGCCAGATGGCTGCCGCGTGTGCGCGCATGCTGGGGGCGGAAAAGATTTTCATGGTGGACCATCATGACTATCGTCTGCGCTTCGCGGTGGAGCAGTACGACGTCATTCCGGTGAACTTCGATCATGTCGATCCAGGTGAATACATCATCGCCAATACCGCCGGGCGCGGCGTCGACGGGGTGATCGACGCGGTCGGTTTCGAGGCCAAGGGCAGTGTACTGGAGACGGCGTTGACCACCCTCAAGCTGGAAGGCAGCAGCGGTCAGGCCCTGCGGCAGTGCATCGCTTCGGTACGACGGGGCGGGACGCTGAGCGTGCCGGGTGTCTATGCCGGGTTCATCCATGGCTTCCTGTTCGGCGACATCTTCGAGAAGGGTGTCACCGTCAAGACCGGCCAGACCCACGTACAACAGTACATGCCGGAATTGCTCAACAGCATCGAGGATGGCTGGCTGCGCCCGGAAGCGCTGATCACCCATCGTCTCCCGCTGGAACAGGCGGCCGAGGGCTACCGTATCTTCAATGAAAAGCGCGAGGAATGCCGCAAGGTGGTGCTGGTGGCCTGAACGCCGCGTGTGCGCGCCCGTGGGGCGCGCATTCCGTTTTGTCTTGTTATTCCGCCCGCGCCTTGCGGGCGGTTCGCTTGGGGGCGACCGAATTTTCCGGGGCCGCTGCCGGCGCCTCTGTCTCGCCCAGCAGCAGATTGGTCATGATGTCGGCGATGGCACTGACATCGCGCACGTCGCCGAGATGCTGGTTGATGGTGAAGCCATCGAATGCCATCCAGATGACATGGGCCAGCAGATCGTTGCGCACCAGGTGAGCGCGCTCCGGGGGGAGGGATTCGCTGATCAGGGCCGTCAGAAAGGTTTCCACATCCATCAGCAGCGTATTGGGCTTGGTCATGCCCTGGGGCGACACGGCCAGGGCTTCGATCAGCGCGTTGGCGAAGGAATGATCGCTGGCTGGTATGTCGCCCCAGATCCCCGTGAAGACCCGGCGCAGGCGTGAGCGCGGCGTGCGGAACTTGCGGACCGACTCGGCCAGCGCCTGCAGCTGCTGTTCCAGCCACGGCTGGTAGATCTCATAGAGGATGGCCAGCTTGGAATCGAAGTACACATAGAGATTGGCCACGGTCATGTTCGACGCCCGTGCGATCTCGGCCATGGTGGTCGGCGTATAGCCCTTGCGGGAAAACAGATCGAAGGCCGACTCCAGGATGGCCTCGCGCATGCCGCTCTTCTTGATTTGCGCCACGATTCCTCTTGCGTGCTGGTAATGAATGGCGTGGATTCTAGCACGCAAGCCCTTTCCTGCTGTCCCTGTCCCCGGATCTTCTCTCTTCCCCACAACGGTGAATCCTTTAAACAATATTCGCTTTTGAGTGCGATATTGGTGCGGTATTGGTGCGATGCCGGTGCGGCAAGAGGGCGAATCCGCTACCCCGGCGTGCGTCGTTGCAGACCGCTGTCGTGTTGTGGTGCAGCATGCTGAAGGCGTGTCGCCAGACCTTTTTCACCTGTCCTTGAAATCGATCAAAAACGCTTGACATTCATTTTTGCGGAATACAGAATGACATTCGTTATTAGGACGCATCTGTTCTCAGGCCCCTCTCTGATCGGGCCTGCCATCCACGAGTGAGGGAGCTCATGAACAAGGTCATCAAGCTGCATCTGCACGATCGCTATCCGGAACTGGGCAAGGGGCCTGTTCCTGTCGAGCCGTACATCTCCACCGCCTACTACGACAAGGAGCAGGCCAGGATCTTCAAGAAGACCTGGCTGCACGTGGGGCGCGTGGAAGAGATTCCCGCCGCCGGCGACTACTTCGTCAAGGACCTGGACGCCTGCGAAGCTTCCATCATCGTGGTACGCGACAAGCAGGGCGCAATCAATGCCATGCATAACGTCTGCTCGCACCGCATGAACCAGATCGTCTATGAGAAGCGTGGCCAGGCGCGCAAGTTCTTCTGCAAGTTCCACGGCTGGGCCTATGATCTGCAGGGCAACCTGACCGGCGTGCCGGAAGAGGGCTCCTTCTTCGATCTGGACAAGTGCGACCACGGTCTGTCGCGCGTGGCCTGCGAAGTCTGGCAAGGCTTCATCTTCATCAACCTCGATCCCACCCCGGAACTGTCGCTGGCGCAGTTCCTGCAACCCATGTTCGGTGATATCGAAGGCTATCCCTTCGACAAGATCACCACCGGCTTCCAGTGGACCACGGTGGTCAATTGCAACTGGAAGCTGGCGCTGGACGCATTCCAGGAGGCCTACCACGTGGCCTATGTGCACGGCCATTCGATCGCCGATGCCATCGATACCGCCGAAGACGGCGCCATGCCGCCCCTGGATGCACTGTGCGGACAATTCCATCGACGCCTGTCCATCGCCGGCAATCCCAAGTCGGTCTACGGCAATCCGAATGCGGTGACCGCCGGTGGCGCGGAGGCCAGCAAGGCCATCGCCGACTCGGCCGTGAAGAAGCCCATTGCTGCTGCCGCACTGCGCGCCGGCATGGGGGCGGCCAGCTACCACTTCCGCAAGGAAGACCTGCCCAAGGGCATGAACTGGACCGGCCACGAGAACTGGCTCTTCGACATCAATGTCGTGTTTCCGGACTTCTACCTGTCGCTGCGTCCGAACTACTTCCAGGCCTACAACTTCCGACCGATCTCCCAGGGCAAGACCCTGCTGGAGGCGCGCGTGTACTACCCGGAAATGAAGACTGCCGGCGGTCGCTTCTATCTCGAATACATGAAGGTCGCCCTGCGCGATGTCCTGCTGGAAGACTTGAGCACCTTGGAACGCACCCAGAGCGCGGTGCAGACCGGCGTGAAGAAGGAAATGATCCTGCAGGACTACGAGCTGCTGGTGCGCCACGGCGCCCACGTGGTCGATCGCATCGTCAATGAAGAAACCAAGGCCTGAGGAGTCGCCCGCCATGAATTCGCCGCAACCAGCAAGCCCGCAAAGTGCCATCACCCTTCCGGCCGGTTTTGCCCATCTGATGCCGTTCAGCCATTGGAGCCTGGCCACCGAGACCGAGCGCACCCGCATGCGCAATACCAGCGCGTTCGCCGACATCGTGGCCTTCAAGGACGCCATGCTGGCCGATGTCGATGCCATCGTCGCCTACCTCAACGGCTTCGAGCTGGATGCCATGCCGCCGCCGGAAGCAGCGCTGATGTACATGCTGCTGTCCCTGGCCGAGGTGGCGCCGGCGGTGGAGGCCTACCAGCAGCCGGGCGTGATCGATGGCTACGAGTTCTCGCGCTTCGTGGCCGATGAGAAGTTCGTCATGCGTCCGCCGATCTGAGCCGACGCTGTCATCAACCAAGGAGCTTTCATGCCCAAATGCAGAGTGTTCGCCATCGACGATAACCTCAAGGAGATCGTGGCCGATGGCTTGTATGGCAAGCACATGTTCGGCGCGTCCGTCAGCGTGGCGGTGGTCAAGTTCGTCGCCGCGCAGGGGCATGACCTGCCTGCCAAGTCGCATAGCCACGGCGAGGAAGCGTCCTTGCAGCTGCTGGGGGGCTGCTCCGTTTTCGAAAGCAGTGACAGCGAAGAGACCGACCTCGAATCGGTGATGGATAGCGGTGATGCGCTCATCATTCCTGCCGGGGTTTTGCATTACGGCAGCAACCGCTTCGGTGCCGAGGGCGTGTCGCTGCGCCTGAACGTGGTGACCCCGGCGCGCAAGGAGTATGGCCCGGAGGATTCGACGCCGTATTACCCCCTCAAGAACAGGAGTCGCTGAGATGTCCAGCCTGTCGAACCCGACCGATCCGCATTGCCAGCCGTTGCAAACCGACTGGCAGAATCCGCAGGCAGCGCCCGGCATGCATACCGTCGAGGGCCAGCACCTGAACATCGGCATCGGCGTCTTTCGTCGTGGCCAGCACAGCGAAGTGCCGCCGCAACCGCAAGGCGAGGAAGTGGCAACCGTACTGGAAGGCATGTTCCTGGTTGAAGCCGCTGGCGAGCGCTACGAGCTGTCCCCCGGCGAGGGCATCATCATTCCGCCCAATGAGCCGCGGCGCTGGACCTGTCAGAGTGAGCGAGGCGCGCTCTATCGCGTCATCACCCGCCTGGACCAGCTGCCGCCGGTCGAGGAGTCGCTGTCATGAACCACCATCAGCCGCAAGCGCAGGGTGCGCCGCAGGATCAGCGTGTGTTGATCGTCGGTGCCGGGCATGCCGGTGGGCGCGTGGCGCAAGCCCTGCGCTCGGATGGGTTTGGTGGCCGCATCCTGCTGCTGGGTGCGGAGCCGCACACCCCCTATGAACGGCCGGCCCTGTCCAAGGAACTGCTGCTGGGCAGCAAGACCGTGGACGAACTGATGCTGGGGCCACGCAGTTTCTGGGAGGACCCCGTCATGGTCGAGCATCGCCAGGGTGTGGTCGCCCGTATCGACGACTTGCGTCAAGCCCATCTGGAGAGCGGCGAGGTCATCCCCTTCGACATTCTGGTCGTGGCATCCGGTGGTCAGGCTCGTGGCCTGACGATCCCCGGTGCGGATCTGCCCGAAGTCAGGGTCCTGCGCACCATCGAAGACTGCCTCGCGTTGCGCCCGGCCATGGCCCAGCAGCGTCGTCTGCTGGTAATCGGTGGTGGCGTGATCGGCATGGAGGCGGCGTCCTCGGCGGCTGCCCTGGGCATGGAAGTGACCGTGGTCGAAGGCGGCGCCCGGGTGATGGCGCGTTGCCTGCCGCCGGAAGGGTCGCAGTGGCTGCAGGCGCTGCACGAACAGCGCGGCATCAAGGTGCTGACCGGGGTGAGCGTATCGGGCATCGCGAAGACGGCCGAAGGATTGCGCATCGACGCCCAGTGCGCCGGACAGGAAATGGCGCTGGAGGCCGACCTGGTGCTGGTGGCGGTGGGCATTTCGCTCAACACGGACTTCCTGGAAGGCAGCCCGGTACGCCTGGATAACGGCGTGCTGACCGATGCCTGGTGCCGCAATCCGGATGCGCCATGGTGCTATGCCGTGGGCGACGTGGCCAACAGCTTCAGCCCCTTGTATGGGCGGGCATTGCGCCAGGAGACCTGGCGCAATGCCGAGAATCAGGCGCGTGCGGTATCGGCCGCTATCGTCGGCCGGCCGGAGCCGTATATCGAAGTGCCGTGGATGTGGACCGACCAGCTCGATCGCAATATCCAGGTGGTCGGCATCTATACGCCGGGCGACCTGGTGATATCGCGCATTCCGCCAGGGGAGAGGGCCGGCGTGCTGCTCTGGCTGCATGAGGGCAGGGTGGCCGGCGGCATGCTGGTCGACAGTGGCCGGGAGCGCCGCCAGCTTGAAGAACTGGTACGCCGCGGCTCCACCATCGATGCAGCGGTGCTGCGCGATCCTGCCATTTCGCTCAAGGAACTGGTGCGCTCATGAGCAACCTGGAACAACGTGTGGCCGCACTGGAAGCAGCCGAAGCGATCCGCCAGCTCAAGGCACGCTATGCCAGCCTGGCCGATCAGAAATATACGACCAACTACCAGCGGCAGCCGCCGCTGCGCATGGAGAAGATCGCGCTTGCCCAGGCCGCCTGTTTTACCGAGGACGCCATCTGGGAAGGCGGCGCGGAGTTCGGTGCCAGCCTGGTCGGGCGCGATGCGCTGGCGCAATGGTTCATGCGCTCGCCCTGGTGCTATGCGCTGCATTACTACGGCAGCCCGGAGATCAGCGTGGAAGGCGACGTCGCGTCGGCACGCTGGCGACTGTGGCAGATCGCGCTGCGTGAGCAGACCAAGAAGGCGGTGCTGCTGGGCGCGCTGACCTACGAAGAATATGCCCGCGACCAGCAGGGACAGTGGCTCTGTTCACGCATGCGCTTCGAGCAGACCCAGATGCTGCCCATCGATGCAGGAGCCTTCCCGCTGGTGACGTCCTTCGAGCAGATTACCGATGCCGCCGTGCGTGCATCCTCTTCCACCCACCTCTAGAGATCATGACCAACAGCGTCCCTATCCCGCTGCAGCCAGCGCCGAGTACAGCGGCCTCGTCCTGCGGCGGCCACTGCGCAGATTTCACCATCGCCGAGAACCTGTGCCAGGTACTGAGCAATGAGTGGGTCAACGCCGAGTACAAGCACCTGGTCCTGAAGGCGCCGCCAATTGCGCTGGCGGTGCTGCCGGGTCAGTTCTTCCACCTCAACTGCCCGCCCTCCGGCAACGACGTGCCTTACCTGCGCCGACCGATGAGCCTGTACCGCGTTTCGCCGCAGGACTGCACCATCGAATTCCTCTACAAGGTACAGGGCGCCGGTACCCGTGGCCTGGCCACCCTGGAGCCGGGCGCCACGCTGGACGCCTTCGGGCCGGTCGGCCAGGGCTTCACTCTGCCGCCGCAGGCCCGCCATGTGCTGGTGCTGGCGCGCGGCGTGGGCCTGGCCACCATGGCCCCGCTGGCCCAGCACGCGGTGCAGCGCGGAGCAAGGGTGACGGCCATCCTCTCGGCGCGTTCGCCGGCCCTGGTGATGTCGGAGCAATACCTGCGCTCGGTGGGGGCAGATGTCATCGTGGTGCATGACCAGGATGGCAGCAGTGACATCGCCCACATCGAAAAATTGGTACGTGAACGGCATGCGCAGCTGCCCTTCGACCTGCTGACCACCTGCGGCTCCAACCGCTTCCTGCTGGCGTTGCAGCGACTGGGCCAGGAGCTGGACGTGCCGGCCCAGGTGGCGCTGGAGCAATTGATGGGATGTGCGCTGGGCATGTGCTTTGCCTGCGTGCGGCCATTCCGCAAGAGCCCTGGTTCGGAAACGATGAGTTACAGACGCGTGTGCTGGGATGGCCCGGTGTTCGACGCGCAGGAGACAGTGACATGGTAGACATGAGCGTATCCATCGGTAAGCTGACCTTGCAGAATCCGGTCATGCCCGGCTCCGGGACCTTTGCCGAGGGCATGGCCAAGGTGATCGATCTCAATGGTCTGGGTGCCATCGTCACCAAGACCATCACCAGCGACCTGCGCGAGGGCAACACCCCGCCACGCGTGGCCGAGCTGCGCAATTCGACCTTGTTCTCCATCGGTATCCCCAGCAAGGGGCCGGAGCACTATCTGGAAGAGCTGGTGCCGTTCTACCGGAATTACACGCCCCCTCTGGTGGCCAGCATTTCAGCCAATACCGTGGAAGAGTTCGGCGAGCTGGCCGCACGCCTGAGCGTGCCGGGCGTGGCCGCCATCGAGGCCAATATCTCCTGCCCCAACCTGAAGAAGGATGGCCAGGCCTTCGGCATGGACCCACAGGCCACCGAAGCGGTGATCAAGGCGATGAAGCGCAACACCGACCTGCAGGTCTGGGCCAAGCTCTCTCCCAATGTCGGCAGCATCGCCGTGATCGCCCGTGCCGCCGAGCAGGGGGGCGCAGACGCCCTGGTCAGTTCCAACGCCATCCTGGCCATGGCCATCGATATCGAAAGTCATCAACCCAAGGTCGCCAACCTGATGGGCGGGATCACCGGCAGTGCCACCAAGCCCATCCTATTGCGCATGGCTTACCAGGCGGCGCAGGCGGTCAGCATTCCGGTCATCGGTTGCGGTGGCATCGCCACCGCCGAGGACGCCATTGAATACCTGCTGGCCGGTTGCACGGCAGTACAGGTGGGCACGGCCAATTTCATCAGTACCAGCGCCATGCCGCGCGTCATCGACGACCTCCAGGCCTATTGTGTACGTCGCGGCATCACCCGCATCCGCGACCTGGTCGGCGCGATGAAGGTGCATGAGGCCAAATTGCTGGAAGCGAGGGCCGGCCTGTGAATGGCATCCTGCCTATCGTGGCGGCAGACGCCCAGGCGTCCCCGCCGTTGCCCGATGCCCAGGGCTGGCTGACGCTGGGGCCGCTGGCCGAGGTGTTTGGTGATCGCGCCTGTCGCTCGCTGAAGCTGGGCGGTGTGCAGATCGGCCTGTTCCTGGTGGATGGCGAGGTCTATGCCATCAACGACATCTGCAGCCATGGCAATGCGCGCTTGTCGGAAGGCGAGATCGACGGCTTCGAGGTCGAATGCCCCCTGCATGCCGGACTGTTCGACATCCGTTCCGGCAAGGCCTTGTCGGCGCCCTTGACACGTGATGTACGCAGCCACGAGATCCGTCTCGCAGAGGGTGTGCTGCACCTGCGTCTGGTGGCTGCATGAGCGGCCTGTCCCGCGCATCGGGTAAACCACGGGTTGCCGTCATCGGCACCGGTGGCACCTTCGCCATGCATGCGCGGCATGCCTTCGACTGGGTCGAATACAGCGAGAGCGGCGTGGTGCATCCCATCGGCGATCTGGTGGAACAACTGGACCGGATCGACCTGGATATCGAGATCCTGCCGCAGTCCTTCCGCATGATCGGCAGTACCGGCATCCTGCCGCAGGACTGGATGGAGCTGGCGCAGCTGATCAGGCGCACGGTGCAGGACGACCCCGGCCTGACCGGCATCGTCGTTACCCATGGCACGGCGACGATGGAAGAGACCGCATGGTTTCTGCAGCTGGCCACCGATATCCGCCAACCTATCGTGCTCACCGGAGCACAGCGTCCGCTGAACACGTCGGGCAGCGATGCCATGGCCAATCTGCGCGCAGCACTGGCGGTGGCGGCTGCCCCACAGGCCCAGGGGCAGGGCGTTCTGGTGGTGATGGATGGCATGGTTTTTGCGGCGCGCGATGTCAGCAAGGCCGCCAGTTTCGAGCTGCACGCATTCGAGGCCACGCCCTATGGCCCGCTCGGTCGGGTGGACGCTGATGGCAGCGTGGTGCTGCGCCGCCGCGTGACTTCATCGATATCGCACAGCATGCTGCCGGCGCTCGACATGTCGTCGAGCCGGACCTTGCCACGCGTGGATATGGTGGTGTCCTATGCCGGTGCCGACGGTGCGGCCATCGATGGCGTGCTGGCGGCAGGCGCCCGGGGAATCATCAGCATCGGACTGGCGCCCGGCCGCCCGGCCAATGGTGAACGCGCCGCCCTGCAGCGTGCAGTGGCGCAGGGGGTGGTGGTGGTGCAGGCCGCACGCGCTGCGCGTGGCGTGGTGCCGCCGCAGGCCTTCCTGCAACGTGACGGGGTGTTGGCGGGAGGCGATCTGGCCGCCCCCAAACTGCGCATCCTGCTCATGCTGATTCTGGCGCAGTCGCCATTGCCGGATGCGGCCGCGATACAGGCGCTGCTGCTGGCGCATTGAAGGCCGCCAGCAGTCAGTAGCACGCCGCACGCAGCTCAGCCCCCACGGACTGGGCGGACTATACGAATGACAGGCAATTGAAAGAGGAGCGAATCAAGCATGGAAATGATCAGCGAACGTCTGGTACCCGCCTCCCGGCAGGCGGTATGGGAAGCCCTCAACGATCCGGCCAGCCTGCGCGATTGCATCGCCGGCTGCGACCGGCTGGAGCAGGTCGGCGAGCATGAGTACGAAGTGGGCATGTCGATCAAGATCGGCCCGGTCTCGGCCAAGTTCAAGGGACGCATGAGCCTGACCGACATCGTGGCGCCGCAGTCCTATGCGATTACCTTCGAAGGCCAGGGCGGCATGGCCGGCTTTGCCAAGGGCAGCGCCGCAGTGCGGCTGGTGGCACCGGAAGAAGGCGAGGGCACGCTGTTGCAATACGAGGTACAGGCCCAGGTCGGCGGCAAGCTGGCGCAGCTCGGTGCACGCCTGATCGACAGTTCGGCCCGCAAGATGGCCGATGATTTCTTTGCTCGCTTCGTCAAGCTGTTCGAACCGAAGGCCGCCGCCGCGCCCGCGGCCGATGGCCCGGGCGAAGAGCCGGCGCAGGAGCAGCCGCGTCAGGGCGCCCTGCGCAGCATGTGGTCACGCGTAGCACGCTAGTGGGGCAGGACTGTCGCCCACATTCAAGTTTTCCCGCACGCAGCAAGCAGCATTCGTAGTTCAACCTTAGCCACGAACAGGAATGAAAATGAAAAGATCTGCGGTAGTGAAGTCGATGGTGAGTGCCCTGGGGGCGTTGGCGGGGCTGGCAGTGCTGGCGTTTCCGCAGCAGGCCATGGCCGATATCAAGATTGGCCTGTCCGGCCCCTTCTCCGGACCGATGGCTGCCGACGGCCAGGAATATATCGACGGTTTCGGCCTGGCCCTGGAGCAGCTTGGCAACCAGCTTGGCGGACAGAAGGTGCAGGTGCTGCAGGGTGATGACCAGATGAAGCCGGATGTGGGCTCGCAGGTAATGCGCAAGTTCATCGAGCTGGACAAGGTCGATGCCATCGTCGGCCTGGGCTACTCCAACATCATCATGGCCAATCTGCGACGACTCAAGGAATCCGGTGTGGTTTCCATCGCCGTGGCCGGCGGCCCCTCGCCGATGGCCGGTGCGGAGTGTGGTGCCAATGTGTTTTCCATCGCCTACCCCAATGACGGTTCGGGCGAAGCCATCGGCAAGCTGGTGCAGGACAAGGGCTACAAGAATGTCTATCTGATGGCTCCCAACTACCAGGCCGGCAAGGACATGCTGGCCGGCTTCAAGCGCTGGTACAAGGGAGGCGTGGCCGCCGAGGTCTATACGCAGATCAACCAGACCGACTATTCGGCCGAGATCACCCAGCTGCAGCTGAGCAAGATGGATGCGGTCTTCATGTTCTACCCCGGCAGCATGGGCGTGAACTTTACCAAGCAGCTCAAGCAGGCCGGGGTGATCGGCAAGGTACCGGTGTATTCCACCTTCACCGTCGATGGCACCAATCTGCCGGCCCTGCGCGAGGCCGCCGTGGGCGTGATCAGCGGCAATACCTGGAACCCGTCGCTGGAGAATCCGGAAAACCAGAAGTTCGTCAAAGCCTTCGAATCCCGCTACAAGCGCGTTCCGAGTACCTATGCCGCCAATGCCTATGACGCGGCCTTCCTGCTCGATACGGCAGTGCGCAAGCTCAAGGGCGACACCTCCAACAAGGCGGCCTTCGCCGCTGCCGTCAAGGCGGCCGGTGCGGAGTTCAAATCGGTACGCGGTCCCTTCCGCTTCAACACCAATAACATGCCGATCCAGAACTACTATGCCTTCGAGATCGTCAAGGAAGGCGATCAGATCAAGGGCAAGCTGGTCGCCACCCCGCTGGTGGACCACAAGGACGCCTACGTGGCGGCCTGTCCCCTGAAGTGAGCGAGGCCATCATGCTACTGTTTGCGCAACTGCTCAACGGTCTCCAGTACGGGGTCTTGCTGTTCCTGCTGGCGGCCGGCCTGACCCTGGTGTTCGGCATCATGAGCTTCGTCAACCTGGCGCACGGTTCGCTGTACATGATGGGGGCCTACATTGCGGCCTCGGTCGCCAATGCCACCGGCAGCTTCCTGCTGGGGCTGCTGGCCGCGCTGCTGGGCTGTCTGGCCATCGGTGTGCTGCTGGAGCGGGTGGCGGTGGCGCGGCTGTACGACAAGAACCACCTGAATCATGTCCTGGCCACGTTCGGCATGATCATGTTCTTCAATGAACTGGCCTCGATGTTGTGGGGCAAGCAGCCCCTGTTCGTCTCGGTGCCACCGATGCTGGATGGTGTCATCAACCTGTTCGGCCTGCCCTATCCGCTGTATCGCTTTGCGGTCATCGTGGTCGGTCTGGCCGTGGCCGTCGGGTGCTACTGGATGATCCACCGCACCCGCCTGGGCATGCTCATCCGTGCCGGCGCCAACAATGCGGCCATGGTGGGCGCGCTGGGGATCAACATCCGCTTCCTCAATGCCCTGCTGTTTGCCGTCGGTGCTGCCCTGGCCGGACTGGCGGGTGCCGTGGCCGGCCCCATCCTGTCGGTCCAGGCCGGCATGGGTGAGCCGGTCCTGATCGCCACCTTCGTGGTGATCGTCATCGGCGGCATCGGTTCGGTCAAGGGCGCGTTCTATTCGGCCCTGATCGTCGGTGTCGTCGATACCATGGGACGGGCTTTCCTGCCCATGCTGTTGCGTGAGATGGTCAGCCGCCAGCTGGCCGATGCGGCTGGTCCGGCACTGGCTTCCCTATTGATCTACCTGCTGATGGCGGCCGTCCTGGCGCTGCGTCCGCAAGGCCTTTTCGTGGCAAGACGATGAAGACGAATTCCTCCCTGTTCCGTCCCAGCCTGGGCATTCCCCTGCTGCTGTTTCTGGCGCTACTGGCCGTGCCACCGGTGGCCGCTGCACTGGGTGCACAGTTCTACGTGGGCTTTCTGGCGCGTGTGCTGATCTATGCGCTGGCCGCCAGTGCGCTCAACCTGGTGCTGGGCTATGCCGGCCTGATCGGCTTCGGACATGCACTCTTCATTGGCCTGGGGGCGTATTGCGTCTCCCTGTCCTCGCTGGCCGGGCTGGAATCGGCCTGGCCCCAGCTGCTGCTGGTGCTGGTTTCGTGCGGCTGCATCGGGGCGCTCACCGGTGCCATCAGCCTGCGCACCCGTGGCATCGGCTTCATCATGATCACCCTGGCGTTTTCCCAGATGGGCTATTTCGTCTTCGTCAGCCTCAAGCAGTATGGGGGTGACGATGGCATGTCCATCATCGCCACCAGCCGGCTGGGCGCGGGGATCGACCTCGGCTCGGTGCTGCCTTTGTTCTATGCCGCCTGGGGCGTGCTGGCGGTGACCCTGCTGTGGATGCACCGGTTGCGGCACGCGCCCTTCGGCATGGCCCTGCGCGGCTCGCGCCAGAACCTCGCGCGCATCAGCGCACTGGGCTTCCCGGCCCGCCGTCTGCAACTGATCGCCTATGTGCTCTCCGCCATCCTGTGCGGCCTGGCTGGTTTCCTGCTGGCCAATCTGAATGCCTATGCCTCGCCGGGGCTGATGAGCTGGCAGGTGTCCGGCGAGCTGATCGTCATGGTCGTGCTGGGCGGCATGGGCAGCGTGTTCGGTCCGTTGCTGGGTGCACTGGCGTTTATCTGCCTGGAGGAGGTGATGAAGTCCTATACCGAGCACTGGATGCTCATCTTCGGGCCGATGATCATCCTCATTGCGCTCACCGGTCGTGACGGGCTCATGGGTGCCTTGCACTGGCTGGATGTGCGGTGCTGCCAACGCGGCGCGTCCGGCCGTATCGATGCGACTGCCATCGTCGCCAATGGAGCCAAGCAATGAACGGCCTGCGTACCCAGGGATTGACCAAGCGCTTCGGCGGCCTGCTGGTGACCGACGACGTCAGCCTGGACATCCGTCCCGGCGAACTGCACGCCATCATCGGCCCCAATGGTGCCGGCAAGACCACCCTGATCAACCAGCTCTCCGGAGAGCTGCGGCCCGACAGCGGCCAGGTCTGGTTCGGCGATGAGGAGGTGACCACGCTGCCGCTGCATCAGCGCGCCTGCCGGGGCTTGCTGCGCTCCTACCAGATCACCTCCATCTTCGAAGAGTTCACCGTGATGGAAAACGCCGTGCTGGCGGCGGTCGGCGCCACTGGCGGCTACGGTTTCTGGCGTCCGATGATGGCCCGAGAGCAAGCCTGCCAGGACGCCCAGCAGGCACTGCTTGCCACCCGCCTGGAAGCCCGCCGCGATACGCTGGCAGGAGAACTGGGCTATGGCGAGCGACGCCAGCTTGAGCTGGCCATGGCATTGGCCGCGCAGCCGCGCCTGCTGTTGCTCGACGAGCCCATGGCCGGCATGAGCATCGAAGAATCGGCATCGGTGGTACAACTCTTGCAATCCCTCAAGGGTCGTTACTCGATGCTGCTAATCGAACACGACATGGATGCGGTCTTCGCCCTGGCTGATCGCATCACGGTGCTGGTGTCGGGTCGTGCCGCCTTCTGTGGCACGCCCGATGAAATTCGCAATCACCCCGAGGTCCGCGCCATCTACCTGGGTGATGAAGCAGGGACTTTTTCCGGAGCCGCTCATGGCTGAACAGTTATCCATCCGCGGGCTGCAGGCCTCCTACGGTCGGGCGCAGGCCCTGTTCGACATCTCGCTGGACCTGCAGCGCGGCGAGGTGATCACCTTGCTCGGTCGCAATGGCATGGGCCGATCCACCACCGTCAAATGCCTGTTCGGTCTGCTGCGTCCGAGTGCCGGCAGCATCAGCTTTGGCGGCCAGCGCATCGATACCCTGCCTTGTCACGAAGTGGCGCGCCGTGGCCTGGGGCTGGTGCCCGAAGGGCGCCAGATCTTCGCCGACCTGACCGTGGAAGAAAACCTGATCGCCACCGCACGCCCGGCGCGTGCAGGGCAGGCCGACAGTCGGCCCTGGACCTTGCGACGCGCCTATGAATTCTTTCCACGGCTGGCGGAGCGGCGTCAGAACATGGGTTCGCAGTTGTCTGGCGGCGAGCAGCAGATGCTGGCCATCTCGCGTGCGCTGATGACCAATCCCTCCCTGCTGGTGCTGGACGAGGCCACCGAAGGCCTGGCGCCGGTGGCGCGTGCCGATATCTGGCGCGCCCTGCACGAACTGAAGAAAGAAGGGTTGTCGATGATCGTCATCGACAAGAACATCCAGTCGCTCATGGGACTGGCTGACCGCCATTATGTGGTCGAGAAGGGACGTATCGCCTGGAGTGGAAGCTCACAGCAGTTGCAGCAGGACCCGTCCCTGGTGCATCGTTACATGGGCGTGTGAGCGTGTGCATCCCGGCTGCGCCCACCCGGCCTGTCACAACTTATCGGATATTGCATGAAGGCATCAGGTTTCCAATACGCCCGCCCGAGTTCGCTGGAGGAGGCGTGCGCGCTGCTGGCTGAACACGGCAGCGATGCGCGCATCCTGGCCGGCGGCCAGAGCATGTTCGCCACCCTCAATCTGCGCCTGTCGGCGCCGAGCCTGCTCATCGACATCAATCGCATCGAGGCGCTCAAGGGCATCGTGCTGGCCGAGGATGCCAGCCATGTGCGCATCGGTGCCCTGGTGCGTCATGCCGAGACCGCCAGCTCACCGCTGGTGGAACAACATCTGCCCTTGCTGCACATGGCCATGCGCCATGTGGCCCATCCGGCGGTGCGCAACCGCGGTACCACCTGCGGCAGTCTGGCGCTGGCCGATCCGTCGGCGGAGATGCCGGCCTGCGCCATCACCCTGGATGCCTTGCTGGTGCTGCAGAGCCGTGACGGCGGCGTGCGCGAGGTGCCGGCAGTAGATTATTTCTTCGGTCTGTACGAGACGGCCCGCCAGGATGACGAAATCCTGATCGAAGCACTCTATCCGGCCTGCCAGCCGCAGGAGGTCTTCGGCTTCGACGAGCTGGCGCGCCGCCATGGGGACTTCGCGATGGTCGGCGTCGCGCTGCGGGCCAGCTATGCCGGGGGCATCATCAGCGACCTGCGGTTGACCACCTTCGGCACCGATCCCATGCCCATCCTGTCCACCGCGGCCGCTGCACTGGCGCAGGGGCAGGCGTGGTCCGTTGCGCTGGGCGAGGAGATCGCCAGGGCTGCCGTGGCCGAGCTCAATCCCGATCACAACCACTTCGGCAGCCCCGAGGTCAAGCGCCTGCAGGCGGCCGCCCTGATACGTCGCGTGCTGGCGGCGACCTTCGGCGCGCCGGCCGATTCAACCATTCCTTACGGAGCCAGCCATGGATGACCTGTCCGTCCGTTGCGTGGAACACGCCAACATCCAATTCACCCTCAATGGCAAGGACGTCAATTGCCTGGTGCCGGTGCGCCGCAACCTGGTGGACTTCCTGCGCCAGGACATGGGATTGACGGCCGCCCACGTCGGCTGCGAGGTCGGCGTCTGCGGTGCCTGCAATGTGCGCGTCGATGGCGCGGTGGTGCGCGGTTGCCTGATGCTGGCGGTGCAGGTCGACGGCCTGAGCGTGGAGACCCTGGAGGGGCTGGCCGAAAGCGGCGAGATCGCCGCCCTGCAACGCGCCTTTGTGACGCGCAATGCCATGCAATGCGGATTCTGTACGCCGGGCATGCTGATGACGGCCAACGAACTGCTGCAGGCCAAGGCCTGCCCCAGCCGCCTGGAGATCCGCGATGCCATCTCGGGCAATTACTGCCGTTGCACCGGTTACCAGGCCATCGTCGATGCCATCGAAATGGCCGCCGGGGAGGATGCATGAGCGCCGCCGCCCAGACCGCGGCCGCTGGCCTGATCGGCCGTAGCGTCGCCCGCGCGGATGCCGAGCGTTTCGTGGCCGGACGCGGACGCTATCTCGACGACCTGGTGCTGGCCGATATGCAGCATGTGGTGTTCTATCGCAGTCCGTTCGCGCGTGCGCGTATGCACGCGATCAATGTCGACGCCGCTGCGGCCATGCCCGGGGTGAGTGCGGTCGTCACCGGCGCCGACCTGGCCACCGTCTGCGCTGGCTGGACCACCCGCTTTGCCATGTGGCCGGAGCATGTCTCGGCACCGCAGAATCCGCTGGCCATCGATGAAGTGTTCTGGCAGGGCGAAGCGGTGGCGGCGGTGGTGGCCGCTACGCGCGCGCAGGCCGAGGACGCGCTCGAACTGATCGAGATCGACTGGGAGGAGGGCGAGCCCGTGGTGGACCCGAGCGCCGCACTGGAACCCGGCTGTCCACCCTGCCACCCGGCCATCGAGCACAACCTGGCGCTGGAGCGCAAGATCGGCAAGGGTGATGTGGCCGCCGCATTTGCCGGCGCTGCCCAGGTGGTACGACGCCGTTTCAGCTTCGGTCGCCAGACCGGTGTGCCGCTAGAGCCACGTGGCATCCTGGCCAGCTTTGACCGGCGCACCGGCGAGCTGGACATCCAGCAATCCCATCAGGCGCCCTTCCAGATGCAGGAGATCTACGCCAGTCTGCTGGGCCTGCCACTGGAGCGGGTCAGGGTCGCCAGCCCCGACGTGGGGGGCGCTTTCGGCATCAAGCTGCACGCCTATGCCGACGAGATTGCGGTGGTCGCCATTGCGATGCTGCTGGGCCGCCCCGTCAAATTCCAGGCGGACCGCCTGGAATCCTTCGTCTCCGATGTCCACGCCCGGGACGCCAGCGTCGAGGCGCAACTGGCGGTGGATGCCGAAGGACACCTGCTGGGGCTGGACGTGGATCTGCTGTTCTGCTTCGGGGCGGTGTCCGCCTACCCGCGTTCCAGTATCGGCGAAGCCTTGCAGGCGCTCGACCTGTGCGGCTCGGCCTACCGCATCGACGCCTTCCGCGGGCGGGTGCGCGGGGCCTTCGTCAACAAGGTACCGACCGGTGCCTATCGTGCCGTGGGCCAGCCTATCGCCTGCGCCGTCATCGAACAACTGATCGATGACGCGGCGGCGGCCATCGGCATGGATCCGGTCACCATGCGCCGCCGCAATCATCTGCCGGCGCGTCCGGCCGAGGCGCCGATGCTGCCTGCTGCCGGCGGCATCCCACTGGGCCCGCTGTCACTGGACGCCTGCATGGATCAGTTGCTGGAGAACATGGATTACCGCCAGTTGCGTGCCACGCAGGATGCGCTGCGCCAGCGCGGCGTCTATCGTGGCATCGGCTTGTGCACCTTCGTCGAGCTGACCGGCGTGGGCGCGGGCCTTTATGGACCCAATCAGGTCAGGGTGGCCGGCAAGGAGGGAGTGCGCCTGAGCCTGCTGCCCTCCGGTCACATCCAGTGCCGCACGAGCGCGACCGACCAGGGGCAGGGCACGCGCACTGGCCTGACCCAGATCGTGGCCCAGGCCATGGGTAGCCCGCTGGAGACGGTGGCGGTGGCGGCCGGCGACACCTCCCGCGATCCACTGGGGGGCGGTGCCTGGGCCTCGCGCGGCATTTCCCTGGCCGGGGAAGCTGCCCTGCTGGCCGCAGCGCAGCTGCGCGCCAATATCCTGGCGATCGCAGCGGCCCTTGGCGAGCAATCGCAGGACGGACTCGATATCGTCGATGGCATGATCATCGGGCGTGACGGCGAGGCCTTGATGAGCCTGGCGGAGGTGGCGCTCAAGGCGCATTACGATTCGACCGCCATCAAGCTGGACGTCATCCCGGAACTGACGGTGGAGCGCAGCTATGCGCCGACCGGCAAGCCCTACTTCGCCGCCAATGGCGTGCAGGCGGCGCAGGTCGAGGTCGATATCGAGACCGGCATGATCCGCGTGCTGGACGTATGGGTGGTGGAAGACTGCGGGCGTATCGTCAACCCTCTGCTGACCGATGAGCAGATCCGAGGTGGCGTGGTGCAGGGGATAGGCGCGGCCCTGTTCGAGCAGTGCATCTATTCCGAGAACGGGCAGATGAGCAATGCCTCGCTGGCGGACTATCTGATTCCGATGGCCTCAGAGATGCCCCAGATCCATGTGGGCCATGTGACCACGCCCGAGCGCGAAACCAGTCTCGGTGCCAAGGGGGTGGGCGAGGCCGGGACGGTGGGAGCCATTGGCGCCATCTGGTGCGCCGTCAACGACGCCTTGCGTCCCCTTGGGCAGGGTGTATGGCAGCAGCCGTTTACACCGGCACATGTGCTGGACGTACTGCATCATCCCGAGATGCGTCAGGGCGAGGCAAGACTGCCTCCCTTCTGAGGCTGGCCAGATGGAAGAGCAGGCGCCGTCGCGACGGCGCCTTTTTTTCGTCCCTCTCCGGCCCCTCCGGGACGCCCAAAAAAAACGGAACGCCTCGATGCGTTCCGCCAAGTCCTACAAAGGGATCCTCAGGAGTAAAGCTGCTTCAGAAGGTATGCCGGATGCCGGCCATCACGCTGGACTGGTTCTGGCCGACACCGACCGTGCTGCCGGAGCTGACGGCAATGGCGGCGTTGCCGCGATTCTTGATGTACGCATACGACGCGTAGAGGCTGGTGCGCTTGGACAGGAAGTAGATCGCCCGTGCCGTTCCCAGCGTGCTGTCGTCGGGTGAGTTGCGGGTATCCAGATGGGCCACCTGGCCTTCGACCTGCCACTGTGGCGTGAGCGCGTAGCTGGCGCCGAGATACCAGAGGTTGTAGTTGATATCGACCGCACGTTGCAGGTGGCGGGCAATCAGGCCACCACCGATCTTCAGATCGCCGACCTTGAACCAGCCATTGAACGAGGCGCGGTTGTCCTTGTAGTTGCTGCTGGTGAGCAGGTTGCCCGCCCCGGCGCCGCCGCGCAGGGTGTCGTAGGCGGTGGCCACGCCCCAAGTGGCAGTGTCGTACTTGATCAACGCCGTCCACTGGCGACAGGCTTGCGCATCGGCGGCGTTCTCGCCAGCGCAATTGGTGGCCGCAGGCCCGCCCGCCGTGGAGGTGTCGCGACCGAAGCTATAGGTGGCGCCCACGGTGGTGTTGCCGATCTTGTTCATGTAGCCCAGCGCATTGTCGCTGCGCGTGTTGGGCAGGTAGGAGTCCATGTTGGACAGGCCGTGGTTGGCCGGCCCCATGATGTCGGCGGCGATCAGCGAGATGGCCGTCATGTTGTACTGGCGACCCAGCGTGAAGGTACCCCAGGTCGGGTCCATCAGGCCGACATTGGATTGTCGTCCGAACAGGCGGTTGCCCTGGCCCATGCCGCCGGTGGTCGGCACGAAGCCGCTTTCCAGATTGAAGAAGGCGCGCATGCCACCACCCAGGTCCTCGACCCCTTTGAAGCCGATGCGCGAGGGCAGCAGTCCGGTCAGCGGCAGCGTACGCAGCTTGCCCTGGCCGGCGGCATTGGTGTGATTGAGATATTCGACCCCGGTATCGATGATGCCGTAGATGGTGACACTGCTCTGGGCCATCGCTTCGGTACCCAGCCCCCCCAGGCACAGGCCGGCGGAGACGGCGGCTAACAGACGTTTCTTCACTTTTATTTCCCCTTCAGGTTGAACAATCAAGACAGCGTTGAAAACCACCGCTGGCGGTGGCGCTACGGATGAATCGGACTGCAATGGATCTGAACGAGTGGGCGGCGCGGCGCCTGCTTTGATGTGCGTCAAATAATGAATGACATTATTTAATCTCAATAAAATGAATGTCAATCGTTATTGTCGTGTGAGGGGAAAGTTTTTTTGTCACGCGTCCTTGCCGGGGAAGGCAGGGCAGGATGGCTGGGGAAACAAATGGTGCAGCCGTCCCGTCACATGCACTTAAAAAAGAAGTTCAGCTGTCCATATTCGCGTTTTTGGTGCGTTTTTTATTCTTCATGCTCATGGAAGCCATATGCGTAGTGGATTGTGGAGCGATGTGAGGAAATGCTCGCTATCGCACACCTCTGCGCGCCGTCGTTGTTCGTGTACGACGCTGCGTTGCCGATGCCGTGACGCGGATAGTTCGAAGCGCTGCTGCACCACCTGATGATGATGTCGATAGCGGAATTCTTCTTGACATCGAAGGATGCAAAATAACAGAATGATGTTCGTTATTAATCGCGGGAAACTATCGCCGCCGGAGGGTTGGCCGGACGGTGCTGAGGAGGGGGATGGTGAGCCAGCAGCAAGATGGTCGCGCACTGCGGCCGGGACAGTATCTGATCAGCCGGACCAGCTCGGAGGGCATCATTACCTATGCCAACCAGGCGTTCGCCGACGAGGTGGGCATTCCCATGCAGGAGTTGGTGGGCATGCCCTACACGCGCCTGATCGATCCCGACGTGCCGACCGAAGCCGTCAAGGACATGCGCCGTACCACGATCGAGCAGGGACGCCGGTGGGCCGGACTGACCTGCATCCGGGGCAGCGATGGGCAGCGCATCTGGGCCATGACCAATGTCTCGCTGGTGCGGGAAGGCGGGCGCGTGATCGGATCGACCTCGGTGCGCACCCATGCGCCAGCGGAGCAGGTCAGTTTCGCCGCTGCCATGTTGCGCCGCTTCAAGGAGCGGCGCGCCTGTGGCTGGACCGTGCGCGGTGGCCAGTTCCTGCGCACCGGTCTGCCGGGGATGGTGCAGCGGCTGTGGCGACCGGGGTTGCTCAAGCGGATCGTGCTGTGGCAGGCCTTGCCGTTGGCGAGCGCACTGGCAGCCGGCCTGCTGTGGTCTGCAGCAAGCCGGGTGCCGGCACTGGTCATGCTGGCGGTGGCGTTGGCCATGCTGGTGCTGGGCAGTCTCTGGCAGCGACGACAGTTGATGCAGCCGCTGGAGCAGGCCACCGACTTTGCATATCGGATGGCTGCCGGTGATCTCGATGCGCCCCTTGATCAGACCGCCCAGCCACATGCCGCCGATCTGGTACGGGCGCTTCTGCTGATGAGGAGCAGCCTGGTCAGCCTGATCGGCGAAGTCGGTCGTGATGTGCATGGCGTGACGCGGGCCTGTTCGGACATCGCGGCCGGCAACATGGACCTGTCCCAGCGCACCGAGAGCCAGGCATCGTCGCTGCAGGAGATTGCCTCCAGCATGGAGGAACTGGCCGCCACCATCCAGAACAATGCCGATCACGCCGTCTCTGCGGCGGCCAATGCGATGGCAGCTGCGGATGTGGCGCAACGCGGTGGGCAGGCCTTCGATCGCATCGTTCAGACCATGCAGGCGATGGCCGAGGATGCCGCGCAGATCGGACAGATCGTCAAGGTGGTCGAGGCCATCGCCTTCCAGACCAATATCCTGGCGCTCAATGCCGCAGTGGAGGCAGCCCGTGCCGGCGAGAACGGACGCGGCTTCGCCGTGGTGGCCAGCGAGGTGCGTACGCTGGCCCAGCGCAGCACTACGGCAGCACGCGAAATCGCCGAGCTGATCACCGCATCGCTACGCAGCGTGAGCCAGGGACAGGCGCAGGTGAAGACCTCGGCGACCACCATCACGGAGGTGGTCTCATCCATCGGTGGCGTGAGCGGCCTGATCGACGAGATCTCCCGCGCCAGCATCGAGCAGCGCGAGGGCGTGCAGCAGGTGGCGGCGGCATTGTCTTCGCTGGATCGCATTACCCAGCAGAATGCGGCGTTGGTGGAGCAGGCTGCGGCCTCGTCGGCGTCGCTGGTGGAGCAGGCCGGGGCGGTGAAGCTGTCGATGGGCGTATTTCGTCTGGCCGCGGTCTGAGGCAGGGCGGGCAGACATGGAAAGCCTGGATCTGGAGGTCTTGCGCACGGCCTGCGACTGGCGGCGGCAAGGACACCAGGTACACCTGTTCACGGTGGCGCGCACCTGGGGCAGCGCGCCCCGCAGTCCCGGGGCGATGCTGGCCATCCGGGACGATGGTCGCGTGGTCGGATCGGTCTCCGGCGGATGCGTCGAGGATGACCTCATCGAGCGCGTGCGTCAGGAGGGCGCGACGTCTGTGCGCCCCACCGTTCTGGAATATGGCACCACGCGGGAGCAGGCCGCACGGTTTGGCTTGCCCTGTGGAGGAACCCTGGTCCTGGTACGCGAATCGCTGCCGGGCTCCGGCTGGCTCGACGACGTGCTGGAGGTCACCGCCGCGCAGGGGCGCATCCGGCGCCGGCTCGATCTGGCCAGCGGCCTGTCCCGCTGCACGCGGCTGGGCCATGCCGACGGTGCCTTGCCCGGGCCAGTGCTGGCGCAGCCTGACTTCACCGTATGCTACGGGCCGCGCTGGCGCCTCTTGATCATCGGCGCCGGACAGCTGTCACAGGCGCTGGCCAGGATGGCGATGATGCTCGACTACGAGGTCCTGGTCTGCGATCCGCGCGAGGAGTATGCGGCGGGCTGGCATATCGCCGGTACCCGGCTGGTCGCCGGCATGCCCGATGATGTGGTGCTGGAGATGAAGCCGGATTCCCACACCGCCATCGTGGCACTGACCCACGATCCCAAGCTAGATGACATGGCCCTGCTGGAGGCGCTGACTTCTTCGGCCTTCTATGTCGGCGCCCTGGGTTCGCGTGCCAGCAGCCAGCGCCGTCGCGAGCGGCTGGCCTTGTTCGATCTCGGCGCGGCGCAGATTGCGCGGCTGCATGCGCCGATCGGTCTGCCTATCGATAGTCACAGGCCGGCTGAAATCGCCGTCTCCATCCTGGCGCAGATGACAGCCGTCAGGAATGCCGCGGGTCTGTCCGGCGGTGACGGCTGAGGGCGGGCAAGCGAGGGCGGCTGTCCGTCACCCCCGCCTCAGGATGCGGCCAGGTAGGCCTCCTTGCTCGGACCGAAGAAATTCATGACGATGCGTTCCACATCCACCACCTGGATGGTGTCGCCAGGCTTGGCGGTCCGGATCAGGTTGCCGATGTAATTGACGCCACCGCCGAACATGATCAGCGGCGCATCGATGTGGCTTTCGCCGAATTCCAGTACGTCATGCAGACCATCGACCAGCAGTCCGACCAGGCGTCCGGCATGGCGCACGATGACGATCTCGCGGCTGTCGGCGGTGGTCGATGCGGTCGACAGCAACAGCTGGCGCATATCCACCACCGGTACGAACACCGATTTGGCCGCGCCTCCTTCGTGATAGTCCAGCGCACCCGCCAGCACCGGTTTGAAGGTGGAGGTGGAAAGCATGCGCGAGGCTTCGATGGCTTCGATCACGTTGCCGGCCGGCAGTGCGAAGACAGCGCCGTCGATGGTGACGGTGGCGAATTCGCGCAGCTTGCCGCCGCTGCTGGCGACTTCGATATCGGCGCCGTCGAGCGCACGCACGGCGCCGCTCTGTTGGCCGATGGGCGTGAAGACCATGGCAATCACGTCGTTGACGTAATCGTCGCTGTTCTTGTACTCGCGATAGCCGAATGAGGTGGTGTGGCCGACCACCATGTAGTGGCCGTCATGGATGCGGATTTCAGCTGCGCTGCTGCCGTTGGCGCTGCTGCTGGTGGCCGCGCCTAGCGGCAGCACGCTGCCGGGCGGGTAACCCGGGTGGGTGCTGGAAATGACCTGTCCCTGGCGGTCGGTATAGGCGGCGAAGGCGCCTTGCTGCTCGGGCAGGGCAGAGCCCAGCATGTTGGCGAACTCGGGCGTGGCATCGAACACGATGGCGATGCCGCCGACCGGCGGACCGCTGCGCTCGGGGTGGAAGATGGCCGCGCTGTAGAGATAGGTGGCCGCACCATCGTAGAGTGCCGTCGCTTCGAAGGGCGACACGCAGTATTGGCCCGGATCGCTCAGGCGCATGGTATTGCGCAGCAGTTGTTCGTCCACCCGCAGGCTGCCGCCGGAGGCGCCGGGATTGCTGCCCTCGCTGTCTTCGGCCAGGGGCTTGCTCATCGCGACGATGTGGCCGTGGCTGTCGAATACCACCAGCCTGGTGTAGACGGTGTAGAGCGCATTGATGGAGGCCAGGATTTTCTGGAGCTCGGCCAGTTCGGCGGGCCGCCGCGTTTCCTGGGCCAGCAGCTGGCGCAGGCGCGGGGTCAGTGCCCACCAGCGGCAATCGTTGGCGCGTTCGTAGAGATTGCGGTCCATGATGTCGACCATCAGGCGCGAGATGTACTGCAGGTCCTGCAGGCTCGACGACAGCGCCGTGGCATACAGGTCGAGGATGGATTCGCGGAAGACCTCGTTGGTCTCGTCACCGGTCTGGCTGATTTCCTGCAGGATGGCCTTGAGCCGCAGCAGGTCGCCAGCGTCGCCCGAGGCCATGATCTTGCCGTTCCACACCACGCGCCGCAGCGAGTGGTTGATGGAGTCGGCCAGCAGCGTGACGTCATGCAGGGGCGGGCAGAAGGAGCGGGCGTGTGACATCACGCCGGCCAGCAGGTCCGCGTCGTATTGCGAGAGCATGTCCTGGCCAGGCTGACGGAAGGCCACATCGCAGGCCACCATCACGTGGCCGTACCAGCCGGGGCCACTGTAGCCCTGGTAGTTGCGCGCGGCGCAGGTACGCGCCAGGTAGTCGCGCCCGGCATGGGTCACCAACTGGTAGGGGCCTTCCAGCGCCAGCGGCACGGTGCGGCCGACCGGCACATGTTCGACATCGCTGCTGGCGATGACGCGTCCGTCCTGGTCCAGCATGAGCATGACGCTGCGGTCGTTGGGCTTGCGCAGTCCGCCGAAGACGTCGTCCATCTCCACCGCCACCGGGAAGCACAGGCACAGCACGCCGATGGTCTTGCCATCCTCGGGGTTGACGATCTTGTGGGAGTAGATCAGGGAGCGTTCGCTTCCGCCGCGCAGATCGGTGACGGCAAAGGTCTCCAGATAACCGTTGGCGGCCAGGGTGCGCGCTACCAGCGGGTCGCGGGATTGCGTGACGGTATTGGCAGGGTCGAGATTGGCCAGCACCTGTCCCTGTGGATCGAGAATGAAGATCTCGTCATAGACCGTGTACTTTTGCCGGTAGGCATTGAGTCGCGCCACGATCTGGTGGCGCTCGCCGTCCGGCCCGGCCAGGATGAACTGGCGGATGGCCTCGTCCATGGCCAGGAAGCCAACATCGGCCGTGCGCTCGAACAGGTTGCGGACCACGATGTCGATGATGACCCGGGCCTTGAATTCGAACTCCTGCACCACTTTCGATACGTTCTGTTGCACCAGATTGGCGATGAGCCTCTTTTCCAACTGGTTGAAGCCCTCGCGCGTCACCTTGATGGTGGGCAGGATGCTCTTGGCTTCGGTGGGACATACCATCTTGGCAGTCGACTCGATCAGGCGCCAGGCAACGCTGAGCTCCCTGAGCGAACGTTCGCAGTCGACGACCGCAGGCATATGCCGCAAAAATTCTTCAGTCTGTTTATTGTCATGCATGATCTTGTGAACTACCCGTTGAAACCCCCATTGACACTAAGCAAGTTGCGCGCCAATGAGAACGCTTTTCGTCTGGCTGGAAGCGTGTTCCCGCCTGCCGGGACAGGCATGTGACAGGCACATGACCGCGGCATGACAGACCTGTGACAGACGCGTAACAGCGACGTCCACGGGACGTAAAAACGACGTAACAAGGAAGCAAGCGAAGTCGTGACCGCTGGCCATTCATCGCCACTGTCGCAAAAATGATGCTCAGCAGTAATTGCCTGCAGCCCATAGATCGGGCTGCAGGCAAGGCTGGTGGTGATCTGCGCAATCAGGGGTGGAAAACCGTCCTATTTGCCGGCTTTGCCCCTTCTCTGGCTGTTGTACGGTGGCGCCTTTACAAAAACACGTAAAACGTTAAGAAACGCGCCAGAGGCCGGAACGGCCGGCGCCATCAGGGGGGTAGCATGAAGGGCTTGGTATTGAAGGCCGTCGCCGCAGCGGCGATGTTGGCCTGCGCGCAGACACAGGCGCAGACCTATGAATCACACACGATCCTGGACCGCAATCAGGTGCCGATCTTCGAGGCCCGCTTCTACGGGCCTGCTGACGGTGACTTCCAGAAAGAGGGGGACACGTTCCAATCCTCGCCGTTTGCGCTCTCGGACATGTTCAAGCAGCAGACCCTGGCGGGGCTTCGACAGTGGGCCAACTATATCAAGGTGATCCCCGGTACGTCCCCGGCGGTGATCAATATCGGTAGCGAGGATGGCGACGACAACGCCCATGCCGACAGTCCGTTGGTGCCTGGCCTGCGCATCGCGCCGACCCAGGTGCAGGCGGCGCTGCAGAATCTGCAGGCTGGCAAGTTGACACTGGGTGCGCATGGCTTCGTGGGTATTGGCAACCTGCCGGTGAGTACCAACGACTACATTCCTTCCCAACTGCCGCGCAATGTCACAGGCTGGGATCTGCCGGCGGTCGCTTTTCACGAGATCGGACATGCACTGGGGATCGGCTCTAATGTCAAAGAAACCGAGCAGTCCTCCGGCCCTTCCGTGTATAACTTCAGCGACAAGATCAGCCAGTGGACCTCCCACCTGCGCGACGACAACGGCAAGGCGGCCCAGCCCGGCCAGGTGATCTGGTGCATGACATGCAGCAAGGTGAGCGGTGCCGATGTGTTCGACGTCAGCAAGAACTCGGGGTATTTCATCGGTCCGAATGTGGCGCAGGTGCTGGCCGGCTCCGGGATGCGCGGCATACCGCTCAGCACCGGTACCGAGACCGATTCCGATCCGCCATTCATGTCGCATCTGGAGCTCAAGAACAGCCTGATGAGCCATCAGAGCTACCGCAACTACACCACCTTCATGGAAGCCGAACTGGCGATCCTGCAGGACCTGGGCTATGACATCGACCGTCGCAATTTCTTCGGGCGTTCCGTCTACGCCGACGGCCAGGTGATCCTCAACGACGACGGTTTTTTCCAGCGCAATGCAGAAGGCAGCGCCTACCTGCCCAATACCTATAACCTGGCCACGCTGGGCCTGGGCCTGCATGTCTACGGCAGCAACAATACCATCTACCAGCGCGCCGACCTGCTCTCGGCTGGCGCAGGTGGCGCGGGCATGCGTATCGACGGCGCCGGCAACCATATCATCATCCTGCCCGGTACCCGGGTCTATGCCGATGGTGCCTATGGGCGCGGGGTGATGTTCACCTATGGCAAGGACCACACCTTCACCCAGCGCGGTGACGTGCAGGCCCTGGGCGAGGACGGCATCGCAGTGAGTTTCGACTTCGGCAACAATATCCTGGGCAATGACGGCGACTACCGTGGCTCCTACATCTACCGGGGATCGCAGACCACCGGCTCCCTGCTGGCGGAGCTGGATGGCCCGCTGGTCAGCCGCTTCGACCTGACCGGGCGCCTGGCCGGCCGCAGTGCCGCCATCTATATCTCCAGCAACGCCTATGTGGGCCAGATCAACGTCATGCGCGGCGCTTCGCTGCAGGGCGATATCCGTTCCGACTATGCCGAGCTCGACGGTAGTGCGCCACGCCTGACCACCCTGAGCTTCGGTTACCTGCCGGACGGCGATGGCCGCGCCACCGCTTCGGCCGATCCTGGCTTCGCATTGCGCTATGACGGCAATATCGTGGGCATCGACAATCTGTCGCTGGCGTTCGAGGGCGGCACCACCTTCCTGACCGGCGACCACCAGATCTACCAGGTCAATATCGCCCAGGGCGCCCTGCTGGGTGGCAGCAGCCGCTATACCTTGAATAGCGCCGGCCTGTTCACCAACCATGGCACGCTGGCCCCCACGCTGGGCAGCAACATCACGGTGGTCGGCAATTACGCGCAGGGGGCCGACGGCCGGTTGCAGACCAGCGTGGACGGCAGTGGCAACATCAGTTCCCTGGTCGTCAGCGGCAACGCGGCGCTGGATGGCAGCCTGACCATCGCCCCGCAACGCAGCTGGTACGCAAACCGTTTCGCGCTCACCAGCGATCAATGGCTGCAGGCCGGCAGCGTCAGCGGCGCGTTTGCGTCGGCCAGCGCCCTGCTGGCTTCGCCCACCCTGGTGGCTGACGTCAGCGCAGCGGGCGGCCTGAGCTATACCGTTTCGGTGCAGCGCCGCGATGCAGCCTATTCGCGCTACGCCAACGATGACGTGACGCTGCAGGTCGCGCGTTCGCTCGACGTGGCAGCGGGCAATGCCCGTGGCGACCTGCGTTCGCTGGTGGCCGCGCTGGACTTTTCGGCGGCCGACGGCAGTGCCATCGCGCCGGCATTGCGGCAGCTGTCGCCGGTGGCCTATGGCGAAATGTTCTCCGGCGCCTTGCTGCGTGAGCGGCACATCGGTGATCTGGTGGCCGCCCGCGCACCGGCTGTAACGATGCTGGACGGACAGGTGCCGGCGGGCAGCGACTGGACCGCGTTCGCCATGCCTTTCGGTAGTGCCTACTGGCGCGACCGGTCCGAGCATGCCGTGGGCGCCAACGGCAATACCTATGGCGTGGTGCTGGGGGTGGAGCGCAGTGGCCTGGCCATGGATGGCTGGACGGTGGGTCTGCATGGCGCGGTCAGTGGGCAGTCGACCCGGGTCGATGGCCGCACCCCGGCATCCGGTGAGACCTCGGCGCTGGATGTAGGCGCACACCTGGTCTATGCTGCCGATCCCCTGGCCGGACCGCATGCCTTTGCCCAGGCCCGCGTGGGCGTGGAAGACGGGCGCCTGGACCGCAAGATCGGTTTCAACGGATATCAGAGCGCGCCGCGTGGCACCTGGACTGGCACCGTCGCCAGCGCCACGCTGGGTGGTGGCTGGCGCTGGCGCATCGGCGAGGGCAGCAGCGCCGGGCCGCTGGCCGGTCTCGACTATACGGTGCTGTCGCGGCCTGCGATCACGGAAAACAATACGGACGGGCCGGGCCTGCAACTGGACAGCAATTCCTTCCGTTCCATGCGTGCACGCCTGGGGGGTGAATGGCGCAGCGACCTGTCGCTGGCCTCGGGGCGGCAGGTCCGTGCCAATCTGCGTGCCGGCGTGAGCCGCGACATGCTGGCGCGTACGACCACGCAGACAGCGCGCCTGGCGGGATATCCCGACGTCGCATTTGCGGCAAGCAGTGAAGTGATCCAGCGCGACAGCCTGGACCTGCAGGCCGGCGCCTCCTACCGGGTACGGCAGGACATGGTGGTCGACGCATCCTTGTCCAGCACGCTCTGGCGCGGCGGTGATGCAGAGCTGACGGCGGCCGTCTCTGCGAACTGGCGTTTCTGATCCTTGTGCGCGGCAGGCCGTGCCATGGTCGCGCTTTGTGCGATTTTTCCTACGTCGACGTAGGCGATTTTTTGCGAGTTTTGAGTGATTCCCTGATCCCGGTGGCGATCAGGGCGCCTCATAATCGATATTGACGCCCATCTCGGGCGCTGTACGAGAGAGCGGACTCATCCATGCAACGAACGGAAATTGCCCGCACCATTCTGGTGGTGGAAGACAACACCGATGTCCGCGCACTTTTCTGCGAAGTGCTACGGACCGAAGGCTATCAGGTCCTGGAGGCTGCCAACGGCGCACAGGCCTATGAGCTGCTGCTCGACCCACAGCAGAGGGTGGATGTCGTCCTTACCGACCTGCGCATGCCGGTCATGGATGGGTTGGAGCTGGCGACCAAACTTAAATCCGAGGCCCAATTCGCGGCGATTCCCGTGGTCCTGCTAAGTGCCACGCCGATGAAGAACTCCTGGCAGGCACGCGAAAACTTTGCGGCCCTGCTCACCAAGCCTTGTGCCTTCAGCTTGTTGCTCTCCACCGTTGAGGCCGTCCTGTAGGGAACAGGCTGTCCGGATAGCTGGTGCATGGGGGAGCGGTTTGTCCACCATGCGGCATTGACGCGTGATCCCTGGTTTCTGCGGGGAATCTTTCCGCTCATCAGGAACAATCCATTGGCTTTTTCGTTCTCATTTTCCTAAAGCTCCAACAACTGGAAGTCTGATCCGGAGGAAGAAAAAAAAATGTCAAACAGACCTGTGCTGCGCTTGTCCGACTTCATCCGCTCCCGCATGGAGTTGATCCTGGAAGCCTGGGAGCAATTCGCCAGAACGATCACCACGCCCGCCTTGACCATGGATTCGAAAGCACTGAGGAACCACGCCTCGGTGATGCTGCGAGCCATTGCCGATGATCTGGACAATACTCAGACCGAGGCCGAGGGCATCGTCAAATCGGAAGGGCGTGCGCCACGCGCCGCCGATGACACCGCGGCCGAGACCCACGCTATCGCCAGGCTCTTGTCGGGCTTCAATGTGGAGCAGCTGGCTTCCGAATACCGTGCCCTGCGCTCCAGTGTTTTGCGGCTCTGGGCGCGGGAATGGAAGGAGGGGTATGAAACCAATGTGGACGACATCACACGCTTCAACGAGGCCATCGATCAGGCGCTGGCCGAATCGCTGGCACGCTACACCAGACTGTTCGAACAGTCGCGCAATCTGTTCCTGGCCATCCTGGGCCACGATCTGCGCAATCCGCTGGGTGCGACCATCCAGGGGGCGCAGATATTGCTGCTGGCGGACGATATCAACGATCAGCACCGCAAGATTGCCGCGCGCATCTACAACAGCGGTCATCGCATGAGCAAGCTCGTCAGCGACCTGCTCGACTATACCAGGACCCACCTCGGAGCCGGCCTGCCGCTGGACGTGAAGTCCGCCAACATGGGCGAGATCGCAAGACGCGTGATCGACGAAATCGGCAGCGCCCACCCGGACCGGGACATCGTATTGAAGAGTTCGGGGAGGCTGGACGGTCATTGGGACGCTGGCCGTATTGCACAGGCCTTGTCCAATCTGCTTGGCAACGCCATACAACACGGTCTGCCTGCTGAACGCATCCTCATCGCGATCGACGCCGGCGATGAGGAGGTGGTCGTTTCCGTCAATAACCGCGGACCTGTGATTCCGGAAGAGCAGCTCCAGGCCATCTTCGAGCCATTGGTGCGTCTGGTGGCCTCCAACAGCAAGGAGGGGGACCGGCCCGGCAGCATGGGGCTGGGTCTCTACATCGTGCGGGAGGTGGCGATCGCACACGGCGGCTCTGCCACGGCGAGCTCATCGGCTGGCGAGGGCACGACGTTTGCCATTCGCCTGCCGCGCAGTGGCCGGTAGCACTGGGGCAAGCCTGCGGATTTCGATGACGTCTCCGACAGCGGGCGCCTACGCCAGCAGAAGCCATTGGCCGATACGCGCGAAGAGGCCGCAGATCGATGATGCACCTACTGCGCATGAGCGCAGCATCAAACCAGGAGCGAAGACATGTCGAACCAGAATCAAGGCGGAACCCGCGGCGGTTCCCAAGAGCAGCATGTGCAAGCCGGTCAGCAGAGTCACAAGAACGATCAACAGAATCAGAGCAGCAACCAGGCGGGACAGCAGCAAGGCGGTGGCACGCGGGGCGGTTCGAGCGAGCAGCACTCGCAGGCTGGCCAGCAGAGCCACAAGAATGACCAGCAGAACCAGAGCAGCAGCGGTTCGGGTCAGCAGCAAGGCGATTCGTCGCGCGGTGGCTCACACGAGCAACACGTCAAGGCCGGCCAGCAAAGCCACAAGAATAGCTAAGCAGGGTGGGCAACGAATCTGAAGCCCGACGTATCGGCCGCTTCAGAAAAAAGCGGCGTCGCCTTCGATATCGAAGAGGACGCCGCAAAGAGACACACTACCACCAGAAGTACTACTTGCTACGGCACTACACGGTACTGCTCGGTACTACTCCGTACTGCTACTGCGCTTACAACCCACTACTCTCTACTTCTCCTCGCCCGGGGCAGTCTCAGACGGGCTTTCCATAACCGCCGCCACCCGGCGTTTCGATGACGAACACTTCGCCGGCCTGCATCTCGGTGCTGGCGACAAAGCCGACATCCTCTTCCCGACCATCGTTACGGATCACATAGTTGCGGCCGCATTTGCCAGGATCGCCACCATCGGCACCGAAAGGCGGCACGATGCGGTTGTTGGAGAGGATCGATGCCGTCATCGGTTCCAGGAAGCGGATCTTGCGGATGCCGCCGTTGCCGCCGTGCCAGGCGCCTGCACCACCGGAGCCATCACGGATCTCATAGCTCTCCAGACGGACCGGATAACGCCATTCCAGGATTTCCGGATCGGTCAGGCGTGAATTGGTCATGTGGGTCTGCACCACGTCGGTACCGTTGAAACCCTTGCCGGCCCCCGAGCCACCGGAAATGGTTTCGTAATACTGGTAACGGCCGTTGCCGAAGGTGAAGTTGTTCATCGTGCCCGGTGCCGACGCCAGCACGCCAAGTGCGCCGTACAGGGCATTGGTGATGCAGCTGGAGGTTTCCACGTTGCCCGAGACCACGGCTGCGGGATAGCGCGGATTGAGCATCGAGCCTTCCGGGATGATGACGTTCAGGGGCTTCAGGCAACCGGCATTGAGCGGAATCTCGTCATCCACCAGCGTGCGGAAGACATACAGCACCGCGGCCATGCAGATGGCGCTGGGCGCGTTGAAGTTGTTGTTCAGCTGCGGCGAGGTGCCGGTGAAATCGATGTCGGCGGTACGCTGCTCGTGGTTCACGCGGATGGCGACCTTGATCACGGCGCCATTGTCCAGCGGATAGTCGTAGCTGCCGTCCTTCAACAGGGTGATGACGCGCCGCACCGCTTCTTCCGCGTTGTTCTGGACGTGATCCATATAGGCCTTCACCACGTCCAGGCCGAAGTGATCCACCATCTTCAGCAGTTCTTCCACGCCCTTCTGGTTGGCCGCGATCTGGGCTTGCAGGTCGGCCAGGTTCTGGGCGATGTTGCGCGCCGGGTAGGGGCCGGAGCCGAGCAGGGCCACGGTTTCCTGTTCCAGGAAGCGGCCGCCGCGTACCAGCTGGAAGTTGTTGATGAGGATGCCTTCTTCCTCCACCACGGTGCTGTTGGCCGGCATGGAGCCGGGGGTGATGCCGCCGATGTCGGAGTGGTGGCCGCGCGAGCCGACATAGAACAGGATCTCGCGGCCATCCTTGTCGAAGGCCGGCGTGATCACGGTGATGTCGGGCAGGTGGGTGCCGCCGTGGTAGGGATCGTTGAGCATGAACACATCGCCCGGCCGCATCTTGCCGGCGTTCTCTCGGATGATGGTGCGGATGCTCTCGCCCATGGAACCCAGGTGCACCGGGATGTGCGGCGCATTGGCGATGAGGTTGCCCTGGGCATCGAAGAGGGCGCAGGAGAAGTCCAGGCGTTCCTTGATGTTGACCGAGAAGGCAGTGTTCTGCAGGCGCAGGCCCATCTGTTCGGCAATGCTCATGAAGAGATTGTTGAACACCTCCAGCATGACCGGGTCGGCGTCGGTGCCGATGGCCTTGCGTTGCGGGCGGGCCTGGTAGCGCTGCATCATCAGATGGTTCAGCGGTGTGACTTCGGCCAGCCAGCCGGGTTCGACGATGTTGGTCGCGTTCTTCTCGGCCACGATGGCCGGGCCGTGGACGATGTCACCGGGGCGCATGTCTTCGCGACGGTACAGGGCGGTGTCGTGCCACTGGCCGCCGGAGAACAGGCGCACCGTTTCGGTGACGGTCAACGGTCCCTGGCGCGGGGGCAGGTGTTCGGGCTTTTCTTCGCGGTCGGTGGAGATGCCGATGGCTTCCACCGAGATGGCCTCGACGATCATGGTCTTTTCCGGCATCAGGAAGGAATAGCGCTTCTTGTAGGCGGACTCGAACTGCTCGACCATGCCGGCCAGGTCGCCGAAGTTGACCACGATCACCGAATCGGTGCCGTCATAGCGCAGGTGGGCGCGCTGGATGACGTTGATCTGCTGTGCTGCCACGCCCTGGGTGAGGAGGTCGTTCCTGGCCTCCTCGGAGAGCTTGCCGAGTTCGGCATCGAGTTGACCCAGCGACTGCGCGGACAGGGGCAGTTCCATGGCCTGTTCGCGCATGGCGGTCTGGTCGGCCAGACCCATGCCGTAGGCCGACAGCACGCCGGCGAAGGGGTGCGCGAAGACGCGCGTCATGCCCAGCGCATCGGCCACCAGGCAGGCGTGCTGGCCACCGGCGCCGCCGAAGGTGGTGAGGGTGTAGTCGGTGACGTCGTGACCGCGCTGCACCGAGATGAACTTGATGGCGTTGGCCATGTTGCCGACGGCGATCTCGATGAAGCCTTCGGCCACTTCTTCCGGCGTACGGCGATTGCCGGTCTGTTGATAGATCTGTTCGGCCAGTTCGCTGAACCTGGCGACCACGGCATCGCGATCCAGGGCTTCGTCGGCAGCGGGGCCAAAGACCTTGGGGAAGTAGGCCGGCTGGATCTTGCCCAGCATGACGTTGCAGTCGGTGACCGCCAGCTGGCCGCCACGGCGATAGCTGGTCGGGCCGGGGTTGGCGCCGGCACTGTCCGGGCCGACGCGATAACGGGTGCCGTCGAAATGCAGGATGGAGCCACCGCCGGCAGCCACGGTGTGGATGCTCATCATCGGGGCGCGCATGCGCACGCCGGCAACTTGGGTCTCGAACTCGCGCTCGAATTCACCGGCATAGTGCGACACGTCGGTCGAGGTGCCGCCCATGTCGAAGCCGATGATCTTGTTGAAGCCAGCGGTCTCGGCGGTACGCACCATGCCGACGATGCCGCCGGCCGGGCCGGAGAGGATGGAGTCCTTGCCCTGGAAGCGGTGGGCGTCGGTCAGGCCGCCGTTGCTCTGCATGAAGAGCAGGCGCACGCCATCCATCTCGCTGGCGACCTGGTCCACGTAGCGGCGCAGGATGGGGGAGAGGTAAGCATCGACTACGGTGGTGTCGCCGCGCGAGACCAGCTTCATCATGGGGCTCACTTCATGGGAGACCGAGACCTGGGTGTAGCCCAGCTCGGTGGCGATGTCGGCCAGCTTCTTTTCGTGTTCGGTGAAGCGATAGCCGTGCATCAGCACGATGGCCACGGCGCGATAGCCCTCCTGGTGCAACGCCGCCAGTTGCTGGCGCACCGAAGTGGTGTCCAGTGGCGTGATCACTTCGCCGTGGGCGCCCAGGCGCTCGTCGACTTCCACGACTTTTTCAAACAGCAGTTCAGGCAGGACGATGTGGCGATCGAACAGGCGCGGGCGGTTCTGGTAGGCGATGCGCAAGGCATCGCGGAAGCCCCGGGTGATCAACAGCACGGTCGGATCGCCCTTGCGTTCGAGCAGGGCATTGGTGGCGACAGTGGTACCCATCTTCACCGCTTCGACCACCTGTGGCGAAATCGCCTCACCGGGTTTGAGTCCCAGCAGACGCTTGATGCCGGCCACGGCCGCATCCTTGTATTGCTCGGGATTTTCCGACAGCAGCTTGTGCGTCAACAGCGTGCCATCCGGCTTGCGCGCGACGATGTCGGTGAAGGTGCCACCGCGGTCGATCCAAAACTGCCAACGCTGCTCCCCCAACAAATTCTGACCTTGTTCCATGGACGCCTAACCTTTCTGAATTAACTTTATTAGTGCAGTTTATTGATGAATTATTGAGATAGTGCACTCAAAACGTGCGATTAAGTCCTGCTTGCTGAGCCGGCCGATCCCCCGCCGAAAATCCTGAACAGGCCTGAAACCCTTGCTGCGCCTGTGTTTTCTACCTTGTCCCCACTCGACTTCAAATTCTGGCACGCGCTTTGCTAATAACACTGCGAAGAAATTATCGGTATTTAGTTTTTTTTTAAAAAATAATTTATTGACATATTATCGATGAAAAATATAGGATTCAACAAAAAAAACAAGCAGAGACAAAAAATGGAAAAAGAAGCAAAGCAATAAGGACGTGGCATCAATGCACGTCGCCATTTGGGGAGTGACGCTTTGTTGACGGGGAGTCCTGTCAACCAGCACAGCGACATTCCCGCAGTCCGAATCCGTCAGTCGATAGTCAGCAGAAAGAACCGCATCACCTGAGCCGCGATGGCCGGGCTGTTCCGCCAGGGCAGCCATGTCGCGCAGGTTCCGAAGATGGCAGTAAGCCTTGCCGGTCCGCCGGGGAGGAGGGCGTCGTGCAAGCTTCTTCAGGGAAGAGCTTGCAATGTGCGCCGGTTATTTGGGGTAGCTCCCGCTAAAGGCTTCATGCGGTGGGGGATTTTGGGTGTCATTCAATACAACAAGGAGCGTCTCATCATGCTAGGTCTCATCTCCAACAGCGTCAAAGCGGTCCGCACGGCAGGGGTAGCGGTCTCGTTTTCCCTGGTCGCGTTTGCGGCACACGCGCAACAGCAAGAAATCAAGATCGGTGTCATCTATCCTCTGAGCGGTGCTGCCGCCTCCACCGGCGCCGAGATGAAGGACGCGCTGGAACTGGCTGCCGACATCATCAACAACGGTGCCAAGGGCGTACCCAACCTGCCGTTTTCGGCCGGTGGCGGCCTGCCCAACCTGAAGGGCGCCAAGATCAAGCTGGTGTTCGCCGATTCCCAGGGCAACCCGCAGGTCGGTGCTACCGAAGCCGAACGCCTGATCAGCCAGGAGAAGGTCGTGGCCCTGGTCGGCAGCTATTTCAGCAACGTCACCGCCACCACCAGCCAGGTGGCAGAACGCTACAAGGTGCCTTACCTGAACCCGGAATCGTCCTCGGCGTCGCTGACCCAGCGCGGCTTCAAGTGGTTCTTCCGCACTACCGCCCACGATGACCTGTTCGTGACCAACTTCTATGAGTTCTTCAAGGAGCTGGAAGCCAAGAAGGGCATCAAGGTCAACAAGCTCGGCGCCTTCAACGAAAACACCCTGTGGGGCAACGAAACCACCAAGCTGGAGACCAAGCTGTCCAAGGACCGTGGCTTCGACCTGGTCAAGACCGTGGTCTACCCGGCCAAGAGCACCCAGCTGACCTCGGAAGTGCAGCAGCTCAAGGCGGCCGCACCGCAGGTGGTGCTGCAGTCGTCCTACCTGGGTGACGCCATCCTGTCGATGAAGACCTACAAGGAACTGGGCTTCAACCCCGACATGATCCTGGCCAACGATGCCGGCTTCATCGATACCGAGTTCATCAAGACGCTGGGCAAGGACGCCGACTACATCATCACCCGCGATGTCTGGTCGCTCGACCTGGCTGCCAAGAACCCGCTGATCAAGCAGGTCAACGATCTGTTCTACAACCGCTACAAGATCAACTTCACCGGCAACTCCTCGCGCACCTTTACCGGTCTCATGACCCTGGCCGATGCCATCAACCGCGCCGGTTCGACCGATGCCGAAGCCATCCGCAAGGCACTGGCCGAGACCAACATCCCGGGCGACAAGCTGATCATGCCGTGGAAGGGCATCAAGTTCGACGAGCACGGCCAGAACACCCTGAGCTCGGGCATTCTGCTGCAGATCATCAACGGCAAGTACTACACCGTGTGGCCGTTCGACATGGCCACCCGCGACGTGGTCTGGCCGATGCCGAAGTGGGATCAACGCAAGTAAGCAGGCGATAGCACTCATGGTGCCACGGGGCGGCAGGCCGGCGACGTAGGCCGGGCCGGCCTCCCCGCGGAAAAATCTTCATCGCAGGCGGCTGATAAGACGGTGCGTGAATAGTTCGTTGGAGGGAAAAATTATGTCTTGGGATATTTTGGCGCAGACCCTTGCGTCCGGTTTGCTGATCGGACTGATCTATGCGCTCGTTGCTATCGGCCTGACCCTGATCTTTGGCGTCATGGATATCGTCAACTTCTCGCATGGCGAATTCCTGATGTTCGGGATGTACTCCAGTTTCTGGTTGTTCGCCCTGTTCGCGCTCGACCCCATCTTCACCCTGCCGCTGACGGCATTGTTCCTCTTTGCGCTGGGTGCACTGCTCTACAAACTGGTCATCCGCAAGATCACCAATGCACCGATGGTGTCGCAGATATTTACGACCTTCGGTCTGATGATCCTGTTCCGTGGTATCGCCCAGTTCTTCTGGAAGGCCGATTTCCGCACCATCGAGAACTCGATGGTCAGCGGCCAGGTGTCCATCGCCGGCATCCAGATCGGCACGCCGCAGCTGACCGCAGGCCTGGGCGCCATCATCGTCACCGGCGTGATCTATACCTTCCTCACCCGTACCCGTCTGGGTGCGGCCCTGGAGGCGACTGCCGCCGACAAGGAAGCCGCCCAGCTGATGGGTATCGATTCGCAGAAGATGTTTGCCCTGGCCTGGGGTATCGGCGCGGCCTGCGCGGGCGTGGCCGGCGTGCTGCTGTCGACCTTCTTCCCGATCTTCCCGGAAGTGGGCGCCAACTTCATCCTGATCGCCTTCGTGGTGGTCAACCTGGGTGGCTTCGGCAGCGTGGTCGGTGCCCTCATCGCCGGTGTGCTGGTGGGCCTGATCGAAGTGATGGGCGGTTTCCTCCTGGGACCGCAATACAAGATGCTGATCGTGCTGGCCTTGTTCCTGGGGATGCTGATGTTCCGTCCGCAGGGCCTGATGGGAAAAGCCTGAGTACGCCACCGATACAGTCAAGAAGGAAAATCCATGTCCAAGAATACATCCGGCCTGATCATCACAGCGCCGCCGTCGGGCGCGCTGGCCAACAAGATGCGCATCGCCCTGGCGATCCTGCTGCTGGTGGCGGTGGCCTTGCCCACGTTCGTCACCTCTCCCACCCACCTCAACCTGGCGATCCTGATCCTGATGGCGGCCCAGATCGGCGTGTCCTGGAACATCGTCGGCGGCTATGCCGGCCAGGTCTCGCTGGGCCACGTGGCGTTCTACGGTATCGGCGCCTATACCTCGGCCATCATGTTCTCGATCTGGGGCATCAGCCCCTGGATCGCCATGCTGGCCGGCGGACTGATCGCCGCCGCCACCAGTCTGGTGATCGGCTGGTCCTGCTTCCGCCTCAAGGGTCACTACTTCGCGATGGCCACCATTGCCGTGGCCGAGATCATCCAGATCGTCTTCACCAACTGGGACTTCGCCGGCGCCGCCGTGGGCCTGACCATTCCCATGAGCGACGAGGGCTGGTCCAAGATGATCTTCAGCGGCAAGGAGCCCTATTACTACATCGCGCTGGGCCTGTTGCTGCTGACCTTGCTGGCCAATGCCTGGATCGAGCGCAGCTATCTGGGCTACTACTTCCGGGCCATCAAGGATGAACCGGATGCCGCTCGCAGCCTGGGGGTGAGCCTGTCCAAGTACAAGCAGATCGCCTTTGCCGTGAGCAGTTTCTTCACCGCCATGGGAGGCAGCCTGTATGCCCAGAAGGAACTCTATATCGATCCCGCATCGGTACTCGGTACCGGCATCTCGATCAAGATGGCGCTGGTCTCCATCCTGGGTGGTATCGGCACCCTGTTCGGCCCCATCGTCGGTGCCGGGCTGTTGACGGCCATCGAGGAAGGCACGCGTACCCTCTTCGGCGGCACCGGTCGTGGTACCGACCTGATCATCTACGCCGCGCTGATCATCGCCATCGCGGTCTATTACCCGAACGGCATCGTCGGTTACGTGCGGACCTATCTGGCCCGCCGCAAAGCCAACAAGCAACATCAGGAGGGCAGCAAATGAGCCTGCTTCGTGTCGAGAACGTCTACAAGAAATTCGGCGGCCTGACCGCCAACCAGGATATCTCTTTCAATGTCCAGGTCGGCGAGATCGTTGGCCTGATCGGGCCCAACGGCGCCGGCAAGACCACCATGTTCAATTGCATCGCCGGCTATTCGCCGCCGACCACCGGTGACATCTGGCTGGAAGACGTGAAGATATCCGGCATGAACCCGGAGCAGTGCGCCCGCATCGGCATCGGCCGTACTTTCCAGGTGGCGCGCACCTTCACCAGCATGACTGCGCTGGAGAACGTGATGGTCGGCGCCTTCCTCAACGAGCATAGCGTCTCCAAGGTGCGGGACACGGCGCGTCAGCTGCTGGAGTTCGTCAACCTGGGACGTTTCGCCGACAAGCCGGCCGGCAGCATGACGATCAGCGAACAACGCCGCCTGGCGGTGGCACGCGCCCTGGCGGTCAAGCCCAAGCTGCTGCTGATGGATGAAGTGATGGCCGGCCTCAATCCCACCGAGGTGAAGGAAACCGTGGAGGTGGTGCTGAAGATCCGCGACCGTGGCATCTCCTGCCTGATCGTGGAACACGTGCTGGAAGGCATCATGCCCATCGCCAACCAGATCGTGGTGCTGGACTACGGCAAGAAGATCGCCGATGGAAGCCCGACCGAGGTTTCCAACGACCCGCACGTGATTGCCGCCTACCTGGGAGATGAATGATGTTGCAAGTAACCAATCTGCGCGCCAGCTATGACGGCGTGCTGGCCTTGTCCAAGGTCGACCTGGAAGTCAAAGCCGGCAGCATCGTGGCGCTGGTCGGCGGCAACGGCAACGGCAAGTCCACCACGCTGCGCGCCATCGCCGGCCTGAACAGGCCCGACGCCGGCCAGATCAGCTTCGAGCGCCAGGATATCGGCAAGATCCCTTCCTTCGACCGCGTCAAGCTGGGCCTGTCGCTGGTGCCGGAAGGGCGTCGCCTGTTCCCGCGCCTGACGGTGGAACGCAATCTGGAGCTGGGCGCGTACACCCGTACCGACAGCGCCGAAGTGGCGGCCTCCCTGGACGAGATGTATGCCACCTTCCCCATCCTCAAGGAACGGCGCCATCAGCTGGCCGGCACCATGAGCGGGGGCGAACAGCAGATGCTGGCCATCGGTCGCGGCCTGATGGCCAAGCCCAGGTTGCTGCTGCTGGACGAGCCGTCCTGGGGCATCGCACCCAAGTTCGTGACCAAGGTGTTGGACACCATCCAGCAGATCAACGCCAAGGGCGTGTCCATCCTGCTGGTGGAGCAGAACCTGCACAAGGCACTGGACATCGCCCACTACGGCTATGTGATCCAGACCGGGCGCATCGTCATGGAAGGCAGCGGCGACGAACTGCTGCACAACGAAGACATCAAGAAAGCCTATCTGGGCGGCCTGTGACATGCAGACCCACCCCATGCCCGAGAGGAAAGCCGTGACAGACCGCCTGAACGAGTAGCCCATCGGGACCGAGCCGGCGTCCCATTCCCGGGACGCCGCTTCCCTCCACATCGCGAGCGACGGCTGTGGCCGTCATGAACCAAGGACTTTTATGTTGACGCATAAATCCCTGCTGGAAGCGTACGTCCATGCAAAAGACAAACGCAGTCCCGGGCTGATCCACGACATCTTCGCGCCCAATGCCATGTTGACCATTGCCGTGTGCGATGACGGCATTTCGTTTCCGCCGCTGGTGGTGGGCAGCGAAGGGATCGCGCAGACGCTGGTGACCGATTTTGGTCGTCAGTTCTCGCAATGCCGCACCTATTACCTGGCCGACGTGCCAGCCGGTGCAGGTGCGCAAATCGATCACCTGCCGTGGCTGGTCATCATGCGCGACAAGGTCCAGGCCAAGCTGCGCATCGGACGCGGCAGCTATCGCTGGTCATTCGTCCCTGAGGGTGAAGGCTGGCGTATCTCGGAAATGCATATCCGCATCGACCGCATGGATAGCCTGCCCGACCGGGCGGGCGGTCTGGTGACGACGCTGCAGTCCTTCCTGCCATACCCGTGGTTGCGGCCGGCCGCGCTGGACGAGGCGCTGGCACCGCTGGCCCGCTGCAATCCGGCGTTTGGCTTCGTGACGGAATTCCTGTCCGAAAAATTTGAAAGGCCGGAGCAGGGCGTGTTCGCTCCGGCGTGAACGAGGACCCCGAAGAGGGTCGTGAAAGCAGTGGTTTTGCAGTTCCCGTTCAAGCGCTGGAGGCAAAAAGGCCAATTGCTTCCGGTGTGCGGCGGGCTGGCGCGTATCGGCATGGAAGGGCGCGCACGATCATGCCGATACGCGATTTTTTGGAAATCATTTACGGGGAATCACAATGAAACAAAGGATTTTCGCTGCGTCGATCATGGCTGCGGCAGGTATCTACGCTCTGCCCGCATCGGCGCAATCGTCGGTGACCATCTACGGTCTGATCGATACCGGTTACGTCATCGAAACCGGTGGCGCTGCAGGCAAGGTGAACAAGCTGACCAGCGGTATCAGCGGCGGTTCGCGCATCGGCTTCAAGGGTACGGAAGATCTCGGCGGCGGCATGTCGGCGGTGTTCCTGCTGGAGTCGGGCTTCCAGAACGATACCGGTGCACTGGGTCAGGGCGGTCTGCTGTTCGGTCGCCAAAGCTATGTCGGCCTCAATGGCGGCATGGGTTCGGTGCTGGTGGGACGTCAGTACACACCGCAATACATGACGCTGGCCATGGTCGATCCGTTCGGTACCGGTTATGCCGGTGATGCAGCCAACCTGATGCCCAACACCGGCAACAGCTCCAGCCGCATGGACAACACCGTCAAGTACATCTCGCCCAAGGTGGCTGGTTTCACCGGTGAACTGGCCTACGGCTTCGGCGAAACGGCCGGCTCCACCAAGGCCGCCAGCCAGGTCGGCGCTGCCGTGCAGTACAGCAACGGTCCGCTCAATGTGCGCCTGGGCTTCCATGGTCGCAACAACGACACCACCACCGCCGAGACCAGCAGCGGACGCAGCACCTTGCTGGGCGCGGTGTACGACTTCGGCGTGCTCAAGCTGCACGGCGCCTATGGCATCAACAAGGGCGTCAACAGCTCGCCGCTGCGCAGCACCGTCAATTCCTATGGCACCGGTCCCGTGTTCGCCTCCACCGACAGCGCCGACATGCTTATCGGCGTGACCGTACCGTTCGGCGTGCAGCACACCGTGCTGGCCTCGTACATCCACAAGAACGACAAGACCGCCCGCAACCAGGACGCCAACCAGGTCGCGCTGGGGTATCGCTACTCCATGTCCAAGCGCACCGACCTGTACGCGATGTATGCACACATCAGCAACAAGAATGGCGCACCCTACACCGTGGGTAGCTCCATCGAAACCGGCTCCGGTAACAGCGCCTGGAACTTTGGCATCCGCCATACGTTTTAACGGCTTTTTCCGGCGCATGCAGTCTTGAGGGGGAAAGGTAAGTAGTGCCCGTTTTTCCGGGCAGGCAGTTTCTTACTGTGCGTGACGCCGGGCCTGATTGCCGACGGCTCCATGTCTTGAGGGGAGTCGTCGGCCAGGTGCGGAGGAGATGCAGGCTGACACCATCGTCGTTACCGCATTTCGACTTGCAAGGAGCATCCACATGAAGTTGAAGAATCTGAACATCGGACAACGCCTGAGCGCAGGTTTCGGCATTGTGATTTTCCTGATGCTGGCGTTGACGGCCATTGGCGTACTGCGCCTGAACCAGATCAACGGCAGTATCGCCATGATCGCCAAGGATTACTATCCGCGCACCGTGATGGCCAACTCGGTCAAGAGTGCGCTGGACGAGACGGCGCGCAGCATGCGCAACCTGCTCTTCATGAGCACGGTCGACGAGATCAAGGGCGAGCTCGACGCCATCGATCGGGCCGGCAAGACCATCGACAACACGCTCAAGCAGTTTGCCGCCAATACCAGTTCGGAAGACGGGCTGCGCATGCTCAAGGCAGTCAATGCTGCACGAGCCCAGTACACGCCGGTGCTGAACAATTTCATCGCCGCCGTCAAGGATGGGCAGGTGGAGCAGGCGCGGGACCTGATCCTGCCCGAGATCGCCCCCTACCAGAGCGCCTATTTCAAGGCCCTCGACAACCTGATCGCCTACCAGGGCAGCCGCATGGAAGAGGGCGGGCGCGACGCCGAACAGGTGGCCACCTCGGCCAGCATGCTGATGATTGCCATGGCCAGTATCGCCACGCTGCTGGCGGCGCTGGTGGGCTATTCCGTCATGCGTGGCATCACGCGCCCGCTCAATGCCGCCATCAATATTGCCGAGCGCGTGGCCGGAGGCGATCTGGCGGTTCAGGTCGAGGCCACCGGCTCGGACGAAACGGCCAAGCTGCTGGCGGCGCTGCAACACATGCGCGATGGCCTGGTAGGCGCAGTGATGCAGGTGCGCGAGGGGTCCGACGCCATTTCCGTGGCGGCGCGGGAGATCGCCGAAGGCAATGCCAACCTGTCGGCGCGTACCGAACTGCAGGCCAGCACGCTGGAAGAAACCGCCAGTTCCATGCTGGAGCTGACCAATGCCGTCAACCAGAACGCCGATAACGCCCGCCAGGCCAACCATCTGGTGCTCAATGCGTCGCAGGTCGCCACGCAAGGGGGCGACGTGGTCACCCAGGTGGTCAGCACGATGAAGGAAATCAAGGAGAGCTCGCGCCAGATCGTCGACATCATCGGGGTGATCGATGGCATCGCCTTCCAGACCAATATCCTGGCGTTGAACGCCGCCGTGGAGGCAGCCCGCGCCGGTGAGCAGGGGCGCGGGTTTGCCGTGGTCGCCGCCGAGGTACGCGCCCTGGCCCAGCGCAGCGCCGCTGCTGCCAAGGAGATCGCCGGGCTGATCCAGAGCTCGGTGAAGAAGGTCGATGCCGGTGGCGCGCTGGTGGACCAGGCCGGGCAGACCATGCAGGAGATCGTCACCAGCGTGAAACACGTGGCCGACATCATGATCGAGATATCGGCCGCCAGCGACGAACAGAGCGAAGGCATCCGCCAGATCAACCAGGCGGTCGAGCAGATCGACGACATGACGCAGCAGAACTCGGCCCTGGTGGAACAGGCGGCCGCGGCTGCGCAGCAGATGCATGACCGCTCGCTGGCGCTGGGGCGCGCGGTGTCGATCTTCAAGACAGAGGGGGCGCAGTCAGCTCAGACGACGCACGAACCTGGCGCGGCGGACTGGGAATTGTCGGGCGAGCATGCCGGGGCGCCATTGGCATGGACGCCGGAGGGCAGGAAGTTGCTGGTGGAAAAGTAGACTGCAGATTCAACAGAGCCCAATCTGGCTCACCTTGCCGAGGAAATTGGGGTTTAAAATCGGGGTTTCTCGACTGACCGCCGGCGGCGGGAAAAATCTCTCGACGATATTTCCTGTGGCGGTCAGTGATCTTGTCTGCTTTTCAAAGACCTTTATGCCAACCGAAAAGAAAACCCCGAAAGCCAATTTCGCCCAGCCCAACACCCCAGGCAAGGTGCCGATCGTATCGTCACTGCATCTGGCTTCAGGAAGGAGCAAGGAGTTGAGCGAATTCGAGTTCGGCATGATCATCGCCAGCAATGCCTTCAACCGATGGATGATCCGCTGCATCTCGGCGGCCGGCATGAAGGACATGACGGCCACCGACGTCCTGGTATTGCACCATATCAACCACCGCGCACGCGAGAAGAAGCTGGCCGATATCGCCTTCATCCTCAATATCGAGGACACGCACGTGGTCAACTACTCGCTCAAGAAACTGCACGCCCTGGGCCTGGTGAGCACCGAGCGGCGCGGCAAGGAAGTGCTGTATTCGACCAACGAGGCCGGACAGGATCTCTGCAAGCGGTACTACGAGATCAGGGAACAGCTGCTGGTCTCCAGCCTCACCGGCGACAACACCGAGAGCTACGAGCTGGAAGAGCTGGCCCGGTTCCTGCGCGTGCTGTCGGGCTTGTATGAGCAGGCGGCGCGGTCGGCGACGTCGATGTAAGAACAACAGGGCGGCCGGCCGTCTGCGGGCCGGCGCCTTCTCGTAGCCCCCCTACCTGCATCGCCCGGACTCCCTCCTCAATCCGTGCGGAAGCCCTTCCGGGCGTCATGCCACGGACCTGTCTGCGCGCAATCATCCGGGCGCGCCTAGCCCCTGATACTCGCTGCGCCGCTTCATGAAGCGGTGGTAGGACATTCGCAGGTGCAGGCGCATGACCTGGCGTGCCAGTTCGCCATCTTTGGCTTCCATTGCCAGGACCAGGTCCTGATGATGATGCAGGCTCTGCTCCAGTTGCGCACGTTCATAGAGGTGGAAGGAACGGACGATGATAGGCATGTCGATGATGGTCTCCAGCATCGCACGCAAGCGCGGCGAAGCGGAATAATCCAGGATGGTCCGATGGAAGGTGCTGTTGGCGGCCTGGATCTTTTCGACTGAATTGGGTCCGCCATCACGGATGGCGGAGGCCATCCTATCATTGCTGTCCTTCAGGATCTTCAGCATTTCCTCGTCACCACGCTCGGCAGCCAGGCTGGCTGCGTAGGGCTCCAGCAACATGCGCAGCTGGAAGGTTTCTTCGATATCCCACTCGCTCCAGGCCGCCACGTGGATACCCTGGCCGGCGTCGGCAGTGGCCAGGCCCTCCTCGACAAGACGTCTCAGGGCGGTCCGCACAGGCGTACGGCTGACTCCCAATTCACGCGCAAGCGGTTCTTCCTTGAGCTGGGTGCCTGGCTTGTATCGTCCTCCGACAACCCGCTGACGGAGTACTTCGTAGACCTTGTCCTTGCCGCGTTCCACCTTCGATGCTCCCGTTTCCATTGCCGATGGCGGATTCTATATGCGCCATCCCGACCTCGTCCAACAGGGCGGCTCATTCGGCTTGAATGTCCCAATTTTGTTCTTTTTGTGGTTTTTTTAAGCTGGGCAAGAAACTTATTTGCCTTAATTGTACTTTTTTTGTATTCTTCGTAAAAATATTCAAACCGGAGACACCGATGCGCATTGCAATCGTCGGCATGGGCGAAGTTGGTCGCTGCTATGCCAAAGCCCTCTATGCAGCAGGGCATGAACTGATCCTCTGCGAAGCCTTTCCTTCCCCGGCGGCCCGGGAGCTGGCCAGCCAATGGAGCCTGGAGCTACACCAGCAGCCAGGCGTTTGCTTCGAAAATGTACATTGGGTGTTTTCCTGCGTGACCGGAGCACAGGCCCTGGCCGTGGTCGAACAGGTGGCAGCGTTCCTGGACGCGGGGACCGGATTTGCCGATCTGACCACCGCCAGCCCGGAGACCAAGAAGCAAGCCTTTGCCACCGCCCTTGCGGCTGGATTCGAATACGTGGATGTGGCCATCATGGGCGCCATTTCGCTCAACTGGGAAAAGACCCCGCTGCTGGCGGCCGGGCGCAAGGCTGCCGATTTCAGGGAGGTGCTGCTCACTGCCAACGGCCGGGTGCAGGTCATCGAGGGCGCCAGTCCGGGTGCTGCGATTTCGCTGAAGATCCTGCGCAGCATTTTTACCAAAGGCATGGAAGCGCTGGCGGTCGAGCTGTTGATGAGCGCCGAAAAGCAGGGCGTACGCGAAGAGCTGTATCACCAGCTGAAGGATATCGACGAGACCCCACTGCGCAGCTTCATCGACATGCTGGTGCGCACCCACGTGATCCATGCAAAACGCCGTGCCCATGAAGTCCACGATGCGCGCCGGGAACTCGACGGCCAGGGACTGCCATCGCTGGTGCTGCCGGGCGTGGAGGAGCGTTTCAATGCCACCGCGGCGCTGCTGGAGCGACGCCCACTGGACGTGGACAACCCCGACGTCGGACAGGCTCTTATCTGGTTGCTCGCCGCTGGCGACGCAACCTGACTTCAACTTCCAACCCAGGACATATCCATCATGACCACCAAAGAACAGATTACCCAGTTGCGTGAGCTCGGTTCGGCCACGGTCTACGAAGCACAGGGTGCCAAGGGCGCACTGGACCACGGCATGAAACCGATCGATCCCACCTCTCGCCTGGCCGGTCCGGCCCTGACCGTGGATGCCCGTCCGGGCGACAACCTGGTGCTGCACTACGCGGTCCTGCAGGCCAAACCGGGCGATGTGCTGGTGGTCGATGCCAAGGCCTTCATGGAAGCCGGTCCCTGGGGTGACGTGCTGACCGTGCTGGCAATGAAGCGCGGCATCGCCGGGCTGGTGGTCAATGGCTGCGTACGCGATGCGAACACCATCATCGATCTGGGATTCCCGGTCTTCTGCCGTGGCCTGTCCATCAAGGGCACCGGCAAGCACCAGCCGGGCCGGGTCAACGTTCCGGTGGTCATTGGCGATGTCGTCATCCATCCCGGTGACATCATCGTGGGCGACCGCGACGGTCTGGCAGTGGTGGCAAAAGACGAAGTCGAAGCGACCATCGCCAGCAGCATCGCGCGCGAAGAAAAGGAAGAAAAGATGCGTCGCGCCATCGAGGACGGCGCCTCCACCGTCGAGCTCATGAAGTTGCAGGACATCCTCAAGAATTACGGTCTGGTGTAAGCCGCCGAAAGGGAGAGCCGGCGCAAGACCGGACTCCATCTTCCTGCCTGCCCCTGGCCTGATGGCGCGGGGCGGCGCAGACGAAAAACAGAAAATGCTTCAATCGCTGAAGGAGACTTGAATGGAAGCGGTAGCCATGGAACGTACGAAGTCGAAGAGCCATTTCAGATGGGTCATCGGCGCACTGATTTTCATTGTGTACACGGTGGCTGCAGCCGACCGTGCCAACCTGGGCGTCGCCTTGCCGTTCCTGCGCAAGGAATTCGTGATGTCCAACACCGAAGCCGGTGCACTGGCCAGTATTTTCCTGTTCGCCTATAGCCTCGCGCAGCTGCCTTCCGGCCTGGCCTACACGCGCTTTGGCATTCCCCGCGTGTTTTCGCTCGCCATGCTGGCGACCTCCCTGTTCACCGGCTTGATCGGCACGGCCTCATCGCTGCTGATGCTGAAGATCTACCGCTTCGGCCTGGGATTGGCGGAAGGCCCCCTGCCCATCGGGATCACCTCGACCATCAACAACTGGTTTCCGGCGCGCGAAAAAGGCACCATGACGGGGATCTTCCTGGCCGCCGCCAAGTTCGGCCCGGTGCTGGTGCCGCCGGTCTGTGCGGTCATCATCCATTACTGGGGCTGGCGCTATATCTTCTACATCTTCGCGCTGCCCGGCATCGTCCTGTCGGTGGTGTGGCTGCTGGTGGTGAAGAACCGGCCATCGGAAAGCCGTCATGTGTCCGAGGAAGAGCTACAGCACATCAATGATGATCGGGCCGCCAGCGGTACCGCCCAGGCCCCGAGCAGCAAGCGCGACTTCGCCCTGCTGGATCGCCTGATCCGCACCAGCAAGGTCGCCACGGTCGACACGACCAAGGGCATCTTCCGTTCATGGAACATCATGGGCGCGGCGCTGGGCTATTTCTTCATGACCGCGATCGTGAACGTCCTGCTCGCCTGGATTCCGACCTACCTGATCAGCGTCAAGGGCTACTCCGTAACCAACATGGGCATGGTCGCTGCCGCCCCCTGGGTGGGCGCGGTGATCGGCAATCTCCTGGGCGGCATGATGACCGATCGCCTGCTCGACAAGCGTCGCAAGCCGGCCATGCTGATTTCGGCGTTCTTCACCACCATCATGATGGTCATCCTCATCAACTCGCCGGCCGATCCCTTCCTGTATGGCGCGCTGCTGCTGCTGACGGGGATTCTGCTCAACATCGGCTATTCCACGTACATGGTCTATCCGATGGGCATGACCTCCCGCAAGGTCTATCCGATGGCCAGTGCGATGGTCAATACACTCGGGCAACTGGGGGGGGCGTGTGCGCCGCTGATCGCCGGTCTCTTGCTGGACAACTACAGCTGGAGTTATGTCTGGGTGTTTCTGGCGGTGTGCTCGGTGCTGTGCTTCGTCACCATCCTGACCATTCGAGAACCGGCGCACGCCTGACCCGTGCCGTTCGGCGCTGTCTCACGCCTCTGGGCGTTGGGCGGCGCCCGGGATGGAATTGGTGACGCGCAAGCCACGCAGCCTTGCGTATTGCCGCTGTTGCCCACCCAACGTCCTGTAGCACAGACAGCTACTTTTCAAGCTTATGCGCGCCGCGAGTCCTGTCAAAGCACTCCAAAGAGCCACCCCTTGGTCTCTGTGCAGGGATACCGGTGTTCTTTGCCTTCACCCTGTTCTGGGTGGGGCTGGCCATACGTCTGGTCGCGCCATCGTATAAGCACAACGTCGCGAGGGTGTCGCTGTACCGTCTTGCGGGGCTGGTAGATCCGCCTGGTAGCGCTGGCGCTGTTCAATGCACGCTCTCATATCGCGCAAGTTGCCGACCAGGCGCGCGACTTCACTATCGATACATCGCAATCAACACATCAGGCTGAGCAAGCGTGTTGCCAAACTGCTGGATAGCCGTCGGGCGTGGATATCAAGTCTGATGTCGTCCGGTGTAACCGAGTAGCCCTTCCTTGAGGGCCAGGTAAAGCGTGGGTCCAAGGGCCGCTGCGATCTCTGCTTCCGTCTCTTCTACCGCCTGGTGGAACTGTTCCAGCCACAACATGCCTTGCGGCGTAAAGCGCACGATCTTGGCCCGGCCGTCGCTGGGATCGGGTTCGCGCATGACGATGCCCAGCTTCTCCAACTGTAGTACCAGTTCTCCCAGGGACTGCTTGGTGATGGAGGCGCGCTTGGCGATCTCGGTGGCGCGGGTGCCTTGGACGTCGAGGTTGCGTGTAACGCTGATGTGGCTCTGGGTGAATTGCCCATGGCCGGCCGCGACCATCTTGGCCAGCACACTCTCTTCAAAACGCTGCACGGCCTGGTTGAGCAGGCGGCCGAGGTTGGTTGCACGCCAGGCATCATTGCTGGCGGGAATTGCCGGCCTGGCCGGCTTTCGGGTCTTCTTGGGTGTCACATCCATGCGTCTGGCCGCCGGGTGGGCATGGTGTCAATGAGGCAGATTACGCGAAGTATACCGGCACCTTCGGTTTTCCCTTGCTTTTACAAAATCCAGCTTGAGACGCTCTACAACATGGGAGGGGCGCTGGGTGCGCTGCTCTGTGCCCTGATGATCACCCGCTTCGGATCACGTGTGCCGTTGCTGCTCTGCTGCCTGGGTGCGACGCTGAGTGTATTGTTGCTGACAAGGCTGAACCTGAGCAGCAACGTCGCCGCGACCATGAGTGGTCTGTTCGCACACGGTATGTTCGTCAACGCCGTGCAGGTGACCATGGTTGCCTTGTGTGCCCATGTATACCCAACCAGCGTGCGTGCCACAGGCACTGCCTCGGCATTTTCATTCGGCCGCCTGGGCTCCATTTTGAGCGCGTTCGCCGGCGCATCAGTGATCACCAGCGGTGGCGCGTTTTCCTACCTGGTGTTGCTGGCTGGCGCGATGACGCTGGTGTTGTTGGCGCTGGCGGTTGTGCGACGACATATACCCGCAATCACTGGCTGAAAAGTTCAGGCGATGCACTAAGTGCGCGACTACTCGACGGTGGACAGTGGCGGTTATCGTGCTCCAATAGTGGAAAGACCACCGTGCTGGTGGTCTTTCCATGGGAGCTGATCCGCCTTTGACTACGCTATCAGCCCACTATCAGGGTGCTCGGCGGATGTTAGGGCTCAGCCGACTTTATTGTGAGAATAGGGCGATAATTTTCATTCCACCGTTGATGATGAACAATAAAGTTTGTAATTATTGGAGGTTGAAAAGCCTGGCTGGAGCTGACTCCGAGTATTAGAAAAAATGGTTCAAAGTCTGTAGATTGCAGTTGCGAGTTGCTTGGGTTCTATTCACGATGTCTATACCGATATCGTATTGCACGAATTTTCTTGCCCGCTTATGTCAGACATCCTCGTGGCACCGATGTGCAATGCAGAGTGGGTTGAAGAATCTAATGATTTTGAGCGTGGGTGATGCAGACTCTGAATATTCTGTCGACTAACTCTAGCGTTGGCTAGAAAACAAGGCCGCTCATCGCATAAAGAACTCACTTATTCGGTGGCTCCAAAATTTGGCTCAGGTCACCGGTACAGTCCTTAGATGCAGATCCATTTGGTTATATGGAATGGATATGTTTTCTGCCTGCAATGCAGCAAGGGCACGCGCAAGAAGATCGCCACGCACATCGGCCCATGTCGTGATGTCATTGGTCCAAGCACGTATGACAAAATTGAGCGCACTGTCTCCATAGCCCGTCATCAAAACTGCAGGAGCCGGATCCGTGGCCACGCCGGGGGTGTCACTGGCCGCGGTAGTGAGTAGGGAAAGTACTTGAGCCGGGTCCGAGCCGTAAGCAACGCCAACAATGATTTCAAAGCGGCGACTTCGATCAAACATGGTCCAGTTGGTCAGGTTGCCGCTGAGTAGTAGACCGTTAGGCACCACGACATCTGCCCCATCAAAGGTACGAATTGTCGTCGAGCGCAGACCGATCTCGCGCACGGAACCAGATGCGCCAGCTACATCGACAATGTCGCCGGGCTGAATCGGACGCTCTACCATCAGCACCAAGCCGGAGACAAAATTATTGACCACATTCTGCAATCCGAAACCGATGCCGACACCTAAAGCACCAAACAACAGCGCTAACTGGCCAACCTTAAAGCCCGCTGCGGATAGTGCCACCAGAATTCCTAGAATCAGAACGGCGTAATAGCTTAACGACGCAATGCTATTGCCAACCCCACGTGGCAATTTGGCCGACCCCGGCAATTCATCACGCAAAAGGCGCCGCACCGCACGCGCAGCCCAGAATGCCAACCAGCTTGAGAAAAGAAATACCAGTACATCGCCGAGGTGAATCGAAACTTCGCCCACCTCTATTCCGAATCCCAATATTTTTCTCCCCGCGTCATGCAAAGGCCGGAAAATACGGAACCGATCTATGCTGTATAGCAGCCAGCCAATTACGGCGGACAAAATCAGAAGACGTGTAAATGCTGCCTGCAAGATGGTGCCATGGCGCTGCATCCCTCCCCTGTTGGCAAACTCCGGCTGATTGATCAATGCACCAGCAATACCAAGGCAGGCCGTCACACCTGTGTATAACAGCAGCGCCATATAGCCGCTGTCGATAACACCGCTCGTTAGCGCCTCTGCCATGGAAACATTGCCGCTGACATTGCAAATTGCAGCGACAAACAGAATCAATACAACCAGCCATCCAAACGGGCGCACGGTGCTCTGTAGTTTTTTTTCTCTTGCGACGGACACCTTGGATATCGGATGACGCAGTAGCCATAGCGACAAGCCAAGAGCGAACACATTCAGCATTAGCAAAAACAATCGATACCAATCCGCATCCGCGACAAATGCTATTCCCAGACGATCAATGCCATATAAGCCAATCGCTACATACGGAAGAATGCCAAGCGCACGTAATGTGCCTGCCGGCAGCAACCGCAGTACCGGAATAAGCGCGATCATTAGCGCAAACTCCTGGGTGAGCAACGGTGCGTCAGACTCCAGCAGCAGTACCGACAGCATTGATAACAGCACCCACGTAGATATTGGTCGGCGTAATGCACGTGCCACTCTGTCGGAATCAGTTGTTTTTGATTTGGCATTTCGGCTACGTAAAAACAACCAAACAATGAGCGGTAAAAGGACAATCTGTATCACCCGGAGCGCTTGCTGGTTACCTGTACCTGCGGCCTGATAATCAAGTGCGAACTGGCTTTCTATATCCAGACCTCGATCCATGGCATCGAATGCTGAGCTCGCTCCGCCAGACAGGCCCAGTCCCTTCCACAACGGTGGCGCATCCAGTTGCAGCAGACGGTGATCAATGTCATCGATGGCCGCCGCCACATCGTTGCGCCCGGCCTGTATACGGGCCTTGAGTTCGCCAGCACGGCTTGTCAGCTCAAACTGGTGCGTTAGCGCTGTTCCAAGCGCAAGTTCTGATGTATCGATCTGCGCCAGGAGGGTGTCGACCCGATTCGACAGCGCTGGCGGCAATCCATTCAGGATGCCGGCGGCACGGTTCGCTGACCAAGTCGCGCGGCGCTGGGCTAGCTGCAATGCACTGTCGGCATAAGGCGTCAGCACGCGCCGCGCTTTCGATTCCCAGTTTTCTAGACGTCTAGCATCAAATTCCCAATGTCGGGAAAGGCTTTCCAGCCGCATGATCGGCAATCCGCGTAAAGAGGCTTTCGCTGCGGTACGCAATTTTGCATCGACAGGTTTCGCGATATCGTCTAGCGAGCGGCGAAGATCGTCGACCGGATCAGGTGCGGCCAGTAATCGGTTCGCCCAGTCCACACGCTGTTGATCTTCATCTGCGCGACCAAGAATGTCTTGGAATGCGATGGGGGTGACGGCTGTTGCTTGTGTAGAGATTGAGGATGCTACTGGTTTGTTCGCGGACTGAGCGGTTGCATTGACTACAGGTAGCGGCAGTGTCAGCAAGATAAGTAATCTAAAGCAGAGAAAAGCAATTGAGAGATGTGCATCTCGCATAGTCGTATCTGTCCGCTAGAACGTTTGATTAGTTGAGTTACGGTGCCATAACTTCAAATATAACAGTTAAGGAATAAGACCTCGCTTAATCCGACTCGAAATCTCTTACCTAAAGTTTGGGGCCATTACGAGTTCTTTCACCCTGGCAAGCTGCATCAGAACGCTCATATCAAGCTCTACAACCGGACCGTGCGTTACGACTGGCTGATGCGCCACCTGTTCGACAGCATTGATGAGGTCCCGGAACTTGCAACCGGCTGGGCCATAATCAAGAGCGCCAACATGGCCATCAGAGGCATCCCGCCAAAATCAGAAACTGGCCTTGGTCGCATGGTTTCTTCTCTCAGGCCGCTTCCGAAAATGGAGGATGACCGGGATTCCGATGATTTCTTCTAGAATGAATGATGCGGAGTTAGAATCGAACTACGATGCCTGATTGGAATGCATTTCCGCTGAAACGGGTATTTCCATCAACAGTGCTGGCAAGGGTGTGTAAATTGGCCACGCGGCCGAGCCGACTGATCAAATTCGTCAAAGCGCGCAGCCAGGATCAAATTCGCTATATTCTTTTCTGGGGGGAAGAGCTATGCAGCGCGATTCAAGTCAAGGAATGCCTCTTCACGTTTATATCATCGCTGTCGCCTCATTTGCTGTCATTCTTTCAGGCGGTTTTCTCTCCTATTACGTTTTCGAAAAAAATAAGGAGGAGGCAACGTCACGCATTAATCATGATGTAAAACATCTTGCGGGAGATGTTCAACGCAATCTAGAAAGCATGTACGTTGTTGCGGAAAAGACGGTCGAGTCATTCTCAAGGAGTTCCATCGGAGAACGGACGACTCTTTCCGAGAGATTGGAAAGTATTGATGCACTTCGTCTTCTTGCCGATGTGAATCCGTTCTTAGACAGTATCTTTGTAGGGTACGAGAATGGCGACTACATGGTTTTTCGGCGAGTCGATGATTTTAATCGTGGAAAGATCCGTGCGACAAAAGATACAGCCTATGCAGTTCAGTCTATTGAGCGGGCCGATAGTGACAATCCCAAAAGGCAATTTCTATTTTTTGATAAAGAGCTCCGCTTAATTCAAGCTGTCAATCGCCCAGACTATAAATTTGATCCTCGTGAAAGAGCTTGGTATAAAGCTGCCAAGGAGCAGCCAGGCCTAGCAAAATTTGGCCCATTTGCCTCCTCGACCACTCAAGAGTGGGCAATTGCGTTCTCCAAAAGAAGTGTGAAAGGGAGAGCCGTCGTCGCCACGCTAATCACGTTTAGCTCTCTTTCCAATGTATTAAAAAACGCTCGACCCACCGATAGTTCCGAAATTGCCATTCTCAACCCCAGTGGGGCTCTATATGCCTATCACCGTTGGAATGACCTGGTAAGCGGTAACCTCTCTGTAGTTGCCCCCGCAATTCAGGACACTCAGACATCGTTAAGTTACTGATGCTGCAGCCCGTCTGAACTCGCGAGG
>NZ_MUXB01000024.1:0-2105 GCF_001994935.1 Herbaspirillum sp. VT-16-41
TTTACTTCTTCCAGTTTCTCCTCTTCAGCAATAATAGGATAAGGTATACTTGCTATAGTTCTTGCAAGGCGAATGCGGCTACTCATCACAATATCACTACTCGGCCCTTCTTCACGTATCCAAGGGCTAATAGCATCATTCATAAAATGTTCGAGTGTCATGCATTATCACCTGCTTCTTTATCTCTTATATTAGCTTCAAGCTCCTTAATCTGATCCCTTACTTTAGCTGCCTCTTCAAATGCTTCATTTTCTATCAATTGCTGTATTTGACTCTTGTACTGGTTCAACTGACGTTTCATTTGTAGATCATTACCTGCACGGTTAGGTATTTTTCCATAATGTTTTGTATTACCCGCATGGACTCGTCTTAATATTGGATGTAGTATACACTATTGATTAAAAGAGAGGTGCTAAAGTGGTTGATTATATGAATTTCGATGTAATGCTTTTCGATGAGTTAATTGCTACCGTCAATCTGAAACCTAAAGGGAGCGATAAACCCTATGTTGTTAACTATATAGAAGGATTCAATAAGCAATTCTCACCTAATCCTGAAGGGTATATCACAAGAGAAGAAATAGAAAGATGGTTGAAATGGCGAACGTTTCCCAAAACACGAGCGAATGCCAATGAAATATTATCTGCACTCGGCATAAATAGTTATAATCGTTGGGCGATTGTAAGGAAAACACATGGAGTTATGGCAGATGACGAAATCTGGTTACGTTTCAAAGGAGAAGAAACATTAAAGCATCGAGATGCAACGATACGTAAATCGTTTTCTTATTCCGACAGTGGACGCAACGATGAGTAGACGTGCGGTGCTGACGCAGCGAACGGTGCTTGCCAGTGTGATCGGGTTCCTTGCAGCGGTGCTCGTTCCGCTTGCCGTGCCGATGCTGCTGCCGGTGGCCTCCGCGCACGACACCCTGATCTCCTCGAGCCCGGCCACGGGAGAGAGCCTTGAACAGGCCCCGAAAACCCTCGAGCTCACCTATAGCGACGAGGTGCTCAACCTCTCGCCCGTCGTGCGGCTGTCCAACTCCGCGGGGGAGGAAATCTTCACGCAGACCCCCGCGGTCTCCGGTAACACCGCCTCGATCGACCTTCCTGCGCTCCCTGCCGACAGCTATCGAGTGCAGTGGCGTGTGGTCTCTTCGGACGGCCACCCCATCGAGGGCACCGTCGATTTCACCGTCAGCAGTCCCCGGGATACCGATGGAGCCCCGGGGTGGCGCGGGCTGGCCCCACCCACGGTACGTGCCCCACCTGGCAGGGCCATGGCGAGGAGCCGGGGAAACTGCGCCAGGGTGGTCGGGGTGTCAGGTCGTCGGGGCGTCGTAGGTCCGGGGAGCCGTGTGGAGCACCGTGGCCCGCACGGCTCCCCGTGACGCCCGGCGGATCAGACGTCCACCACGTCCTCGGCGCCCACAGCAGCGAGCGCCGGGTCCTCCAGGAAGGGAGCGTCATCGGAAGGCTCGGTACGCACCATCACGGCCGCCGTGGACCTCGGAGCCAGCACCCCGCCTCCGGGATTGCAGCTGGTGAACCCCAGTTCGTTCGACTTGTAGGAGGGGGCGATGGTGACCGTCTCGTCACGCTCGCGCAGAGGTCCGTTGCGGTCATCGGCACCCGCGTGATTTGGACTAAGGAAACCAGTTTCACTTTCTCCAACCGAAACATGAAATGAATTTAGATTGATAGGGATTTGTGAAAATATAAGGAAAAGGTTTTCAGGTTGTTTTTTAATCGTTAAAGAATCTTTAAATTTATCAACTGCATTTAATAAGATGATTTAATAATAAATCAACAGGGTATACTATATTATTATATAAAGCAGGAGGGTATTCAATTGAGAACAGACGAAAAAAACATATCAGTCTTTGCCCTTGGCGGCTTAAATGAAATTGGGAAAAATATGTACGCTATTGAATATGGAAATGATATCGTAGTCATCGATTGCGGAAATAAATTCCCAGATGAAAGTTTATTAGGAATTGATCTCATTATCCCTGATATGTCTTATCTTATAGAGAACCAAGAAAAGGTAAGAGCTTTGATTGTCACACATGGACATGAAGATCATATTGGCGGCGTCCCTTT
>NZ_MUXB01000072.1:0-2461 GCF_001994935.1 Herbaspirillum sp. VT-16-41
AAAGCAGATGAAGCCCTTCTCGTGACATCGCGAACGAGGATAACAAGAATGCGCCACCAGGCGCTTCGTTCTACCGCAACCGCCCATCGCGCCCGCGGCACCACCGGTGCAACCCGTCCGCTCAGGGCACTGTCCATTTTTGTTATCATTGTCGTCAGCAATTTCACACCGGTTCCGCGTCATAACTACCGCTTTGGTATCAACCAGCCAGGGCGCTGGCGTGAAGAGCTGAACACGGACTCGATGCACTACCACGGCAGCAATGCTGGCAATGGCGGTGGTGTACAGAGTGATGAGATCCCGGTGAACGGTAGGGCGCACTCTCTCTCTGTGACGATCCCGCCGCTGGCAACTGTCTGGTTTGTGCGGGAGGGGTGATGACCAAACTGACCGCAGGCAACGCGACGCCACTTAAGCTGCGGCGCCAGCAGCAGATATGGCAGGACCTTGTTCGGAAAAGTGACACGCGTTGACGATGCCATGATTGCCCCTCTTGAAAAGAGCCCCGTCCGCAAGACATGCAGACGGGGCGGTCATGAACCGGCTCTTACTGGCCGTTCGCCTGTTTGATGGCTGCATTGCCGCGCTTGACGGCATTGTCGAGCGCCTGCTGGGCGGTCTGCTTGCCGGAGAGCATGTTCTCGAACTCTTCGTTCTCGATATCACGCACCTGCGGCAGGTTCGGCAGGCGGACGCCCTTGGAGTTTTCTGTCGGCGCCTTGCCCATCATCTGCTTGATCGGAATTTCGCGGGCAGGGTTCTTGTCGTAGAAACCGGACTCCCCCCCCCCCCCCCCCCCCCCCCCCCCCCCCCCCCCCCCCCCCCCCCCCCCCCCCCCCCCCCCCCCCCCCCCCCCCCGAACTTAATGTATTCGGTGTTCTGAATACATTCGGCGGCGGGGCGCTCCTGAACTTCTCAATCCTTGCGATGGGCATCATGCCGTACATTACGGCATCCATCATTGTGCAGCTTCTGCAGATGGATGTTGTTCCTCAGTTTACGGAGTGGTCTAAGCAGGGGGAGGTTGGACGCCGTAAGTTAGCTCAGTTTACCCGTTACTTTACTATCGTGCTTGGTTTTATCCAGGCTCTCGGTATGTCTTATGGGTTTAATAACCTAGCAGGCGGAATGCTGATTGAAAATCCGGGAATTACTTCTTATCTATTGATTGCTGTAGTATTGACTGCCGGAACTGCATTTCTAATGTGGCTTGGCGGAATTTGCTGGAATTGGAGCAGGGGAAACATTTGCGGAGGGTGTTTTACGCGGGCTGGATAGGGGTTTGGAAGAGAAACTGGCTAAGCGTCAAGAGGTTCAGAAAACAGTTTCTCCGCTCCATTTGAATGCAGTAGAAGATGAACGATGCAGGTTCTATTTGGATGCATTGACAACGATGCAGGGAGCACCGAAAATCTGCCGGGGTGAGGGAGTATACGGCTTCCCTGTGGTCTGGGTCGGCACGGACGATCGCTGGTATGGCAGTGTTGGCTTTAATAACACATTAGCTCTGAGGAAAGCGCTGCAGCATGCGATTATACAGATGCAAAACCAATTGGGGACTCATAAGGGGACCGCTGTGGAGGCACCATCTGTGCTTCTCGAAGAAAAGGAGCCTCAAAGTCTAGTCATTCCTCCTTGTGATGAGAAGGAACGACGCTTACAATAGTTAGAAGTACAATAAACTTGATAAAAAGATTGTACAATTTTAAAAATAGGAGCAAGTTTGTTTTAAAGCGCTTTATTTTTAATAATTGTACTACAAATTCTATTAACCTACTAAGGGGGGATAAAAATGGCAGTACATAGGGAGTTGTTTTACAGAAGATTACATTCATTACTTGGGGTAGTACCAATTGGACTTTATTTGGTGACGCATTTAGTAGTAAACCATTTTGCTGTTTATGGAGAAGAAGAGTTTAATAGAGCAGCAGGTTTTATGGGAAATCTTCCATTTTTGATCTTATTAGAGATTTTTGTTATTTATCTACCAATCTTATTTCATGCGGTGCTAGGTGTGTACATTGCTCTTACAGCAAACTACAATCTGAAGAATTATGGTTTTTTCCGAAATTGGATGTTTGCTCTGCAACGTATCACTGGGCCAGCTCACCCGGCAGGTTTGTGATGTACGATATTTATGTAGTACTCAAAAACCTGCCGGGTGAGCTGGCGAAACTGGGCAAAACGCTGGGCAGTAACGGTATCGGCCTTGAGGGTGGTGGTGTCTTTACCCATAATAATGAAGGGCATGCCCACTTTCTGGTGGAAGAGGGCATACGGGCGAAAGCGGTACTGGAGCAACACGGTTTTGATGTCCGCGAGCTGCGCAGGCCTGTGATCCGTAAGCTCAAACAGGAGCGGCCCGGCGAGCTGGGCGAGATAACGGCAACGCTTGCATCCCATGGCGTAAATATTCTCGTGCAGTATAGCGATCACGCAAATCAGCTCATACTGGTGACGG
>NZ_MUXB01000210.1:0-436 GCF_001994935.1 Herbaspirillum sp. VT-16-41
AGGTCGTCACCGGATCGGTCACTAAGATCCGCAGCGCCGAGAACGTAGTCGTGGTCGACACCGAGGACGATGTACAGCTGGAGATCTCCTACGACTACCTGGTCGTGGGTCTCGGTGCCGTGCCGCGCCTGCTGCCCATCCCGGGCCTGGCCGAGGCCGCCATCGGCTTCAAGTGGGTCGAGGAGGCCGTGGCCGTGCGCGACCGCATCCTGGCAACCCTCGCCGAGCCCGCGTCCACCAAGGATCCGAAGATCCGCAAGCGCCTGCTCACCTTCACCTACGTCGGCGGCGGCTTCGCCGGCGGCGAGGCCATCGCCGAGACCGAGGACATGGTGCGGGACGCCCTGCGCTACTACCCGGACCTGCACGCCTCCGACATCCGCTTCGTGCTGATCGACGCGGCCCCGTTCATCTTCCCCGAGCTCACCGAGGACCA
>NZ_MUXB01000037.1:0-435 GCF_001994935.1 Herbaspirillum sp. VT-16-41
GTAGAGGTCGGTGGTAAAAAGATAACATTTTTAGATACACCTGGTCATGCCGCCTTTGCTAGGATGCGTTCAAGAGGTGCAGAGGTTACGGATATCGCTATTTTGGTTGTAGCTGCAGATGATGGTGTCATGCCACAAACGGTAGAAGCAATTAATCATGCCAAGGCAGCCGAAGTACCAATTATTGTTGCAGTTAATAAAATGGATAAGGAATCAGCAAACCCTGATCGTGTCATGCAAGAATTAACAGAGTATGAATTAATACCTGAAGACTGGGGCGGTAGTACGATCTTTGTTAATATCTCTGCGTTGAAGAATGAGGGTATCGATGATTTGTTAGAGATGGTTCTTTTAGTATCGGAAGTTGAAGAATTAAAGGCTAATCCGAAAGCTAATGCTACAGGAACGGTAATCGAAGCGGAGCTAGATAAAGGT
>NZ_MUXB01000019.1:0-79208 GCF_001994935.1 Herbaspirillum sp. VT-16-41
TAGCCCAGGGCGATCAGTGCGTACATGCTGCCTAGCACCAATCCGTTGATGATCTGCTGGATGAAAATGTCCATGAAACGGTGTCTCCTTGTGGAGGATGATTTATATGAAAAACTGCAAAAGGGGAATGCGAAAAAAAGACGAAAAAAAGAGGAACAACAGCCGCAAGGAAAACCGCAATCGCAGAAAACCGTAAATTATTTATCAAATTTCCTGCGATTGCACGTTCAAATTCAGAGCCCCAAGGTTTGACGCATTACGCGCGCAGCAGCCAGGTCCCAGGACGCCTGGCCCACGGTCTTGAACACCGGCAGTGCCCCGTCCTTGTGCAGCGTGGCGGCCGGCGCCTTGCCGGCCAGCACGTCGGCGATGCCCACCACCTGCGCCCAATCGACCTTGGCCTGGATCAGATCACCCGCCTCGTGGTGCGATCCGGGCAGGTCATCGACGACGATGCGACGGGCATGCAACAGCGTGGCCGGGAATTCCACCATGTCAGGCTTGAAGGCGCCCACGCCAATGGCCAGGGTATCCGCTGCGATCCCTTCGGGGATCACCGCCACGCGCGAGGTGGTCATGGCGATCACCACGTCGGTGCGCGGTAATTCCTCTTGCAACATCCGTGCCGGGAGCGGACTGGCCACGGCCTGCGGATGACGTTCGCTGATAGCGCGGCAAAAAGCCTGGGTGCGTTCGAGGTCGCGTGCGGCGACCCAGAATTGCGATACGCCGAAATACTCGACCAGGGCATCGGCGTGGGCGGCGGCCTGGGCGCCGGTGCCGATCAGCAGTGCCGATTGCGGCCTGCGCGGCAACAGGGTGCGTATGCCCAGCATGCTCATGGCGGCGGTGCGACGGCCCGTGACGGTGGGACCATCGATGAGCGCCAGGCGGCGGCCGGTGTGGGTGTCGAAGGCGATGACCTCGCCCTGGATCACGGGCAGGTGATGGCGCGCATTGTCGGCGTGGACGGTGATCAGCTTGGTCACCGAGAGATCCTCGGCAATGGCCGGCATGCCCAGCAGGACGCTAGCGGCATCGATGGGAACGACCTGGCGTTCGGGCGCGCGGATGGCGCCGCTGGCCAGTTCCTGCGCGGCGCGTGCCAGGGCATCGACCAGGGCCGCATAGGGCAGCGCCTGGGCGCTCTGGTGGGGATCGAGGATGTGCATGGAAGTCCTGTCTCGAAGGGGGCGCTCAGCGCAGGAAGAAGCCGGTCGGGAAGGGATCGGACTCTTCCAGCACCCATTGGTTGGTGCTCATGATGTGGGCATGGCCGCTGACTTCGGTGAGCGCGCCATCGAACTCGCCGACCTGGGTGGCGGCAGTCACGCGCACGCCGAAATTGCTGCCGACGATGCTGCCGTTGACGTAGGCCTGGTTCAGCGCCAGCTGTCCGCGCAGGAACAGTTGGGCGGCGCGGCCGGAGGTACCGGTGCCGGTGGGCGAGCGGTCCACCTCGCGGTCGGCGAAGATGCAGACATTGGATTGATCGGCACCGGGGAAATTGGGTTCGCTGTCGATGATGGTGCCATACAACGTATTGAGGCCGGGCTCCAGCGGATGCTGGATGGCGACCTTGGCGATGACGGCGGCCTTGGTCTCGGCGCCCAGCTGGATCAGCTGGCGCACCAGTTCGGGCTTGACGGTCAGGCCGGCCTGGGCGGCGTTGATGTAGTAGTAGAAGGCGCCGCCGAAGACGATGTCACCGGTGATCTTGCCAAAGCTGGGGGTCTGCACCTCGACATCGCGTCGATAGATGAAGGCCGGTACGTTGTTGAAGCTGACCTTGCCGGCACGCACACCGTCCCACTCGACGAAGGCTTCGATGAAGCCGGCCGGGGCATCGAAGCAGATGCGGGTCTGCGGCTGCGTGCGCTCGACGTAACCCATTTCGACCAGCACCTTGCCCAGGGCGATGATGCCGTGGCCGCACATGTCGCTATAGCCTTCGTTGTGGATGAAGATGACGCCGAAGTCGGCACCGGCGGTGACCGGCGGCAGCAGGTAGGCGCCATACATGTCGGCGTGGCCGCGCGGCTCGTTCATGAGGAAACAGCGCAGGTCGTCGCGGTGTTCGCGCAGCCAGGCGCGCTGCTGCAGGATGGTGCCGACGGGGATCTTGGGCAGCCCGGAGACGACGATGCGCAGCGGTTCGCCGCCGGTGTGGGCATCGATGGTCTGGACGGTACGGGTGTAGCTGAGCATGTGACTTCCTTCCGGGTATGCTGCGCGCCGCCAAAGGCACAGCCTAACACTGTTCCGCGCCGGCCGCCGAAATGGCCCGCCTGGCAGCCTCAAGCTGGGCACAGGCGGGGTACAAGCGGGGCCAAGCGGGTGCGACAAACCGCTCCCGAGCCGGCCTGGGCCGGCGGGAAGCGGGAATGTGCAACTCTGGAGCGGGGTAAGGGACGCCTGGCGCGCCGCCCGCAAAAGCGGGCGGCTGGATCAGGCCGTCTGGCGGACCGATCAGTAGCTGGTCAGGGGGACCGGCAGGCCGTCCTTGAAGCGATAGACGGTCACGGGCGATTGCTTCAGGTCGTGGTTGGCGTCGAAGTCGTACTGACCAGCCACGCCCTTGTAGCTGATCTTGGCCAGGGCCGGGCCGAAGGCCTTGGGCTCGATGGAGTTGGCCTGCTTCATGGCCTGGGCGATCAGCATCATGCCGTCATAGAACGAGACCGCATAGGTTTCGGCAGGACGGCTGTACTTCTTCTGGTAGTCGTCGGCGAAGATCTTGCCGTCCTTGGCCTTGTCCAGCATGGTGCCGCCTTGGGTACAGTAGACGGTCTCGCCGATGGCGTCGCCACCCAGACGACCCATTTCCGGCGAGCAGATGCCGTCGCCGCCCATCAGGGGGACGTCGATGCCCAGTTGCTTCATCTGGCGCTTGATCGGGCCGCCTTGCGGAGCGTAGCCGCCCAGGAACACGGCGTCGGGCTTCTTGCCCTTGATCGAGGTCAGGATGGCGGTGAAGTCAGTGGCCTTGTCGTTGGTGAAGTCCTTGCTGACCACTTCGATGCCGTTGGCCTTGGCGACCTTGGCGAATTCCTCGGCCAGGCCCTGGCCGTAGGCGGTGCGGTCATCGATCACGGCCACGCGCTTGAGCTTGAGCTCCTTGGCTGCGTACAGGGCCATCTTGCCGCCCAGTTGGCTGTCGCTGGCGGCCACGCGGAACAGGGTGGCAAAACCTTGCTGGGTGATCTTGGGGTTGGAGGCGACGGTGGCCACCACGATGCCGGCATCGTTGTAGACGCGCGAGGCGGGGATGGTCACGCCCGAGTTGTAGGGACCGACGATGGCCTTGACACCCTGGTCAGCCAGCTTCTGTGCCACGGCCACGCCCTGCTTGGGATCGGCCTGGTCGTCTTCGGCGATGACTTCGAACTTGATCTTCTTGCCGCCCACGGTGATGGGTTGCGCATTCAGACGCTCGACTGCCATCATCAGACCGCCCTGGTTGTCCTTGCCGGCCGATGCCTGGGGACCGGTCAGGGGGCTGGAGAAACCGATCTTGACGACCTGCGCTTCTTGCGCCATGGCGAAGGCGGGGATCAGCGCCAGCGAGGCTGCGATGATGTTGAGTCCGGAGACGCGCTTGAACATGGGGTGTTTCCTCTCTTCTAGAAAGTCAGACTGCGGTTGGTGATTGCATTGAAAACGCTGGAAAAGCAGGATTTGCGCCACCCCGCGCCTTGTGGGCGCGGGTGATGCAATTCCGTTGATGCTGTACTTTCTGCGAATACAGGGGTAAGCGCAGGCAAGCCCTGGCAAAACAAAACTCGTCAACACTCTGGCCGAGATACTGCTGTCATCCGCGCAGAAGGCCGTTTCCGGCGCTTCATGCCCGCATTACGTTGTGTTTTTTATGAGGGAGGATTCTATTGACTCTTCCTTGATATTAGGCGCGTTTATTCCCTTTATAATCAGAATAAAATTCATTCTAAATTTTTTTAACTGAATAAAGTTCAGAAACCATGGCCGGACTCGACAAGATCAGCAAGAAAATTCTGGCGGAGCTGCAAAACGACGGTCGCATCAGCAACGTCGATCTCGCCGCCCGTGTGAACCTGTCGCCGGCAGCCTGCCTGGAACGGGTGCGCAAGCTGCAGGAGGCAGGCTATATCCTGGGTTTTGCGGCGCAGTTGAATCCGGAATTGCTCGATGTGTCGCTGCTGGTGTTCATCGAGGTGGTGCTGGACCGCACCACGCCGGATGTCTTCGCCGAGTTCAAGAAGAGCGTGCAGAGCATTCCCGAGATCATGGAATGCCACATGGTGGCGGGCGGCTTCGACTATCTGGTCAAGTCGCGGGTCAAGGACATGAATGCCTATCGAGAATTCCTGGGCAAGTCGCTGCTGCAGCTCAAAGGCGTGCGCGAGACGCATACCTATGCGGTGATGGAAGAGGTGAAGAACACCATCCGCCTGCCGATCCGCTGAATCCCTCCGCCCCGCCGCCCCTCCTCCTCCCCCCTGCCCTAGCCCCCGCCCTCTTCTCCCACCGCCTCTGCGGCCCTGCTCTTGCGCCGGTAGGCACCCGGCCCGAGTCCGCTGTATTTCTTGAAGACGCGATTGAAGGCCGCTTCCGACTGATAACCCACTGCTTCGCCGATCTGTGCCGTACCCAGCTTGCTGTAGCTCAAGAGGCGGGCGGCGCGCGCCATGCGCAACTGCTGCAGAACCTCACCAGGCGTGGTGCCACCCACTTCCTGGAAGCGTCGAACGAAGGTGGCACGCGACATGTGGCACAGGCCGGCCAGGCGCGGCAGCGGCCAGTCCTCCTGGGGTGATTCCAGCATGGCCTGCATCGCGCTCTGCAAGACCGGATGCGCCAGCAGCGCCAGCAAACCCGGTTGCGGACCGCCCCGTGCCAGCCAGGCGCGCAGGGCCAGGCCGAACAGGGCCGCTGCCAGCCCGGCCACCACGGCCTGGGCGCCGGAGCGCAGTTCACCCTGTCCATCGGCGCCGCCGCATTCGTTGCGCAACAACGTGGCCAGCGTGCGCAGGCCATCGCCTTCGGGCAGTTCGGCGCTGCGCACCAGCAGCAGCTCGGGCAGGGCCTGCATCAGGGCGTTGGAATGCGGGGCCTCGAAATGAAATTGTCCACAGAGGAAATCGGAGAGAGGCTGGCTGCCTCCGCCCTGGTCATCGTTGACATGCAGCGTGACCGGCGCCGCCGTGCTGCCCAGGCGCACAGGACTGGCCTGGGTGGCAGGGGTGGCGGGAGCGATGGAGAGATGGTGGGCGGCGCCACGGGTGAGGATCACCAGGTCGCCGGCCTGCAGGGTCAGGGCTTCGCTATCGGGCAGCTGCAGTTGGGCCTGCCCTTCCAGGATGAAGTGATACGGGGCCACCCCGGTGGGCAAGGCCGGATTGGGCAGGTCCCAGGGCTGGCCGAAGCGGCAGCGGATATCCAGCCCGGCTCGCACGGGGTGGAGAGAGAGGAGACGACTGAGCGCGTCCATCGGCGGATTCCTTCAACGAATTCAGGGTGGTTGAGTTTTTTGAGCAATTTTAAGTCATTTTCAAGCATTCATAATTTCAATCTACAGGCCTACAGTACATCCATGCGCAACACGGCACTCACGGCAATCCCGCCAACGCCGGCGCTAACCTCTCACAGGAGAACTGTCATGCCCCGTCTTACCACTACCCCCGTTACCGAAGCCACCGGCCAGGCCGCCCAACTGTTTGCCGCCATCAAGTCGGCTGTCGGCATGGTGCCCAATGCCTACGCCGGCATCGGCTCGCTCAGCCCGGTCGCCCTGGAATCGGCCCTGCATCTGGATGGCGCTCTGCGCAAGAGCAGCCTGTCGGCCCAGGAAATCGAAGCCATCAAGCTGGCCGTGAGCGAAAAGGCCGGTTGCGACTACTGCCTGGCGGCGCACTCGCTGATGGGCAAGAAGGTCGGTCTGTCGGCCCAGGCCATCCAGGGCGTGCGCCACGGCCAGGCCTCCGGCGACGACAAGCTGGACGTGCTGGCCGATTTCGCCCGCCTGCTGGTGGGCAGCAGCGGCACCGTCGAGGCCGACGTGGTGGCACGCGTGCGGGCTGTCTATAGCGATGCGCAGATCGTCGATACCCTGCTGGCCGTGACTGCGATCACCTTCACCAACCTGTTCAACCGTGTGAACGACACCGTTCTGGACTTCCCGCCGGCACCGTGATGCGGCCATGCAGTTGATCCAGCGCGCCCCGACCCGGGGCGCAAAAAAAGCCCGGCGCCTCCTTGCGGAGACGGCGGGCAAGCCGCGCTGGCGGGAGGCGCAGTCTCCCGCTCGCACTGGAGGGCCAGCGGATCCGGGTCCGCTGGCCTGTCGGTCGTGATCAGCGATCAGAAGGCGCTGCGCACCCCCACGATGAAGTTGCGGCCACCCAGTGGCACCGATTCACGCAGCACCGAGGTGGACAGGCGGATGTCCTGGTTCAGGAGATTGCGCGCCAGGGCGAACCAGGTCAGCTTCACGCCATTGAGGCGCTGGGTGTAGGACAGGTTGGCGTCCAGCTGGGTATAGGACGGGGTCTCGTAGTTTTCGAAGGAGGCCAGGCGATCCTGCTTCTGGGCGCGCAACACCTTCACGCCGCTGGCCCAGGGGCCGGTCTTGTAGGCCATCTCGACGCCATAGCGGGTGGCCGGCTGCAGGGGCAGGTTGCCGAGGCTATCGAGGGTGCCACGCGAGGTGTCGGCAAAGACCCGGCTGGAGAGGCCTTCGCCGTTCCAGTTGTAGCTGATCTCGGCTTCCACGCCACGGATGGTGGCGTCGGCCTGCGACCAGAAGCGCTGGGTGAATTCGCCGGTGGGATCTGCAGCACCGCTGTCATCGACCTGGCCGTTGGTACGGCCGTAGATGTAGTTGTTGACCTTGTTGCGGAAGACATTGCCCTTCCAGCGCACCAGGCCTTCGGTCTTCTGCAGGCTCAGTTCGATGTTGTGTGAAGTTTCCTTCTTCAGCTGGTTATCGCCGATGTCGAAGGTGGCGGTCGATTCGTGCGGGCCGTTGGAGTACAGCTCTTCCACCGTCGGTGCGCGTTGGGCGAACGAATAGGTCAGGCCCAGGCCATAGCCCCGCTGGAAGCTCCACAGGGCACCAGTGGACCAGGACAGCAGGCTGAAGTCCCGTCCTGGCAGGCCGCTGCCGCTGTCGGGACTGCGCTTGACACTCTCGCCGCGCAGGCCGCCGCTGACCAGCACCTGGCCGAACTGACGTTCTTCGACCAGGAAGCCGGCAAACGAGGTGGAACGGGTCGGCGGAGTCAGTTCGGCCGCGCCGGTGTCGGCCGACAGGGCCGAGTAATTGCTCTGCTCGGTCTGTATGCCGAAGGTACCGTGCCAACCGGCCAGCGGTGCGTGGGTCAACTCCCAGCGGGTCTGCAGGGCGCGGTTGGCAAACACCGTGGCGGGGGTGCCATCCTGCTCCTTTTCGATATGGGTGTAATCGGTATAACCCATGCGGAAGCGGAATTTCTCGATGCCGGCAAACGGGTTGTTGACGACGGTGTCGAGGTCGTAGCGGTTCTGGTGCAGGTCGATGAAGGACATTTCATCGGTGGGGATGCCGTAGTGATCATCCAGGGTTGCCGCCGACAGGCCGATATAGCCCCAGTTGGCGACGTAGGAAATGCCGGCACCCAGGCTGGTCTCGTGGGTGAAGGAATTGGGCAGGCGACCGGAGGCGCTGGCGGTATCGCCCTGGCGCGCATTACCGGGGATCTTGTAGTTGTCGGTGTCGCGATAGTTGCCGTCCAGGTGCAGGCCGATCTGGCCGGCCGAGGTGTCCAGCGAGAAGGAGCTGTTCTTTTCGCCGTCGACGGTGCCGTAGCGGGCTTCGACGGTGCCGGTGGGCTTGCCCACCAGTTCGGTCGGGATGCGGTCGTTGACCACGTTGACCAGGCCACCGATGGCGCCCGAACCGTACAGCAGCGCGGCCGGGCCACGTAGGATTTCGATCTGGCGCGCAGTGGCGGCTTCGGTGGCGACGGCGTGGTCGTTGGAGACGGTGGAAACATCGGAGACGCCCATGCCGTTCTGCAGGATCATCACGCGCGGGCCTTCCATGCCGCGGATGATGGGACGCGATGCACCGGCGCCGAAGGCCGAGGCCGACACGCCCAATTCGCCGGAGAGGGTGTCACCCAGGGAGTTGCCGAGCTTGTTGCGCAGTTCGTCGCCGGTGATCACCTTGGCGGGCGCGAGCACCTGCACGTCTTCCTGTGATGCGAAGGGGGTGGCGGTGACGACGATGGGCTGCAGGGGCGCTGGTGCGGGCGCAGCCGGCGGGGTGGCGGCCAGCGCGGCGGAGTCAGTGGTGGTCGCAGAGGTGGTCTGGGCCGTAGCGGACATGGACCAGGCAGCCAGGGCGGTGAGGACGGCCGAAGCAATGAGTTGGCGTTGGAAAGCCATTGTGAATTCCTTGTTTTGCGCGAGGCGCTGCCTGTCCTGTTCTGGTGGAGACAGGCGGCGCGGATACACCGGCCGTCAGCACGCGCCCGTACGCAGGCGCCTCGTCACGAACGAGGGCGCGCGGCATACGGAGGCGCGAGGGACAACCGGCAACCAGTCAGATGGGTCTTGCGAGGGGAAGGAACTCAGCGCGGCGGGGCGCGGGAGGAGAAATGGCAGTTGAGCGGGGCGTCCCACGAGGAGAACGCCAGCCACAGGGCCAGCACGCGTAGCGGCGGCAACAGCGGCAAGGGAGGGAAACTGAAATGGACACCGGCCGACAGGGCTGCGGCATCGTAGGCGACGCAGGAGTGATGCAGGTCGTGGGCATGGGGACCGTGCACATGCGCATCCTGACCGGTACTGACCGAGGCCGGCTCGGCTTCGTCGAAGAGGGCGTCGCTGATCAGCGAGTGCACCGTGCCCGGTGCCCAGCCCGCGTGCGCGATGCCGTGGACAAACCCCAGCATCTGCGCGAACAGCAACGACATCGCCAGCATGGCAATGACGGTGAAGCTACGCAGGGAACGCAGTCGGTTCATGGAACGGATCGGCAAGTGGACGACAGGGCTGCAAACACACGCAACACAAAACAGGGCAGAGGCGGGCAGACCAGTGCAATACGGATGACGCAACAGCTTCGACCGCGTTTGCAGCGTTTGCAGCTTTTTCAGGGGCTACTGACGATGAACTGAAGGTACTGACATCGAACACCCTGCAATGCCGCTCAACATGCAGTACTACCGGTGGTCTTTAAATTCGGATATGAAGGATTCTACCCCGTGGCTCATAGCTGGCCAGTCCGAAAAACCGGGGTCAATGATCCTGCACCGGCAACACGGGCTGCCGGCGCCATGCCTGGCCGCGTCGCGGCACAGGCTTCATCCTGCGGGGCGGGGATCAGTCGCCGTAGAGCTTCTGCTTCAACTCGCGGCGTTGCTGCGCTTCCAGCGACAGGGTCGCGGTCGGGCGCGCCAGCAGACGCGGGATGCCGATCGGTTCGCCGGTCTCTTCGCACCATCCGTACTCGCCGTTGTCGATGGACACGATGGACTGCTGCACCTTCTTGAGCAGCTTGCGTTCACGGTCACGGGTACGCAGTTCGAGGGCGTGTTCTTCCTCGATGGTGGCGCGGTCGGCCGGATCCGGCACCAGCACGGTTTCGCGCAGGTGTTCGGTGGTTTCATCCGCGTTCTTGAGCAGATCCTTTTCCAGCTGCTGGAGACGGGCCTTGAAGAAAGCAAGCTGCGCTTCGTTCATGTAGTCCTTCTCGTCCATCTTGAGGATTTCTTCCTCGGTCAGCAACTGCGCTGCAGGGGTAGTTTTGGGAGTCTTGGTTGCCACTTCGCTTACTTTCAATACTACGGGTTTTTCAACTATATCCATTATCCCGGCTGATACTTGGCTGCCGGAACAGGTCGCTTTTGAATCCACTTCCCTAGCCGCGTGGGCACCTCTTCGATTGACGTTGACGCTCGGTGGGGCCGTTGCGGGATCTCCGGGCTGGCCTGCAGGCCGATGGCGTACGCTTTTTCGCGGTCAAGGATTGTACACCAACGATTCCGGATGCCAAGCCTCGGGCACAACAGGATCCTGACCTCGGGCAGCGACGCGCCGGCGGCGCGGTGGTTCATGGAGCGGTTCATGACTCCCCTTTGACGGGCAAGGCGGGGCGGGCTGATCGCGCTTATGAATTATGGTCGTTCCGAACATCAGCCTGGCTTGATGCCGCGTAGCAATTGCATTGCAACATCCAACCGAGTTTATACCAGAAGACCGGGCAGCAAGCTACGGCGCTCAGTCGTGCCGCTGCGCGCAGACCGGGCACTGGTGGTCGCGGCCCACGGTGATCGAGGTCCATTCCATCTCCCGGGCGTCCAGCAGCAGCAGGCGCCCGGCCAGGGAGCGACCGATGCCGGCCAGCAGCTTGATGGCCTCGGCCGCCTGCATGGTGCCGATGATGCCGACCAGCGGCGAGAAGACGCCCATGGTGGAACATTGCACTTCCTCGAACTCGCGCTCGGGCGGGAACAGGCAGGCATAGCAGGGGGCCTTTTCCTGGCGGCTGTCGAAGACGCTGACCTGGCCGTCGAAGCGGATCGCCGCGCCCGAGACCAGCGGCACACCGGCCGCCACGCAGGCGCGGTTGACGGCGTGACGGGTGGCGAAGTTGTCGCTGCAGTCCAGCACCACATCGGCATCGACCACCAGCGCCTGCAGGCGCTCGCCTTCGACCCGCTCGGCCAGTGCCGTGACCTGCACACCGGGGTTGATCTGGTGCAGCGCCTCGCGGCCGGAGTCGACCTTGGGCTGGCCGACGCGCGCGGTGGTGTGCATGATCTGGCGCTGCAGGTTGGTCAGGTCCACCGTGTCATGGTCGACCAGGGTGATATGGCCCACGCCGGCCGAAGCCAGATACATGGCCGCCGGCGAGCCCAGCCCGCCGGCGCCGATCACCAGGGCATGCCCCTGCAACAGCCGGGTCTGGCCCTCGATGTCGATCTCGTCGAGCAGGATGTGGCGCGAATAGCGCAGCAGCTGTTGGTCATCCATGGTCAGGTCGTGTCTCGTTCCAGTAATGAAAAAGGGCCGCTAGCTAGCGGCCCGGTGTGCCAGCCCGAGGGCGGCGGATTACTTGGTGGTGTCGATCTTCTCGGCCGGCGCCTTGTTGTCCTTGCGCTCGTCCTTGACCGGGGTGGCGTTCTTGCCCTCTTCGTTGCGCACTTCCGGCTTGGCGTTGGAGACCTTCACCGGCAAGCCCTTGAGGTGATTCAGGGCTTGTCCCAGCTGGAAGTCGTCCTTGCTGCCGAATTCCAGCGGCTTGCGCTTCTTCTCGGCGGCGATCAGGCGTTCTTCCGACTGCTCGTCCAGGGCTTGCGCCTTCACTTCGGCCGACTTGTCGGTGTCGTTGGAGAGGTGCTTGGACAGGTCGGCTTCACGCAGACGCAGGCCGTTCAGGCCATCGCCATCGGGGAATTCGTCCACCATGATGTCCGGCACGATGCCACGGGCCTGGATGGAACGACCCTTGGGCGTGTAGTAGCGGGCGGTGGTCAGCTTGACGGCGGTGTTCTTTTCCGGCGGCAGGGCGATCACCGACTGCACCGAACCCTTGCCGAAGGACTGGGTACCCATGATGGTGGCGCGCTTGTAATCCTGCAGGGCGCCGGCCACGATTTCGGAAGCCGAGGCCGAGCCGCTGTTGATCAGGACCACCATCGGCACCTTCTTGATGGCATCCGGCAGGCGCGAGAGCGGGTCCGACAGCGGGTTGGCGGCGTAGTATTCGCGCTTGGCGTAGAACGTCTGCTTGGAGCTGGGGAGCTGGCCGTTGGTGGACACCACCACCGAATCCTTGGGCAGGAAGGCTGCAGCCACGCCGATGGCGCCCGGCAGCACGCCGCCCGGATCGTTGCGCAGGTCCAGCACGATGCCCTTCAGGTTGGGCTCCTGGGCGTAGATAGCGGCCAGCTTCTTGGACATGTCGTCCACCGTCGGCTCCTGGAACTGGGTCACGCGCAGCCAGGCGTAGCCGGGTTCGATCACCTTGGACTTGACGCTCTGCACGCGGATCTCCTGACGGGTGATGGTCAGGATGATGGGCTTGTCCTCTTCCTTGCGGGCGATGGTCAGGGTGATCTTGGTGTTGGGTTCGCCGCGCATCTTCTTGACGGCTTCATCCAGGGTCAGGCCCTTGACCGGGGTGCTGTCCAGGCGGGTGATCAGGTCACCGGCCTTGATCCCGGCGCGGAAGGCCGGCGAATCCTCGATCGGGGAGATGACCTTGACGTAGCCATCTTCCATGCCGACTTCGATACCCAGGCCCACGAACTTGCCCATGGTGCCTTCGCGCAGTTCCTTGTAGGCCTTCTTGTCCAGATAGGCGGAGTGCGGATCAAGCGAGGCGACCATGCCGGAAATGGCTTCGGTCAGCAGCTTCTTGTCGTCGACCTGCTCGACGTAATCCGACTTGATGAGGCCGAACACGTCGGCCATCTGGCGCAGCTCCTCCAGGGGCAGCGACGCCGTTGCATTCTTCTGCGCGATGGCGTCGAACTGAATCATCGCAGTGGCGCCTGCCACCATGCCCAACCCGATCAAACCGATATTCTTGAGTTTGCTGCCCATGTGTCACCTAGTAGTTACCCACCCCAGTGGGTCGAATGCGCGGCCTTGATACCGCATTTCAAAGTATAAACCCGATTGCTCGTTACCGCCGCTGTTGCCTGCAGTAGCAATAGTGTCGCCCGCTTTTACCACATCGCCGGCACGTTTGAGCACCGACTGGTTGTTGCCATAAATCGTCATGTACTGATTGCCGTGATCCACGATGATCAGATTGCCGAAGCCGCGCAACCAGTCCGCGAAGACCACCCGGCCGGCCGCCACGGCGCGCACTTCCGAGCCTTCGTGGGCGCGGATGAACAGGCCCCGGCTGGTCGGTCCGTCACCCCGGCGACTGCCGAATTTCGATGTCAGGTCACCCTTGACCGGCAGGTGCAGCTGGCCGCGCAGGCTGGCGAAGGGCTTGCCGAAATTGTCCGACTGCGGCTCGGGCAGGGTGTCGTTGCGCGCCAGGGAGGTGCTCTGCGGCGGTTCGTCATCGTCGATGGCGTCGGCCGGGTCGGGCTGCTTCGGTACCGGCTTGCCCTCCCTGGCGGCCCGTGCCGCTTCGGCGGCGCGCTCGGCCGCCCGGGCGCGCTGTTCAGCCAGCCGCTTCTCGCGTTCGGCCCTGGCTTTGGCCAATTGTTCCTGGCGCCGCTTTTCGCGGGCTTCGGCTTCGGCCTTTTTCTGCTGTTCGATGATCTGCGCCAGCTTGTCCACCAGACTGGAGAGGCGCTGCTGGTCCTGCTCGATGCGACCGACCTCCTGGCGCTGGGCATTGAGCTTGGTGGAGAGTTGCGACAGCAAGGTCTGGCGACGGCCCTTTTCGCGCTCCAGGACCTTCTTCTGTTCCAGTTCTTCCTGGGCGATTTCTTCCAGTTCGTACTTGGCGTTCTGGGTGTCGGCCTTGTTGGCGCGGATGGCCTGCTGGTTGGCGCGCAGGGTTTCGATCAACCTGGCCTGGGCCTGGGAGACATAGCCCATGTACTGCAATTCACGGTTGATGCGATTGGGGTTGTCCCCGGAGAGCAGCAACTTGATGCGATCTTCATTACCGGCCACGTACTGCTCGCGTAGAAGCCTGGAAAGCTGGGCCTGCTGGGCGTTGACCAGGGCGGTGAGCTCATTGAGCTGCTTGACCAGTTGTGCCAGGCGGGACTCGGTTTCCTGCTGTTCCTGGGCCAGGTCGCGCAGGGAACGATTGGCCTTGGAGATGGCCTGTTCGGAGACGGCCAGCGCGTCGGCGGCGTTGTCCTTGGCGGTTTCGGTCTGGTCGATGTCGCGCTTGAGGCTGGTCAGACGCTGCTGCAGGTCGGCACGTTCCTTCTCGGCGGCCTGCTTCTGCCTGGTCCGTTCGGTAATCGGCTGGGCCTGGGCTGCAGACAGTGCCAGCCACAGGCACGCCAATCCGGCCAGTGCGTGGACCAGCGGGCGCAAACGTCCCCGCAGCGCGTCGGCCAACAGGTCGGAGCGCGCCGGTGCTGTGCACTTGCCGGGAACGGGCGCGGCCAGTGCGGCCGGCGCCTTGCTGGAGAAACGCAGTTTTATTTCGACTTCCCTTGATTGGCCACGGCCTTGAGTGCGGCCTCGATGGCGGACTGGTCGCCCAGGTAGTAGCTCTTGATGGGCTTCAGATCGGCGTCCAGCTCATAGACCAGCGGCTGGCCGTTGGGGATGTTCAGGCCGACGATATCGTTGTCGCTGATGCCGTCGAGGTACTTGATCAGGGCGCGCAGGCTGTTGCCGTGGGCGGAGATGATGATCTGCTTGCCGGCACGGATGGCCGGGGCGATGGAATCATTCCAGGCCGGCAGCACGCGGGCCACAGTGTCCTTCAGGCATTCGGTCAGCGGCACCTGTTCGCGCGAGAGGCCGGCGTAGCGGGCGTCGCCGAAGGCATCGCGCTCTTCGCCCGGGGTCAGCGGGTTGGGCGGGGTATCGTAGCTGCGACGCCAGACCAGCACCTGCTCGTCGCCATACTGGGCGGCGGTCTCGGCCTTGTTCAGACCTTGCAGGGCGCCGTAGTGGCGTTCGTTCAGGCGCCAGTCGTTCTTGATGGGGATGTACATCTGGTCCATTTCATCCAGCGTGGTCCAGAGGGTGCGGATGGCGCGCTTCAACACCGAGGTATAGGCCAGGTCGAAGGAGAAACCGGCTTCCTTGAGCAGCTTGCCGGCCTGACGGGCTTCGGCCACGCCTTTTTCGGTGAGGTCGACATCGACCCAGCCGGTGAAGCGGTTGGCCAGGTTCCAGGTCGATTCGCCGTGGCGCATGAATACGATTTTGTACATAGCGGGACTAGTTTTGATGATGGAGAAAGCGGTGCGGTTGCCCCAAGGTCGACTACGCGAGACCGGGTGCAGACCTTAGACTGTTCGGTCCGGATGCAAACCACGAATGCTTCTATTTTATAATGCCGGGATTCAGTAAACTCATTGGACTGCCGTGAAATTCATCATCGACAATATTTTCCTGATCGCCCTGGCCTTGGTCTCTGGCGGTACCCTGCTGGTTCCCTACCTGCAACAGCGTGGCAACAAGCTCAGCCTGCTACAGGCCACGCAGATGCTCAACCAGGGCAAGGTGCTGGTGCTGGACGTGCGTGAACCGGAACAATTCGCCGCCGGCCACCTGCGCGAAGCCCGCAATATCCCCCTGAAGGAGTTGCCGCAGCGCATCGGCGAACTGGACAAGATGAAGGGCCGTCCGGTCATCGTGGTCTGCAAGAACGGCACCCAGGCCAATCGCGCCGAGGGTTCGCTCAAGAAGGCCGGTTTTACCGAGGTCTACGGCCTGCATGGCGGCATCGACGCCTGGCAGGGCCAGGGCCTGCCGCTGACCACCAAGGAGGCAAAATGAGCGCCCCGGTCACGATGTACTGCACCGCCGTATGCCCGTATTGCATGATGGCCGAGCGCTTGCTCGCCAGCAAGGGGATCACGCAGATCGACAAGATCCGCGTGGACCTCGAACCTCAACAGCGCGAGCTGATGATGCAAAAGACAGGCCGTCGCACCGTGCCACAGATCTATATCGGCGACACCCATGTCGGCGGATTTGACGATCTGAACGCAATGGACCGCGCCGGCAAGCTGGACCCGCTGCTGCAAGCCTGACGCCAGGACAGCAAACCTCCCCTATCGATTCACCGAACCTGAAAGAGATCCATGTCGGAACAGAACCAAGAAGCCCAAGAGCAACCCGTTTTCCAGATCCAGCGCGTCTACCTGAAGGATCTGTCGCTGGAACAGCCGAATTCGCCGGCCATCTTCCTGGAGCAGGAAGCCCCCTCGATCGAAGTGTCGGTGGACGTCGGTGCCGAGGCGCTGGCTGAAGGCGTCTTCGAATCGACCGTGACCATCACCGTGACCGCCAAGGTCAAGGACAAGGTCGCCTTCCTGGTCGAGGGCAAGCAAGCCGGTATCTTCGAGATCCGCAACGTGCCCGCCGAACAGCTGGACCCGCTGCTGGGCATCGGCTGCCCCAACATCATCTACCCGTACCTGCGCGCCAACATCGCCGACGCCATCACCCGCGCCGGTTTCCCGCCGGTGCACCTGGCCGAGATCAACTTCGAGGTGTTCTACCAGCAGCGCCTGCAGGCGCTGGCCGAGCAGCAAGGCGCAACCTTGGTCAACAACGGCTCCACCGCCGTCAACTGATCCGGTTTCACCATCCTGCTTTCAGCACTTGTCCGCCTGCCGGACGGCCGCATCCCCTGCGGCCTGCCGGCACGACACCAAGCCGCCGCAGCCCACGCTGCGGCGCTTTCCCTTCTGCGGAGACTTTCTCAATGAAACGCCTGTCCCTGATTCTTTCCGCCACCCTGCTCGGCGCCTTCATGGCCAAGGATGCCCTGGCCCTGGACTTCAAGTCGGTCGGTGCGGCCCCCGCCATCATGTACGACGCCCCTTCCGAGAAAGGTCGTCGCGTCTACGTTGCGCCGCGTGGCATGCCGGTGGAAGTGGTCTTGACCTATGGCGAATGGAGCAAGGTCAGGGATGCCGCCGGAACCCTTTCCTGGGTCCAGTCCAAGACCCTCACGCCCAAGCGCATGCTGGTGGTGTCGGCGACCAACGCCCGCGTCTTCAATGCGGCCGATGAAAGCAGCCCGGTGGTCTTCAGCGCCGACAAGTCGGTGCTGCTGGAAATGCTGGAGAGCCCCAACAACGGCTGGGTCAAGGTGCGCCATCGCGATGGCCAGAGCGGCTTCGTGAAGGCCGGCGACGTCTGGGGCGACTGAACGGACCTGCCATGAAGATCACCATTCTGGGCGCCGGCGCATGGGGGACCGCGCTAGCCATCCCGCTGGCGCGCAAGCATCAGGTCGTGCTGTGGGGCCGTAATGCCCAGGCCATGCAGGAAGCCGACCAGCAGCGCGAAAACCGCCTCTACCTGCCCGGATTTGCCCTGCCGCCGGAGCTGCAGGTCGGTTCCGATTTCGACGCCGCCGTACAGCACGTCTGCGCCGATCCGGCCGAGTCGCTGCTGATCGCCGCCTCGTCGGTCTCCGGCCTGCGTGAACTGGCGGGCCATCTGCGCCATCACCCGATTCCCAACCTGGTCTGGCTGTGCAAGGGGCTGGAAGAAGGTACGCGCCTGTTGCCGCATCAGGTTGTGCAGGAGGTCCTGGGCAGCGACCTGCCGGCCGGCGTGCTGTCGGGGCCATCCTTTGCGCAGGAAGTGGCGCGCGGCCTGCCTTGCGCGCTGACCATCGCCGGTGCCGACGCGGCCCTGTGCGAACGCGTGGTCAAGGCCGTACATGGCAACAATATCCGCATCTATTCCAGCGATGACCTGGTGGGGGTGGAGATTGGCGGTGCGGTCAAGAACATCCTGGCCATCGCCACGGGCGTGGCCGATGGCCTGCAACTGGGATTGAATGCCCGCGCTGCGCTGATCACCCGCGGTCTGGCAGAAATCACCCGGCTGGGGGTGGCGCTAGGCGGGCGTCCCGAGACCTTCATGGGACTCTCGGGCGTGGGTGACCTGATCCTGACCTGCACCGGCGACCTCTCCCGCAACCGTCGCGTGGGGCTGGGGCTGGCGCAGAACAAGAAGCTGGAAGATATCGTGACCGAGCTGGGTCACGTTGCCGAAGGCGTGCGCTGTGCACAGGCGGTGCGCGCACTGGCACGCGAAAAAGGCATCGACATGCCGATCACCGATGCCGTGGCGGCGGCACTGTTCGATGGCGTTTCGGTGCAGGAGATGGTTGCCAGGCTGCTGGCACGGGACCCGCGCGAGGAAAATCTCTAGGCCTGGACCTCCAGGCTTGGCCCCCGGGGCTGCGTGACGAAAATTCAGAAAACCTCACGCCAGCAGCCCATGCTGGAGAAAATGACAGCCGGAGCGGACCTGCCTCCGGCTGTTTTTCATTGAGCAGGCATCAACGCGCGATGATGTCGCTTTCCATCTTGGGACGTTTGAAGCGCTGGGGCGAACCGCCCTCCAGCGCGTCATCCATCTGCTTGGAGATCTTGTCGTAACGCGCGTTGCAATCATCGTCCTGATGTACCGCCTCGGCACCCTTGAGGCGCTTGGCCAGGCGGGAAGTGCGCGCTTCCCCGCCCATGACGTATTGTTGGGCGGCGCGGCCGGCGTGATTATTGTTCGTGGTCTTGTTGCGTTGTATGGCTTGCATCGTATTTCCTCTTACGTCGCTGACGCTCAACGTTCTCCCGTCCTGAGTTTTTTTCGGGAGAACACGCAGCGCCCCGGAAGATCTTGCTTGCTGCCTGATTCCGGGAAACTGCTCCAGATACACAAAGCGCTACGTTTCTTGACAGCGCTTTAGCTATGTAACGCCCGAGCAGCGATTTGGAATACGTGAAAAGTCAGTATTTTGTCAGCCAAATCGAAATTACTTCACGACAATCTTTTTATGCGGCCCCGCAAAAACGGCGCAAACCCGCAGCCATCAAGGCTGACAGCGCTGTCAGAATGGACGGGATTGTGCAGGTTTTCTGACCAAAGACTGATCAAAAATTTTGTTGCGAAACGTATCTTTATTTCAGTTCAGGCGACGAAAAAGCGACAGAAGATTACCTGCCGGCATTTTTATCAGAGGATGCGACAGGGGTCAGGTATGCACCGGTACCGGCCGTCCCAGGTCGCTCGGGACCAGTGAAAAGACGGTGGCATCGCGTGGCTCGCCATGAAATACCAGACGATTGCGGGCCAGGCATTCCAGCGTCGCCCCGGTTTTCTCCGCGACCCGCTGGCTGCGCAGATTGCCGGCCTGGGCCACGATCTCCAGGCGGGTGAGGCCGGTCTTGGCAAAGGCGAAAGCGGCCGCGGCCCGGGCCGCCACGGCGGCGATGCCGCGGCCGGTATAACCGTCACGGATCCAATAGCCCAGGTTGGCCATCTGGTTCAGCTGGCTGACCTGATTGACGGCAACCGACCCGATCACCAGGCCATTGGTGCGATCGATGATGTTGAAGTCATAGGCAGCATGGACCTGCCATTGCTCGATGGCGCGCTGCAGGAACAGCTTGGCGTCGACCAGGCTGTAATCCGGGGTGCACCAGGCCTCCCACTGGCTGATCGCCTGCATCGATTGGCGCACGGCGTCGAACAATGCCGGCGCTTCGCGCAAACCCAGGGGGCGCACTTCGATGGCCCGGTCGCAATAGATGATCTGCCGTTCGCGGTCGATGGGGTGGAGCATGCTTTCCAAGGTTACCCAGGGTGAAAAGTGTGAGTGATCTTACCGAAGCCGGCCATTGCTTGGAAAGCCTGCGCACTCAGGCAAGCTGCGCATGCAGTTGCCCGAGATGGGTGATGACCGCCACGCCGGCGGGCAGCTCCGGGTGCGGCGCATGCTCCTGCAGGGCGATCACCTTCATGCCGGCCGCCAGACCCGCCTGCACGCCCGGCAGGCTGTCCTCCACCACGGTGCAGCGCTGCGGCGGCACGCCCAAGCGTTCGGCGGCAAACAGGAAGAGCGCGGGATCGGGTTTCCAGCGCTGGACATCGTAGGCACTGAAGATACGCCCGGCGAAATGCGGCAGCAGGCCGGTGACGCGCAGGCACAGCTCGATCTTGTGATGCGGGGCGTTGGAGGCCAGGGCGAAGGGCAGGTGCAGCTTTTCCAGCATCTCCACGGCACCGCTGATCGGCTGCAGGTGCTGCTCGAGCAGGCTGCCCATCAGCGCGCGCAATTCTTCTTCGAAATGGGCGGGCAGCGCCTGGCCGTGCAATTGTTCGATGTGGGAAATGCACCACTTCATGCTGACGCCGCGAAAGCGCGCCAGCGCTTCCTCAGCGCTCAGGCTCACGCCATAGTTGGCCACGTACTCGGACCAGGCCCGCGCCGCCACCACTTCGCTGTCGACCAGGGTGCCGTCGCAATCGAAGATGACCAGTTCCGGCGCCAGGGTGCTGTCGTTCATGCTTGCTCCTTATGGTTCAGGGGGCGAGGCCGCCCTGATCAAGGAGCCGCCGACGCCATCAAAGTTCGCCGTAGGAATGCAGACCCGAGAGGAACATATTGACTCCCAGGAAAGCGAAGGTGGTCACCAGCAGGCCGACCAGCGCCCACCAGGCCGCGGCACGGCCGCGCAGGCCCTTCATGAGGCGCATGTGCAACCAGGCCGCGTAGTTGAGCCAGACGATGAGCGCCCAGGTTTCCTTCGGGTCCCACGACCAGTAGCCGCCCCAGGCTTCGGCCGCCCACAGCGCACCCAGGATGGTGGCGATGGTGAAGAAGGCGAAACCGACGGCGATGGCCTTGTACATCACATCATCCAGCACCTCCAGCGGGGGCAGGCGATCGGCCAGGTAACCACGCTCGCGCAGCAGATAGGCCACGGCCACCATGGCGGCCAGGGCGAAGGTGCCATAACCGATGAAATTGGCCGGCACGTGGATCTTCATCCACCAGCTTTGCAGCGCCGGTACCAAAGGCTGGATCTCGGCCGCATCCCGCGAGACGGTATACCACATCAGGAAGCCCACCGCCGCCGTGATGACGGTCAGCACGAAGGCACCCAGCTGGCGGGTGGCGTAGCGCTCTTCGTAATACAGATAGAACAGCGCCGTGATCAGGCAGAACAGGATGAAGACTTCATACAGGTTGGAAATGGGGATGTGGCCCACGTCCGGCCCGATCAGGTAGGACTCGTACCAGCGCACCATCAGGCCGGTAAAGCCCAGCACCACGGCCGCCCAGCACAGGCGCGAGCCGATGGCGTTGCCGGTGCCGGCGGTGGTGGCCAGGCCGCCCCAGTAGAACAGGGTGGACAGGCAGAACAGCGCACTCATCCAGAGAATGGCGGACTGGCTGGAGAGCATGTATTTCAGGAAGAACTTCTTGTCGGCCAACTCCAGTGCGCCGCCGTACATGGCGATGGCACCCAGCGAGAGCACCGCGATCACCACCATCAGCAGGCGTACCGGCTTCCAGTGCCAGCCCAGCCAGGCGAAGGTGGGTGCGGCCAGCAGCAGCACCGCCTTCTCGTAGTAATCCATGTAGGCGCCGAAGCGCCCGAAGGCGTACAGCGCGCCGGCCACCAGCAGGGCGGCGTAGAGCCAGTCCACGATGCCAAGGCGGCGGAAGAAGCCCTGTTCTTCAGAATAGGCCTGGTTTGCTTGGGTCAGTTCCATTGTGTTCTCCACTGCTGCTGTCCCGGGCGGTGCCAGCCAAAGCGGCTGGCGCGCTGATCTGCTCCGGATGATAACCGCCATACGTCGGCGGCATGTTCAATTGCATGTTCAATCTTTACCGGTTCCGCTTGCGGCCGGCGATACCGCCCCCGAGAGGCGGCCCTTCATCTGCTCGAATTCCTTGTCGAAGTCCAGCGTACGGCGCTGGGTGCTCATGGCCATCAGCGCCTGGCTGCCCTGGCCATCGGCGGCCGGCTTGATCCAGATCCACAGACGACGCTCGCGGATGTACAGCATCGCGAACACCCCCAGCACCAGGAACAGACAGCCCAGGTAGACCACCTTCTTGCCCGGCGAACGCGTCACCTGCAGCACCGATGCCTTGATCTCCTGGAAGCCAGATAGTTGCAGGAACACCGGGGCCGGATAGAAGGCGGCATCAGCCAGCGCATTGATGGAAAGCTGCAGGAAGCGACCATGCTTCTCGTCGCTGCTCACCGCCGCCAGGCCATCCTTGGCGCGGGCCGCCTGCCAGAGCTCCCACATGCTGCCGTTGAGGATCTTCATGAAGATATCGGCGGCCTTTTCCTGTTCGGCCGACGGCAGTTGCTCCAGGAAGCGGGTCACGGCGATATAGCCGGACACCTTGCCGTCACCGGCGAAGATCGACAGGCCGCGCAGCGCCGACTGCTGCAGCTGCTCGCGCAGCACCGGCGAGGCGTCGCGCCCGCTGCTGATGGCCTGCTGGGCATAGCGACGGGCGGCTTCCTCGCGCAGCGCCGGATTGGCCAGAGCGGCGCGCAGGCGCATCCACTCGGCCACGCTGTCATTGTCGTCGGCCGGGATGCGCAGGTAGCGGAAAGGCTGGTCGGGCTGCTCGCGCATGCCGGCCAGGAAGACGTCGGCGCCGTCGATGGGCAGCGACTGCATGTAGTTGAAATACTCGCGGGCCTGGCCGGTCTTGTCGCGCAACTTGTATTGCACACTCGGGCCGACGTTCTTGAAGTCCTTGCTGTTGGCATTCTTGGCACTGGAGCCCAGGTGCTTGTCCAGGCCCTCGATGAAGCCGCGATTGACGTTCTTGCCGACGTTGACCGCGCGTGCATCACCCGAGGTGGAGCCGGCAGTGGAGCCCGAGGCCGCAGCCTGCATGTTTTCCACATTGAAGGGACGGAAGCCGCTCCATTCGATGGTGTAGTCGCCCAGCGCGGTGGGCAGCGCAGTGGTGCCGTTGACCTCACCGGCCAGTTCGAAACGACCGTTGGCACCGCCCCGCATCGGATAGCCGACCAGCTTGAGCTTGCTGCCGCCGTCCTCGAAGCTGGACTGGTAGATCGCCACGCCCTTGTAGATCAGCGGCTCGTTGACCTTGATGGTGGCGGCGGTCTCGCGGCCGGTCTCATGGTCGCGCACCACCACTTCGCTGGCGAACAGCTTGGGCATGCCGGTGGAGTAGAAATCGATGATGAAGCGCTTGAGCGTGATGGTGAAGGGCAGGTCCTGGATCATCACGCCATCCTTTTGCGGGATGATGGCCGTGCTACTGCTGGAGCCTTCCGGGATCAGCGTATTGCCGCGGAAGGTCGGGTTGTTCAGACCCAGGCGATAGCGTTCAGGAATCTCGGAAATGATGCCGTTGCCGGCAAAGGCCTGCTTGCCATAGAACCACTGCTGGAAGCGGATCGGCAGGTCCGAGTCGAGCAAGCCACCCAGGCAGATGATGACGATGGCCGCGTGCGCGAAGATGTAGCCCCACTTGTTGGCCGCGCCCTGCTTGGCCGCCAGCAGCATTGCGCCATCCCGGTCGGCCAGCTTGGTCTTGTAGCCCTTGGACGCCACCTGCCGCACCAGTCGGGCCGCAGCCTCGGCCGGCGCCTCGCCGCTCTGCCACTCGTGCTTGTGATGGAAATTGCGCAGCGACTGCTCGCGCACGTTGTCGCGCCAGCTTTTGGCGTCGCGCAGCATCTTGGGACCGTTGCGGGCGATGCACAGCGAGGTCGACAACACCAGGAAACCCATGATCAGCAGGAACCACCAGGCCGAGTAGACCGCGTACAGACCCACCTTGGCGAAGATCTCGAACCAGAACGGGCCGAACTGGTTGACGTAGTTGGGCATCGGCTCGTTCTGCTTCATCACCGTACCGATCACCGAGGCGATGGCGATCAGCGTCAACAGGCTGATGGCAAAGCGCATCGATGAGATCATTTCGACCGCCTCTCCCAACCAGCGCTGGCGGGTCCTGATCTGGATTCCTTGGGTACTGCTGCCCGTCGTCATATTCCTGCCTTACCGGACCGGGCCTGCCGGTTCCGCTTACCTGGGGGGCACCTTGCCGGTCGGCAAAGCGATGCGAACCCGGATTTTACCGCTCCGGGAGAAAGTCCGTGATATGCCATCGGCAATAGGCGCCAACGCCATCCGGGTATGTCGGCGCGCTGGGCCGGAGCCGGACCAGCGCGACGGGCGATATCTTCGGCCAGGCGGGCCCGGAATGCCACGACCTGCATCAAGGCAGGTGAAGGCAGATGGAGGGCAAATGAAGCCGATGAAAAAAGGCGGCACGCGGCCGCCTTTGATCTTGCCATCCCTCTGCGCAATGCCTCAGAGGGCTTATTTCAGGCCGGCGATGTAATCGGCCACTGCCTTGATTTCCTTGTCCGACAGGCGTTCGGCAATGCTGGTCATCTGCACGCTGTTAGTACGCGCGCCGCCGCGGAAGTTGGTCAACTGGGCTACCGTGTAATCCTGGTGCTGGCCGGCCAGGCGCGGATACTGGACCGGGATGCCGGCACCATTGGGGCTGTGGCAGCCGGCACAGGCCGGCACGTTCTTGGCGGCGATGCCACCGCGCCAGATGTGCTTGCCCAGGTCGATGGTGTCCTTGTTCTTGGCCGCGCCGGGCTTGGGCGCCTGGGTGGCCAGATAAGCCGCAACGTTGTGGATGTCCTCGTCGGACAAGGCCTTGGCCATCGGCGACATCACCGGATTGTTGCGATCCGGGGTACGGAAGTTCAGCAACTGCTTGGCGATGTAGGCCTCATGCTGGCCGGACAGTTTGGGATTCTGGGTGATGGTCGAATTGCCTGCCGCGCCGTGGCAAGACACGCAGGCCACGATGTTGCGCGCATTGTCGCCATTGGTGTAGAGCGCTTCGCCCTTGGCCGGATCGGCCTTGATCGGGGTCTTCTTGTCGTCAGCCGCGTGGGCTGCGCTGGCCACTGCCAGGATGGCAGCAAAAACGGAGTACAACAGTGGGGAAAAGGCACGGTTCATTCGTCACCCTAATACTTATTGTGGAATTGAGAGATTTTGCCCGTTCGGCGGCTAGCTGCCCCTAAACCAAATGCCCGTCGTTTGACCTGTCTCCAATGGCCGCCATATTTTTTACTTGCCCGGCGTCAACGAGGCGTTGGGTTTCGGGCCATTGTACAATAGCTTCTCCGCGTTTTTCCCTCCTCTTTCGGATTTCCCCCCACCATGTCGCAACTTTGGCAAGCCCGTTTCTTCACCACCGTCAATCACCTGCGGGACCTGCCCAAGACCAGCGTACCGGAGATCGCCTTCGCTGGGCGTTCCAATGCCGGCAAGTCCAGTGCCATCAACGTACTGTGCAACCAGAAACGCCTGGCCTTCGCCTCCAAGACGCCGGGACGCACCCAGCACATCAACTATTTCTCCATCGGCGGCGCCCACGTCGGGCAGCACCGCAACGACGAGGCGCGCCCGGATGACATCCGGGCCATGCTGGTGGACTTGCCAGGCTATGGCTATGCCGAGGTGTCCGGCTCGGCCAAGCACCACTGGCAAGCCCTGCTGGGCGACTACGTACGGCAGCGCGAACAGCTGGCAGCGCTGGTGATGATCGTCGATTCGCGCCGTCCCTTCACCGACCTGGATATCCAGATGATCGAGTGGTTCGCACCGACCGGCAAACCCATCCATTGCATTCTGAGCAAGGCCGACAAGCTCAACCGCAATGAGTCCACCAACGCCCTGCGCCAGGCCCAGACCTACCTGCAGAGCTACGTCGATGAAAACGGCCAGCCCTTCCCGTTCACGGTGCAACTGTTTTCCGCCCTCAAGCGGACCGGCCTGGAAGAGGCCAACGACAAGATCGTGGAACTGGCCGGCCTGAACCAGCCAGCAGCCTCGGCCGCGGTGGCCGACGACGACGTCGCCCAAGATCAGGACACGCAGCAAGCCTGATCGCCGACAAGGCGACATCCTTCGGACCGGAGTAAAACGTCATGACGAAAAAAAACCCCGGAGAACAGGGATATTCTCCGGGGCGAACGCCTATCGCTAGCGCGATCGGCCCCGCTCAGGGAGGGAAGGGGAAGCGGGGGGCAAATGAATTACCCGCAGCAAAGATAAGCCATACCGAGGGAAAGTTGTTCGCCGCTCGAATCTAAGCAGGCAATTTTCCGAAGTTAGCGATATTTGCCTAGAAAATATTTCAAGATAGCGTCATACAACATCTCTTTATTGAAAGCGAACCTATGTCCTTGACCGATTTCAGTTCCAACGCCGCCTACCCTGCCCTGCGCATGCGCCGCATGCGTCGCGATGCCTTCTCGCGCGCGCTGATGGCCGAAAACGTCATCACCAGCGCCGACCTGATCTATCCGGTATTCGTGCAGGAAGGTCAGAACCTGCGCACCCCCGTGGCCTCGCTGCCGGGCGTGGAACGCCTGTCGCTGGATGCGCTGCTGCCGGTGGCCGAAGAATGCGTGAAGCTGGGCGTGCCGGTGCTGGCGCTGTTCCCGGTGATCGATCCGGCCCTGAAGACGCCCGATGGCATCGAAGCCACCAACCCGGATGGCCTGGTCCCGCGTGTGGTGCGAGCGCTGAAAGAGCGCTTCCCCGAACTGGGCGTGCTGTGCGACGTGGCGCTGGACCCCTACACCAGCCACGGCCAGGACGGCGTGCTGGATGAGACCGGCTACATCCTCAACGATGAAACCCTCGCGCTGCTGGTCAGGCAGGCGCAAACCCAGGCCGATGCCGGCGTGGACGTGGTCGCCCCTTCGGACATGATGGACGGCCGCATCGCCGCCATCCGCGCCATGCTGGAAGCCAAGGGCCACATCTACACCCGCATCATGGCCTACTCGGCCAAGTATGCCTCGGCCTTCTACGGCCCCTTCCGCGATGCAGTCGGCTCGGCCGCCAACCTGGGCAAGGGCAGCAAGGCCACCTATCAGATGGACCCGGCCAACAGCGACGAGGCCCTGCGCGAAGTGGCGCTGGACCTCAAGGAAGGCGCCGACATGGTGATGGTCAAGCCGGGCATGCCTTACCTGGACATCGTGCGCCGCGTGAAGGACGAATTCCGCGTGCCCACCTTCGCCTACCAGGTCAGCGGCGAATACGCGATGATCAAGGCCGCCGCCCAGAACGGCTGGCTGGATCACGACAAGACCATGATGGAAGCCATGATGGCCTTCAAGCGCGCCGGTGCCGATGGCGTGCTGACCTACTTCGCGCTGGACATCGCGCGCAAGCTCAAGCAGGGCTGATCCTCGGCACCCACTGGCTGCGCTGATGGCAGACGATCTCGACCTCTTCACCCGTCACCGGCCGCGCCTGTTCGGCGTGGCCTACCGCATGCTGGCCTCGCGCAGCGACGCCGAAGACGTGCTGCAGGACGCCTGGCTGCGCTGGCATGCCCAGGACCGGCAGCAACTGGAATCGGCCGAGGCCTGGCTGGTGACGGTGGTGACGCGGCTGTGCATCGATCGCCTGCGCCAGCTGCAGCAGGAGCGCCAGCACTACGTCGGCCACTGGCTGCCGGAACCCCTGGTGGACCTGGCCGAACCGGCTGCCGAGATCGACCTGTACGGCCAGGCCAGCCTGGCGCCTTCGCCGGAGGCGCTGCTGGAGCAGCATAGCGACGTATCCTTTGCCTACCTGTTGCTGCTGGAACGCCTCAAACCCGAGGAGCGCGCCGCCTTCCTGCTGCGCGAAGTATTCGACAACGACTACCCCGACATCGCCGCCATCCTGCAGAAATCCGAAGCCAGCTGTCGCCAGCTGGTGCACCGCGCCCGCGAACGCCTGTCGCGCCATGACGCCAAATCGGCCGGCGCGCCGGGCAGCGTGACCCCGCGCACCACCCAGCGTGCAGCCTCCAGCCCGGTCACCCGCGAAACCCATGCCCTGTTGCTGGAAAAGTTCATGCAAGCGGTCCAGAGCGGCCAGCGCGACGCCATGCTGGGCCTGCTGGCCGAGGATGCCCGCCTGATCGGCGACGGCGGTGGCAAGGTCGCTTCCTTCCCCCATCCGCTGGCCGGCGCCGAGCGCATCTCCTGGCTGTACTACGCCAACCTGCGCCGCTTCGGCGAGCGCATCGCCTATCGTGCAGCCTCGGTCAACGGCACGCCGGGCCTGCTGCGCTACGTCGATGGCACGCTGGAATCGGCCCAGGTGCTGGAAACCGAGGGTGGGCGCATTCGCGAGATCTACGTGGTCCGCAATCCGGACAAGCTGGCGGCCATTGCCCGTCAGCAGCTGGACCCGGCCTGAAGATTATTTCGCTTCTTTTTTCCGAAAACTGTCACAAGACGACACCCCGCTCCGTCTAGTGGAGGAACACCGGCGATTCGCGCCGCTGTCACCTCACCCATTGATGGAGAATTGTCATGTCCGACTTCAAGCAACGTCTGCCCCACGCCAAGCTCGCCGCTCCCGCCTTCAACGCCCTGCTCAAGGCTAGCGAAGCGGTGCACCAGAGCGGGGTCGATCCCAAGCTGCTGGAACTGGTATTCCTGCGCGTCTCCCAACTCAACGGTTGCGCCTTCTGCGCCGACATGCACTCGCATGACCTGCTCAAGAATGGCGAAGACCAGCAGCGCCTCAACACCCTGGCCGCCTGGCGCGAAATCCCCTTCTTCACCGAACAGGAGCGCGCCGCGCTGAACTGGGCCGAACGCTTCACCTATCTGCACCAGCAGGATGGCGAGAAGGACGATGCCGCATTCGCCCTGCTGCAACAGCACTTCAGCGAGGCCGAGATCGCCAACCTGACCTTCGCAGTGGCCATCATCAACGCCTGGAACCGCCTGGGCGTGGCCATGCGTCCGCAGGTACCGCGCCGCGCCTGAGAACGCAGCGTCCGGACGAAAAAAAACGCACCCCGGTCACCCGGGATGCGTAGAACATGGTCCGATCCACATCAGACTTTCTGCTCAAAAAGGGGCGGGCGGCGCACTCACGGGCGGCGCCCTGCTGGGCGTTTCAATATCGGCGCTGGCTTACTTCCAGAGCGCGCACTTGGATTCGGCCTTGGTCATGTAGGCCTGCTCGCCGGGAATGGTCTGCACCAGCTTGTAATAATCCCAGGGGCGCTTGGATTCTGAAGGTTTCTTCACCTCCATCAGATACATGTCATGCACCATGCGGCCGTCCGGACGCACCACGCCATTGCTGGTGAAGAAATCGTTGATGCGGTTCTTGCGCAGGTAATCCATGACCTGGTCCGGATCGGTGCTGCCCACCGCTTTCACCGCCTTCAGATACTGGCCCACGGCCGAGGCATCACCAGCCTGGAACATGGACGGCATCTTCTTCATCTTCATGAAGTAGCGATTGGCCCAGGCGCGGCTCTGGTCGTTGAGGTCCCAGTACCAGCCATCGGTGAGGTACATCCCTTGCGTGAGCTGCAGGCCCAGCGAGTGGGTATCGTTGATGAAGATCAGGAGCCCCGCCAGCTTCATGGTCTTGTTCACGCCGAATTCATTGGCCGCCTTGATGGCATTGATGACGTCGCCACCGGCCACCGCCAGCCCGAGGATCTGGGCCTTGGAGGATTGCGCCTGCAGCAGGAAGGACGAGAAATCCGAGGTCGCCAGCGGGACCCGGGTGGCGCCCACGACATTGCCACCATTGCTCTTGACGACATCGCTGGTGTCTTTTTCCAGCGAGGTGCCGAAGGCATAGTCGGCCGTCAGGAAGTACCAGGACTTGCCGCCCTGACGGGTGATGGCTGCCCCCGTGCCGCGCGCCAGGGCCGTGGTGTCGTAGGCGTACTGGATGGTGTAGGCATTGCATTCCTCGTTGGTCTGGCGCGTGGTGCCGGCGCCGACCGAGATGAAGACCTTCTTCTTTTCGCCCGCCACCTTGCCCATGGCCAGGCTGGCCGCCGAGTTCACGCCACCGACCAGCATGTCCACGCCGTCGCGGTCGAACCACTCACGCGCCTTGTTGGCGGCGATGTCGGCCTTGTTCTGGTGGTCGGCAAAGACCAGTTCCACTTTCTTGCCGTTGATGGTGCCGCCGGCATCGGCGATGGCCATGCGGATCGCCTCGACGCCGCCCTGGCCGTCGAAGTCGGCATAAGTGCCGGACATGTCGGTGATGAAGCCGATCTTGATGGTGTCGCCCGCCGCGTGGGCGGAAGGGATGGTCGCTGCGCCGAACAGCGCGCAGACGGTAGCAGACAGCGCAGCGCGCTGGATGGATTTCATCATGAGTCTCCTCCTCTTGGGGTCTTGGGATATTGTTGTTGCGACCCCGCAATCGAGTGCGGGGAAGGTGGAACAGGACCGACGACAAGGCGCCGGTCCGGGTGCTGCAACGTGCTGGATCAGGCGACGGTGGCGCGGGTCTGCTCGCCATCGACCAGGCGCATCAGGCCCAGCGGGTTGGCGTTCTGCAGCGGTGCCGGCAGCATCGCGTCGGGGTAGTTCTGGTAGCACACCGGACGCAGGAAGCGCTCGATGGCCAGCGTACCGACCGAGGTGCCACGGGCGTCCGAGGTGGCCGGATAGGGGCCACCGTGAACCATCGCATCACACACCTCGACACCGGTCGGGAAGCCGTTGAGCAGCAGGCGGCCGGCCTTCTGTTCCAGGATCGCGATCAGGTCCTGGTTGCCTTGCAGATCACCGATCTCGGCTTGCAGGGTGGCGGTCAGCTGGCCGTTCATCTTGGCGGCGAAGTCCAGCAGTTGTTCGCGGCTTTCCAGTTCGACAATGACGGTGGAGGGGCCGAAGACTTCTTCTTCCAGCGGTGCTTCCTTGGAGAACAGCAGCGCGGCGTCAGCCTTGAACAGATGCGGCACGGCCTGGGTGTAGCTGGTGCCTCCGGTGGCGATCACCTTCACGCCCGGCAACTGGGTCAGGCGGGCAACACCGCCGTTGTAGTGGGTCAGGCCGCCGCTGTTGAGCATGGTGGCCGGATTGCTGCCGCCGAAGGCCGCCGACAGCTTTTCGATGAAGGCGGTCAGCTCGGGCGAACGCACACCCAGCAGCAGGCCCGGGCTGGTGCACAGCTGGCCCACGCCGACCGTGACCGAACCGGCCAGGTCCTTGGCAATGGCGTCACCGCGCACCTTCAGCGCTTCCGACATCAGGATGATGGGGTTGATGCTGGACATCTCGGCAAACACCGGAATCGGTTGCGGACGGGCAGCCGCCATGTCGCACAGGGCACGGCCGCCACGCAGCGAGCCGGTGAAGCCGACTGCCTGGATGCCGGCGCTCTTGACCAGCTGGGCGCCCACACGGTCGCCATAGACCATGTTGAAGGTGCCGGCCGGCATACCGGTCTTCTTGACGGCGCGCTCGATGGCATCGGCCACCAGTTCGGAGGTCACCAGGTGGCCGCTGTGGGCCTTGAAGACCACCGGGCAGCCTGCTGCCAGGGCGGCGGCGGTATCACCACCGGCCACCGAGAAGGCCAGCGGGAAGTTGCTGGCGCCGAACACGGCCACCGGACCCACGCCGATCTTGTATTGGCGGATGTCCGGACGCGGCAGCGGTTGGCGCTGCGGCAGGGCGGTATCGATGCGCGCACCGTAGAAGTCGCCACGGCGCAGGACCTTGGCGAACAGGCGCATCTGGCCGCTGGTGCGGGCGCGTTCACCGGCCAGGCGCGGAGTGGCCGGCAGGGCGGTTTCACGGGCCACGGCGGCGAGGAAATCCTCACCCAGGGCATCGATCTCGTCGGCGATGGCTTCCAGGAACTGGGCGCGCTGTTGCGAGGTGGTGGCGCGGTACAGGGGATAGGCCTTCTCGGCCGCATCCACGGCGGCGGCCACTTCGTTTTCGGTGGCGGTCAGGAAGGGGGTCTCGAAGAGCGCGCCGGTGGTCGCGTCCACGCTATGCAGGGCGACGTCGCCCTGACCGCTGCGCTGGCCGCCGATGTAGTTGTGTCCAAGGATCTTGTAGCTCACGATGTGCTCCTGCTGGTTTCGTTGATGCCGCCCGGGTTCGGGTCAGGCATGAGAGCCGCGCCCGCGCAATGCGGGAGCAGCTGAGGGGGACTTGCAGGACAGGCCGGCCGTGGCCGCTGCCCTGCGCCGGTCATTGTCCGCCATCACATGGATTGCTGCAGCATCTGCAGGTAATCCTGTTCCGAGGCCTCGCGCGGGTTGGTCTTGTGGCTGTGATCGGCCAGCGCGCCCTTGATGATCTGCGGGAACATGGACTCGCTCACGCCCAGTTCACCCAGGCCGGCCGGCAAGCCCAGGCGACGGCTCATATCGCGGATCGCCGGGCCGATCTCGGCACCGCTGGCCAGGCCCATGGCATGGGCCATGCGCGCCATCTTGTTGTCCTTGACCATGGTCGGCGCGCTTTCGTTGAAGGCGATGATGGCCGGCAGGAAGATGGCATTGAGGGTGCCGTGGTGCAGCTTGGGATTGATGCCGCCCAGCGAGTGCGACAGGCTGTGTACGCAACCCAGGCCCTTCTGGAAGGCCATGGCGCCCTGCATCGAGGCACTCATCATGTTGAGTCGTGCTTCGCGGTCGCCCGGCTCACGGGTGGCGCGTTCGATATGCGCCCAGGCGCGCCACAGGCCATCCAGCGCGATGCCATCGGCAGGCGGATTGAAGGACGGCGCCATGAAGGTTTCCAGGCAGTGGGCGATGGCGTCCATGCCGGTGGCGGCGGTCATCAGCGGCGGCAGGCCCAGCGTCAGCTCGGGGTCGCAGATGGCCAGCCGGGGCACCAGGTAGGGCGAGATGATGCCGACCTTGCGGCCGTCGTCCAGGATCAGGATGGCGCCACGGCCGACTTCGCTGCCGGTACCGGCGGTGGTCGGAATGGCGATCACCGGCGCGGTCCGGGCGGTGATGTTGGACAGGCCGCCTTCGATCAGCGCGAACGACTTCAGCGGTCCCTCATGCGTACCGCAGACCGCCACGCCCTTGGCCAGGTCGATGGAAGAGCCGCCACCCACGGCCACGATACCGTCGCAGCCCTGCTCGCGGAACAGCGCCACAGCCGCACGTACGGCACCTTCGTTGGGGTTGGGCGGGGTCTGGTCGTAGACCACGGCCGCACTGCCTTCCTTGAGCTGCGCCAGGACCTTGTCCAGCAGACCGGCATTGCGGATGCCCATGTCGGTGACCACCAGCGGCTTCTTGATGCCGATGCGATCGCATTCCTGCTGCAGCAGCGCCAGTGCGCCGTAGTCGAACTGGACCTGGGTGATGTAGTTGATGAGTGCCATTAGGGTACCGTTAGGTGCAATTAAGCTTCGAATCAAGCTGCGATTACATAGCCATGATTCATAGATGTCGCCAGCCAGGCCGCGGTCTGGAAGGTGTCGACGCCGTCCTGCGAGCCCGACCTTTTCCCTCTGCGACCTGCTTTTGAAAGCGAAACTCTAAGCCATCGCCCGGCCCTTGGCTAATGAGAGCTGTTGATATGGGTATAACCAAAGCTCATACTGGAGGCCTATTCGAGGATTAACGCCATGCACAACACCCTGCCCTCCCTGGCCTCCATCACCTCCCGCCTGCACCTGCGCCAGTTAAGGCTTCTGATTGCCCTGTCCGACCACGGCTCGCTGCTCAAGGCGGCCGAGCAGGTGGCCCTGACCCAACCGGGCGCCAGCAAGGCGCTGCAGGAGATCGAAAGCACCCTGGGCGTGCAACTGTTCACCCGCACCAACCGCGGGCTGGAACCCACCGAGCTGGGCCATTGCGTGATCCGCTATGCAAGGCTGATCCAGACCGACCTGACCCACCTGCGGGAGGAGATGCTGTCGATCATGCAAGGTCACGGCGGCCGGCTGGCAGTGGGGACCATCATGGGAGCAGTGCCGCTATTGACCGATGCGCTGACGCGCCTGCTGGAGAGCCATCCCTCGTTGTCGGTGGAGATCGTGGAAGACACCAGTGCCCGATTGCTGCGCCTGCTCGACCAGGGCCGGCTGGATCTGGCGATCTGCCGCACCAGCATCAGCCAGCGCCCGGACCTGTATGACGCCTTCAACATCCATGACGAACAACTGGCGGTGGTGGCCAGTGTGCAGCATCCCCTGGCCGGAGCATCCAGTCTGCAACTGGCGGACCTGGCCGATTCGCGATGGGTGGTGTATTCGGCCAACATGCCGATGCGGCTCACGCTGGAGCGGGAATTCCACGACGCCGACCTGCGCTTCCCGCTGCACCTGATGGAAACCACCTCGGCCTTCACCACGCTGTCGCTGCTGCAGAAGAATCCGCATTTCGTGGCCCTGCTGTCGGTGGACGTGGCGCAGTTCTGCACACGTTTCGGCATGACGCGCATCCTGCCGCTGCAATTGCATACCCGCAGCGAACCCTACCAGCTCGTGACACGGCACGGCACCATGCTCTCCCCGGTGGCACGGCTGTTCATCGACGACTTTGCGCGCACGGTGGCGCCGCAAGAGTGAGCCCGGCCCGCCTGGCGCGCCAAACAAAAAGCGCTCCCGCAGGAGCGCTTTTCTCTGGTCCGGCTGACCGCTTGCCGGATTACTTGTTCGGTTGCGGGGTAATACGCAGGTAAGGGCGCGGCGACTTGTAGCCCTTGGGATATTTCTGCTTGATGACTTCCTCATCCTTGACCGACAGCGGGATGATGACGTCGTCGCCGTCCTTCCAGTTACCCGGGGTGGCCACGGTGTAGCCATCGGTCAGTTGCAGGGCATCGATGACGCGCAGCACTTCGTCGAAGTTGCGGCCGGTGCTCATCGGGTAGGTGATGATGAGGCGCACTTTCTTCTTGGGATCGATGACGAACAGCGAACGCACCGTGGCCGTTTCGGACTGGTTGGGGTGGATCATGTCGTAAAGACCGGCGACCTTCTTGTCGACGTCGGCCACTATGGGGAAGCCGACCACGGTCTGCTGGGTTTCCTCGATGTCCTTGATCCACTGGTTGTGGGCCTCGGCACCGTCCACCGACAGGGCGATGGCCTTGACGTTGCGCTTGTCGAATTCGGGCTTGAGCTTGGCCGTCAGGCCCAGCTCGGTGGTGCAGACCGGCGTGAAGTCGGCCGGGTGGGAGAACAGCACGACCCAGGAATCACCGGCCCAGTCGTGGAATTTGATCTTGCCGATCGAGGATTCTTGCTCGAAATCCGGTGCAGTATCGCCCAGGCGCAGCGTCATGGTGGTCTCCTTGGATGAACGGTTGAAAACAGAAAGGCTGACTATAACGCGATGCCCGCGTCAGGCCAACGACTATAAAGTGGTATCCAAATAACGCAGCGCAATGGTTTCTACAGGTTTTGCAGCGTGGACATGAACTTGTCTGCATCCTGGTAACCGATCACGCGGCGTTGTACCAGTTCGCGTCCATCCGCATCGAAAAACATGATCCCGGGCGGGCCGAAGAGATTGAAGCGCTTGAGCATGGCGCGGTCATCGGCATTGTTGGCGGTCACATCGATCTGCAGCAGCAACATCTGGCCGAAGCGTTCCTTCACGCGCTGGTCACTGAAGGTGAAGCGTTCCATTTCCTTGCAGGAGACGCACCAGTCGGCGTAGAAGTCCAGCATCACCGGACGGCGCTCACCGGCGGCATTCTGCTGCAGGGCCGCGTCCAGCTCGGCGCTGGAACGGATGCGCACGAAGTCCGTGCCGGCCACCGCGGTACCCTGCGCGCGCAGATGCGACAGCGGCGCCAATGGGTCGCGACCACCGGTCACCACGCTGACCAGTTGCAGCAGACCCAATGTGACCACTGCCAGGCCGAGTCCACGTGCGATCCAGCCTGCCGGGCGGGACCACAGCAGGAAGGCGCCATAGCCGATGCCCAGCATCGCCCAGCCCGCCATCTGCAGCCAGGACGGGATCACCGGCGAGACCATCCACAGCGCCGTACCCAGCATGAGCACGCCAAAGAAGCGCTTGACTGCATCCATCCAGGCGCCTGCGCGCGGGAGCAGTGCACCTGCAGACGCACCGATGAGCAGCAGCGGTACGCTCATGCCGGCGGCCATCGCAAACAGGGCGCTACCGCCCAGCACCACGTTGCCGGTCTGGCTGATGTAGAGAAGTGCCCCGGCCAGCGGCGCGGCCACGCACGGGCCGACGATCAGCGCCGAGATCGCGCCCATCAGGAACACCCCCAGCCATTTGCCGCTGCCATTGCCCGAGGCCGAGGACAGGCGGGATTGCACGGAGGCCGGCACCTGCAGCGTGTAGACGTCGAACATCGACAGGGCCAGTACCGCCATCAGCAGCGCAAAGCCGGCCAGCATCCACGGGTTTTGCAGATAGGCCGACAAGCCCTCGCCCAGCATCCCAGCCGCCACGCCCAGCGCGGTATAGACCAAGGCCATACCAAGCGAGTAGGCGACCGACATCAGGAAGCTGCGAGCGCGGCCACCGCCGGCGGCAGTCTGCTGGCCGACGATGATCGAGGACAGGATGGGCAGCATCGGCAGCACGCAAGGCGTGAAGGAGAGTCCAATACCCAGCACGAAGAACAGCGACAGGATGCTCCACAGCTTGCCGCTCTTCAGTACGGCGGCAATTCCGTCGATATCGCTGCCGCCGGTGGCCTGCATCGCATCACCGCCGCCCGCGCCCACGCTCTGGCCGGTCGCCTGGGGCGACATGGTCAGCTTGAGCGTCATCGGTGGATAACATAGCCCCTTGTCGGCGCAACCTTGAGACACCGCCACCACGGTAAATCTGTCCACAGCGCCGCTGACCGGCATGCGGGCCGTCACCGATTGGTGATAGGTCTCCACTTCCTTCTGGAAGTTGTCGTCATATTTGCGCTTGCCGGGGGGAAATTGTGGCTCGCCCAGCGTCGCGCCCTCGGCGCTGAAATGGAAGCGGTCGCGGTACATGTAATAGCCATCGGCGATGCGATAGCTCAATTCCAGGGTCCCGGCATCGACCATGCGTCCGCTGAGCTGGAAGGCCTGCTCCGGCGGAAGATAATCTTCGGCGGCATGCGCCACGATCGTGGACAGCGTGGCCACCAGCATCAGCAGACACTGCAGGGAGAGCAGCCACAAGCGCTGCAGGCGCCGGCCAATCCGGTGGCGCGTCATCATGAGATTCAACGGAGTTCCTTGTGTGCTTTACAGGCGTAATGGCCGGGCGGTTTCATCCTGCATCCAGGCGAGGTAGGCCGGAAGACCTGCCGTGAGCGGCAAGGCGATGATCTCCGGCACATCATAGGGATGCAACTGCAGGATGGTCCGCTCCAGCTCCTGGTAGCGCGCCTGCGTGGTCTTGATCAGCAAGGGGATTTCGCTCTCACGCTGCATCTTGCCTTGCCAGCGATAGACCGAGCTCACCGGCGCCAGGATATTGACGCAGGCTGCCAGCCCTGGTTCCACCAGGGCTGTGGCGATCTTTTCGGCCAGCGCCTGATCCGGCACATTGGCCAGGACCAGAAGCGGTTGGTTCAACAGGGACGAGGTCATGTCAGCATCTCCTTGCACATGCCGTATTCAACCACAGACTGCGCCGGCGCGCCGCCATGCAAGCTCAGGACATGCCGTGGAAAAGGGCCGCCAAAAACAAAAAAAGCCAGGCTGAGCCTGGCTTTTCTGCAGAGACGGACAAGCGAGTGAATTACTCAGCGGTCGGGGCATCAGCGGCGTCGCTGACTTCCGGACGGTCCACCAGCTCGACGAAGGCCATCGGTGCGTTGTCGCCTTGGCGGAAGCCCATCTTCAGGATGCGCAGGTAGCCGCCGTTACGGGCAGCGTAGCGCGGGCCCAGTTCAGAGAACAGCTTGCCGACGATTTCGCGATCGCGCAGGCGGTTGAAGGCCAGACGCTTGTTGGCCAAGGTGTCGGTCTTGCCCAGGGTCAGGATCGGCTCGACGACGCGGCGCAGTTCCTTGGCCTTCGGCAGGGTGGTCTTGATGGCTTCATGACGCAGCAGGGAGACAGTCATGTTGCGCAGCATGGCCAGACGGTGGGACGAAGTACGATTCAGTTTGCGGAGACCGTGACGGTGACGCATGGTAATTTCCTTTCAGGTTACAGTTTTGATCCAGTTCTTCTATCGGCAGGCCAGCTTCGCTGTCCGGACCGCGGACCGGTAAATGACGGATAAAAGTATTGCTACGGGTACGACGGGTGCGACAGATACAGCGTCTTGCCAGCCTGGCCGGCGGGATGGTGCTCCACGCCAGCCAGGCAGCAGGAATTACTTCTCCAGACCGGCCGGCGGCCAGTTTTCCAGCTTCATGCCCAGGGTCAGGCCGCGCGAAGCCAGGACTTCCTTGATTTCGTTCAACGACTTGCGACCCAGGTTCGGGGTCTTCAGCAGTTCGTTTTCGCTGCGCTGGATCAGATCGCCGATGTAGTAGATGTTCTCGGCCTTCAGGCAGTTTGCGGAACGAACGGTCAGTTCCAGGTCGTCCACCGGACGCAGCAGGATAGGATCGACCTGCGGTGCGCGCGACGGTGCTTCTGCAGTCGCTTCGGTGCCTTCCAGGGCAGCGAACACGTTCAGTTGATCAACCAGCACGCGAGCCGATTGGCGGATCGCTTCTTCCGGAGTGATGACGCCGTTGGTCTCGATGTTCATGACCAGCTTGTCCAGGTCGGTACGCTGTTCCACACGTGCGGATTCCACAGCGTAGGACACGCGACGCACCGGCGAGAAGGACGCGTCCAGGATGATGCGACCGATGGTCTTGTTGGTGTCTTCGGACAGGCGACGCACGTTGCCCGGCACGTAGCCACGGCCCTTTTCGACCTTGATCTGCATGTCCAGCTTGCCGCCACCGGTCAGGTTGGCGATGATGTGATCCGGGTTGATCAGTTCGACGTCGTGCGGCAGATCGATATCGGAAGCCAGGACGGCGCCTTCGCCTTCCTTCTTCAGGGTCAGGGTGACTTCGTCACGGTTGTGCAGCTTGAAGACCACGCCCTTCAGGTTCAGCAGGATATCCACGACGTCTTCCTGCACGCCGTCCAGCGAGGAGTACTCGTGCACGACACCGGCGATGGTGACTTCGGTGGGAGCGTAACCGCTCATGGTCGACAGCAGCACGCGACGCAGCGCGTTGCCCAGGGTGTGACCATAACCGCGCTCGAACGGCTCCATCACGACCTTGGCGTGACCGGGAGCCAGTGTTTCCACTTCGATGATGCGGGGCTTCAACAAACTGTTTTGCATGAATTGTCCTTTTCAATACCCTCGGCTCGTTACACCGATAAGGCTGATGGCAGTTCGGAAAAATGCCCACCATGAGGTGGGCACAGAGGTACAGCGGTACGGCGGATTAACGCGAGTACAGTTCGACGATCAGCGATTCGTTGACGTCGGCAGCGATTTCGCTACGGTCCGGAGCGGACTTGAAGGTACCTTCCAGCTTCTTCGAATCCACGGAAACCCACTGCGGGAAACCGTTCGATTCGGCCAGCGACAGGGCTTCGGCGATACGCACTTGCTTCTTGGCCTTTTCGCGGATGGCGACGACGTCACCAGCCTTGACCGAGTAGGAAGCGATGTTCACGACTTGACCGTTCACGGTCAGGGCCTTGTGGGACACCAGCTGACGCGCTTCAGCGCGGGTCGAGCCGAAGCCCATGCGGTAGACGACGTTGTCCAGGCGCGATTCCAGCAGCTTCAGCAGGGTTTCGCCGGTGTTGCCCTTGCGGCGGTCGGCTTCAGCGAAGTAGCGGCGGAACTGACGCTCGAGGACGCCGTACATGCGCTTGACCTTCTGCTTTTCACGCAGCTGGTTGCCGTAGTCGGAAGTGCGGGCGCCGGAGGTGCGGCCGTGTTGACCTGGCTTGGAATCCAGCTTGCACTTGGAATCCAGCGAGCGGCGTGCGCTCTTCAGGAACAGGTCGGTGCCTTCGCGGCGGGAGAGTTTTGCTTTGGGTCCGATGTAACGTGCCACGGTATTTCCTTTATCAATGACGTCCCAGACTGCCGGACGCTAGTCTGACCTGCATGCGGTCAGACGGTGGTCTTAAGAACAAAACCCGCCAAGGCGATTGGCGGGTGATTTCCAGCGCTTTCACCTGAAGCCAGGCGAAAGCGCAAGATTATACTACAACTTAGATGCGACGGCGCTTCGGCGGACGGCAACCGTTGTGCGGGACCGGGGTCACGTCCTGGATCTGGGTGATCTTGATACCCAGGTTGTTCAGAGCGCGCACTGCGGATTCACGGCCCGGGCCAGGGCCCTTGATACGCACTTCCAGGTTCTTGATGCCGCATTCGATCGCGACCTTGCCGGCGCTTTCAGCGGCGACCTGGGCGGCGAACGGAGTCGACTTGCGCGAACCCTTAAAGCCAGCACCACCCGAGGTCGCCCACGACAGGGCGTTGCCCTGACGGTCGGTGATCGTGATGATGGTGTTGTTGAACGAAGCGTGAACGTGCGCGATGCCTTCAGCAACGTTCTTCTTAACTTTCTTACGAACACGCGATGCTGCTGCGTTGTTGGGGGACTTTGCCATAATTTCTTCCTTGAATCCGACCAGTGCTTGCGCCTGCCGGGATTATTTCTTCAGCGATTGAGCGGCCTTGCGCGGACCCTTGCGAGTACGGGCGTTGGTGCGGGTGCGTTGACCACGAACCGGCAGGCCACGACGGTGACGCAGACCGCGGTAGCAACCCAGGTCCATCAAACGCTTGATGTTCATGGACAACTCACGGCGCAGATCGCCTTCCACGACGAACTTGGCGATTTCGTCACGCAGCTTTTCCAGCTCGTTATCGTCCAGGTCCTTGACCTTCTTGTTGGTCGGAACGCCGGTAGCAGCGCAAATGTCTTGTGCGCGCGGACGGCCAATACCATAGATGGCGGTCAGGCCGATTACGGTGTGCTGATGGTTGGGGATGTTGACCCCTGCAATACGTGCCATTCGTTATTCCTCGATCAATAACGTTAAGTTAACCCTGGCGCTGCTTGTGACGGGGTTCGGTGCAGATCACACGAACGACGCCATTGCGCTTGATGATTTTGCAGTTGCGGCAGATCCGCTTGACTGATGCGAGCACTTTCATTGTGGCCCTCTTTCTTTCAATGTTTCACTGTTACTTGGTTCGGAACACGATACGTGCCCGGCTCAAATCGTAAGGCGTCAGTTCCACCGTTACCTTATCACCAGGCAGGATACGGATGTAATTCATGCGCATCTTGCCGGAAATATGGCCGAGTACAACGTGACCGTTTTCCAACTTAACCCTGAATGTCGCGTTGGGCAGATTTTCAAGAATCTCGCCCTGCATCTGAATAACGTCGTCTTTTGCCATTCCGTGTCTTCTTCCTCTGGGGCATGAGGCCGCTTATCGCGGTGTCATGCCACCCTTGAAATTAGCTTTGCGGAGCAACGATTCATACTGCTGAGACATCACATAGTTCTGCACTTGGGCCATGAAATCCATCGTCACGACCACAATGATCAGCAGCGATGTGCCACCGAAATAGAACGGTACCTTCCAGCGTGCGATCAGGAACTCTGGCAACAGGCACACCAGAGTGATGTACACGGCGCCGGCCAGGGTCAGGCGCATCAGGATCTTGTCGATATAACGCGCCGTCTGATCACCCGGACGGATACCCGGAACAAACGCACCACTCTTCTTCAGGTTGTCTGCCGTTTCCTTGCTGTTGAACACCAGTGCGGTGTAGAAGAAGCAGAAGAAGACGATAGCCACCGCATACAGCAAGGCATGGATCGGTTCGCCTGGTGCCATCGATGCCGCCAGATCCTTCAGGAAACGAATGAAGGGATTTGACGAATCACCCGATGTGAACCAGCTGGTGATCGTGGCCGGGAACAGGATGATCGACGATGCAAAGATCGGCGGGATCACGCCAGCCATGTTCAGCTTCAGCGGCAGGTGGCTGCTTTGACCACCGTATATCTTGTTGCCGACCTGACGCTTCGCATAGTTCACCAGGATCTTGCGCTGGCCACGTTCGATGAAGACCACCAGGAACGTCACCAGAGCCACGATCACGCAGATCAGGATCGCCGACAGGGCATTCATCGAACCGGTACGAACCAGCTCGAACAAGCCACCCAGAGCATTCGGCAGGCCTGCTGCAATACCCGCGAAGATGATGATCGAGATGCCATTGCCCAGACCCCGTTCGGTGATCTGTTCGCCCAGCCACATCAGGAACATCGTGCCGGTGATGAGCGTCACCACCGTGGTCATACGGAAGGCCAGACCCGGATCCAGCACCAGGCCGGCTTGCGATTCCAGCGCCACCGCAATGCCCAGCGCCTGGAAGGTCGCCAGCACCAGGGTGCCGTAACGGGTGTACTGCGTGATCTTGCGACGACCGGCTTCACCCTCTTTCTTCAATGCTTCCAGCTGCGGCGAAACCACCGACAGCAGCTGCATGATGATCGATGCCGAGATATACGGCATGATCCCCAGTGCGAAGATCGTAAAGCGCGACAGGGCACCACCGGAAAACATGTTGAACATGCCCAGAATGCCGCCCTGATTCTGCTTGAACAGCTGCGCCAACTGCGTCGGATCAATACCCGGAACCGGGATATGTGCACCGATGCGATAAACGATCAACGCTCCCAGCAGGAACCACAAACGCCCCCAGGGGAAGCCTTTTGCGGCACCTTTCGCTAATTGAGGAGTAGTTGCCAATTAATGCTCCGGGACCGGATCACTCAGCGATGGAACCACCGGCTGCTTCGATAGCGGCCTTGGCACCAGCAGTTGCGATCAGACCCTTGACGGTTACCTTCTTGGTCAGTTCGCCAGCCTTGATGATACGCACGACACGAGCCAGTTCCGACACCAGGCCGGCTTGCTTCAGTGCCAGCACGTCGATCTCGGCGACGGGCAGCTTTTCCAGGTCGGACAGGCGCACTTCAGCCTTGTAAGGCGTAGCCAGCGACTTGAAACCGCGCTTGGGCAGACGACGTTGCAGGGGCATCTGGCCGCCTTCGAAGCCGACCTTGTGGAAACCGCCCGAACGCGACTTCTGACCCTTGTGACCGCGACCTGCGGTCTTGCCCAGGCCAGAGCCGATACCACGACCGACGCGACGCTTAGCGTGCTTCGCGCCTTCTGCGGGTTGGATAGTGTTTAATTGCATGATTCGCTCCGTTCGCAAGCTGACGCTTACGACACCACTTTCACAAGATAGGACACTTTGTTGATCATGCCACGCACCGACGGGGTGTCTTCCAGTTCGGACACCGAGTTGACGCGACGCAGACCCAGACCGCGCACGGTTGCGCGGTGGTCCTGACGAGTACCGATCAGACCCTTGACCAGCTTGACTTTGATTGTGTTAGCCATCTCGATCACCTTAGCCCAGGATTTCTTCGACCGACTTGCCGCGCTTGGCAGCAATTTCAGCCGGAGTGTTCATCTTCGACAGACCGTCCAGGGTGGCACGGACCATGTTGTAGGGGTTGGTCGAACCGGTCGACTTGGCCACCACGTTGGTCACGCCCATCACCTCGAAGATCGCGCGCATCGGACCACCGGCGATGACGCCAGTACCGTCCTTGGCCGGCGAGATCATCACCGACGAAGCGCCGTGCTTGCCGATGACGGTGTGCTGCACGGTACCGTTCTTCAGGGTGACCTTGATCAGCTTGCGACGTGCTTCTTCCATTGCCTTCTGCACGGCGACGGGCACTTCCTTGGACTTGCCCTTGCCCATGCCGATGCGGCCATCGCCGTCACCAACCACTGCCAGCGCTGCGAAACCCATGATGCGGCCACCCTTCACCACCTTGGTGACGCGGTTGACTGCGATCATCTTTTCGCGCATGCCGTCATCAGGCTTGTCGCTTTGCGTTTTCGATTGCATTTTTGCCATGATCGATAATCCTTAGAACTTCAGGCCGGCTTCACGCGCAGCCTCAGCCAGCGCCTTGACGCGACCGTGATAACGGAAACCGGAGCGGTCGAATGCGACTTCAGTCACACCGGCCTTCAGAGCCTTCTCTGCAACGCGCTTGCCGATCAGGGCGGCAGCGGCGGCATTGCCACCCTTGCCGGATTGACCAGCCAGCTCGGCGCGGACTTCTGCTTCCAGGGTGGAAGCGGAGGCCAGCACGTTGGCGTCGGGGCCGATGACGCTGGCGTAGATGTGCGTGTTGGTACGGTGCACAGCCAGACGATTCACCTTCAGTTCTGCGATCTTGGCGCGAGTCTGAGTCGCACGGCGCAGGCGAGATTGTTTCTTGTCCATCGTCAACCCCTATTACTTCTTCTTGGTTTCTTTGAGCGTCACCACTTCGTCAGCGTAGCGCACACCCTTGCCCTTATAGGGTTCGGGTTCGCGGTACGCGCGAATTTCAGCGGCGACCTGGCCAACCACCTGGCGATCGATACCCTTGATCAGGATTTCGGTCTGGGTCGGGGTCTCAACCTTGATGCCGGCAGGCATCTGGTGAACGATGGGGTGCGAGAAGCCCAGCGACAGGTTCAGCTTGTCGCCTTGTGCTTGTGCACGGAAACCCACGCCGACCAGGTTCAGCTTCTTTTCGAAGCCCTTGGTGACGCCGTTGACCATGTTGTTGACCAGAGCACGCAAGGTGCCCGACATCGCGTTGGCTTCGCGGCTGTCATCAGCCACTTCGAAGCTCAGCGAGCCATTGTTGTTGACCACCTTGACCTTCTTGGTCAGCGGTTGGGTCAAGGAGCCCAGCGGGCCCTTGACGGTGATTTGCTCTGCAGTGATGGTCGCTTCCGCGCCACTCGGCAGTGCAACAGGCATTTTACCTACACGAGACATCTTGCACTCCTTAGGCCACGTAGCAAATCACTTCGCCACCGACACCGGTTGCGCGTGCTTTGCGATCAGTCATCACGCCGCGCGGGGTGGACACAATCGCCACACCCAGGCCATTCATGACGTTCGGAATATCATCCTTGCCCTTGTAGATGCGCAGACCCGGACGGGACACGCGCTCCAGGCGCTCGATGACCGGACGGCCAGCGTAATACTTCAAACCGATTTTCAATTCAGCCTTGCCATCTGCGGCAACCACGGCGAAATCTTCGATATAACCCTCGTCCTTGAGGACGTTGGCAATGGCAACCTTCACCTTGGAAGACGGCATGACGACGGTGGTCTTGTTCACGCCTTGTGCATTGCGGATACGGGTCAGCATATCGGCGATAGGATCGCTCATACTCATTGCTTCTTCTCCTATTACCAGCTAGCTTTGGTCAAACCCGGGATTTCGCCGCGCATGGCGATTTCACGGACCTTGATACGGCCCAGTCCGAACTTGCGGAAAGTACCACGGGGACGGCCAGTCAGCGCGCAACGGTTACGTTGGCGGGTCGGAGCCGAGTTACGGGGCAGCGCCTGCAGCTTCAGACGTGCTTCGTAACGCTCTTCATCCGACTTCGATTGGTCGTCGATAATAGCCTTCAACTCGGCGCGCTTGGCAGCATACTTCTTCACCATTTCTGCGCGCTTCTGTTCACGGTTAATCAGTGCCAGTTTTGCCATGGCATCCTCAGTTTCTGAACGGGAATTTAAATGCGGCGAGAAGCGCCTTCGCTTCGTCGTCGGTCTTTGCAGTCGTGGTGATGCTGATGTTCATGCCACGCAGTGCATCGATCTTGTCGTACTCGATTTCGGGGAAGATGATCTGCTCTTTCACACCGATGTTGTAGTTGCCACGACCGTCGAACGCACGACCCGACACACCACGGAAGTCACGCACGCGCGGCAGGGCCACGGTGATCAGACGATCCAGGAATTCGTACATGCGGGCGCCACGCAGGGTCACCATGCAACCGATCGGATAGCCTTCGCGGATCTTGAAACCTGCGATAGCCTTGCGAGCCTTGGTCACCACCGGCTTCTGGCCAGCGATCTTGGTCAGATCGCCAACGGCGTGCTCGATGATCTTCTTGTCCGCAACTGCTTCCGACAGACCCATGTTCAGGGTGATCTTCAGGATGCGCGGAACTTCCATCACCGACTTGTACGAATACTTCGTAGTCAGATCGGCGACGACCTTATCTTTATAAAACTGTTGAAGACGTGCCATGATGTTTAAACCTTAACGACTTCGCCGTTGGACTTGTAAGCGCGGACCTTCTTGCCGTCCACTTCCTTGTAAGCCACACGATCTGCCTTGCCGGTCGCAGCGTTGAACAACGCGACGTTCGACACATGAATTGGCATCAGCTTATCGACGATGCCGCCAGTTGCACCAGTCATCGGATTGGGACGGGTCGCCTTCTTTGCGACATTCACGCCTTCCACGACGACATAATCGGCGCTGACGCGAGCGGTCACGACACCGCGCTTGCCCTTGTCTTTGCCGGTCAACACGATGACTTCATCGTTTTTACGAATCTTTGCCATGACCACTCCTTACAGAACTTCAGGTGCCAGGGAGACGATCTTCATGAAGCGCTCTGTACGCAGCTCACGAGTCACCGGCCCAAAGATACGGGTGCCGATGGGCTCCAGCTTTGCGTTCAGCAGGACGGCAGCATTACCATCGAACTTGACCAGCGAACCATCCTGACGACGCACGCCCTTGGCGGTGCGAACGACGACAGCGTTATAAATTTCACCCTTCTTGACGCGACCACGCGGTGCTGCGCTCTTGACAGTAACCTTGATCACATCGCCAATGCCCGCATAGCGGCGCTTGGAACCACCCAAGACCTTGATGCACAGAACTTCGCGCGCACCAGTGTTGTCGGCCACTTCGAGCCGGCTTTCAGTTTGAATCATGATATTTTCTTTCCCAACTTAATCCGCTTCGCACGATGCGCTGGCGGTCAGTCTTGGTCCTGTTAGCAAGCGAACTCGCTAGTTAGGGGACGAATAGAGCTACTCTTGAGCCTCTCTTTGCAGGCTTATGCTTACAAAGAAAGAGCTCGATATTATGGCAGCATAATATCGAGCACGCAAGTACTACATTTACTACTTAGACGATTTGTGCTTCCTGCACCACACGGGTCACAGTCCACGACTTCGTCTTGGAGATCGGACGGCTTTCGGTGATTTCCACCACATCGCCGGCCTTCGCCGAGTTTTGCTCATCATGCGCATGGTACTTCTTGGTGCGCTTGATGATCTTGCCGTACAGCGGGTGCTTCATTTGACGCTCGATTTCGACAGTGACGGTCTTGTCCATCTTGTCCGACACAACTTTGCCAATCAGCGTGCGCTTGAGCGCTTGTTTCACTTGATCGTTCATTGTTGGCCATCCTTCGAGTTGATCACAGTTTTCACACGTGCGATGTCGCGACGTACCTTCTTCAGCTGTGCGGTATTGTTCAGTTGCTGGGTCGCAATTTGCATGCGCAGGCTGAACTGGGCCTTCAACAGCTCGCCCAGTTCCTTTTCCAGCCCTGCCTTGTCCTTACCGCGGAGTTCCGATGCTTTCATGTTCCGCTCCTAATTATTGACCGACTTGGCGAACAACGAAAGTCGTCGCAAGCGGCAATTTGGCAGCAGCCAAACGGAACGCCTCGCGAGCCAGGGTTTCGTCCACACCGTCCATCTCGTACAGTACCTTACCCGGCTGGATTTCAGCCACGTAGTACTCCGGATTGCCCTTACCGTTACCCATACGCACTTCAGCAGGCTTCTGGGAGATTGGCTTGTCCGGGAAAACGCGGATCCAGATACGACCACCGCGCTTGATGTGACGGGTCATCGCGCGACGAGCAGCTTCGATCTGACGAGCAGTGATACGGCCGCGGCCGACTGCCTTCAGACCAAAATCGCCGAACGAGACGGCGGTTCCGCGGGTGTGCGAAATGCCGGTGTTACGACCTTTTTGTTCTTTACGATATTTTCTACGTGCTGGTTGCAGCATGATTATTCTCCTGCTTTCTCAGCCGACACACCGGCATCGGCAGCTTGAGGACGACCACCGCCACGCTTTGCACCGGCGCCAGGAGCACCAGTCTTGGAGCGGGGACGTGCACCCGGCTTGCCGTCGTCACGACGAGGACCACGACGCTTCTTGTCGTCTTCCGGTTCACCGACCAGCACCGGCGCTTCGCCGTTTGCCAGGCGATCGCCCTTGTAGACCCACACCTTCACACCGATGATGCCGTAGGTGGTTTCAGCTTCGCCGAAGCCATAGTCGATATCGGCGCGCAGGGTGTGCAGGGGCACACGGCCTTCACGGTACCATTCGGTACGTGCGATTTCGATGCCGTTCAGACGACCCGACGACATGATCTTGATGCCTTGGGCGCCCAGACGCATGGCGTTCTGCATCGCACGCTTCATGGCGCGACGGAACATGATGCGCTTTTCCAGCTGCTGGCAGATCGAGTCAGCGATCAGCTGAGCATCGGCTTCCGGCTTGCGGATTTCTTCGATGTTGACGTGCACGGGCACGCCCATCAGCTTGGCCAGTGCCGACTTCAGCACTTCGATGTCTTCACCCTTCTTGCCAATCACAACGCCCGGACGGGAGCTGTAAATGGTGATGCGGGCATTCTTGGCCGGACGCTCGATGACCACACGGCCGACCGAGGCGTTCTTCAGCTTCTTCTTCAGGTAAGCACGGACCTTCAGGTCCTCGTTGAGCATGTCGGCAAAGTTGTTGTTGCCTGCATACCAACGCGAGCCCCAGTTACGTGTAACCGCCAGACGGAAACCGGTTGGATGAATCTTCTGTCCCATCGTGACTCCTTAGTTTCCGACGGTCACGTAGATGTGACACGACTGCTTGGAAATACGATCACCACGGCCCTTTGCACGCGCTGTGAAGCGCTTCAGGACCGCACCCTTTTCCACATAAATGGTCTTGACTTTCAGCTCGTCAATGTCGGCACCATCGTTGTGCTCGGCGTTCGCGATTGCGGACTCCAGAACCTTCTTGATGATGACCGCGCCCTTCTTGGGGCTGAAGGCCAAGATATTCAGTGCCTGATCAACTTTTTTACCGCGGATCAGGTCTGCAACCAGGCGGCCTTTCTGGGCCGACAGGTGCACACCGCGCAGAGTAGCTTTAGTTTCCATCATAGGACCTTATTTCTTAGCCTTCTTATCGGCAGCGTGACCCTTGAAAGTACGGGTCAGCGCGAATTCGCCGAGCTTGTGACCAACCATGTTTTCCGACACATAGACAGGCACGTGTGCCTTGCCGTTGTGCACGGCGATGGTCAGACCGATGAAGTCGGGCATGATGGTCGAACGACGCGACCAGGTCTTGATCGGCTTCTTGTCCTTGGTAGCCTGGGCAGCCTCAACCTTTTTCACCAGGTGGGCGTCGCAGAAAGGACCTTTTTTCAATGAACGTGTCATGTTTTATCCTTTATTTCTTGCCGCGACGCGAGACAATCATCGAAGTCGTACGCTTGTTGCTACGAGTCTTCTTGCCCTTGGTCTGCTGGCCCCACGGCGAAACCGGGTGACGGCCAGCGGCGGTCTTGCCTTCACCACCACCGTGCGGGTGATCCACCGGGTTCATGACAACGCCACGAACGGTCGGACGCACACCGCGCCAACGGGTTGCACCGGCCTTACCGATCTTGCGCAGGTTGTGCTCGCCGTTACCGACTTCACCGATGGTGGCGCGGCATTCGATGTGAACGCGACGCACTTCACCGGAGCGCAGGCGAACCTGAGCGTAGGTACCTTCGCGTGCCATCAGCACGACAGCGGCACCGGCGGTACGGGCGATTTGAGCACCCTTGCCCGGCAGCATTTCCACGCAGTGGATGGTGGTACCGACTGGGATGTTGCGGATCGGCAGGGTGTTGCCCGACTTGATCGGAGCTTCAGAACCGCTGATCAGCTGATCGCCAACCGACACGCCCTTGGGAGCGATGATGTACTTGCGCTCGCCGTCCGCGTAGCACAGCAGTGCGATGTGCGCGGTACGGTTCGGGTCGTATTCGATACGCTCGACCTTGGCAGGAATGCCATCCTTGTTGCGACGGAAGTCGACAACACGGTAGTGCTGCTTGTGACCACCGCCGATGTGGCGGGTGGTGATGTGACCGTTGTTGTTACGGCCGGCGGTCTTGGACTTCTTTTCGACCAGCGATGCCAGCGGACGGCCCTTGTACAGGTCGGGATTGACGACCTTGACCATGCCGCGCCGACCGGGCGAGGTCGGCTTCACTTTTACGAGTGCCATTATTTAGCCTCCTCGGTGAAGTTGATTTCTTGACCCGGCTTCAGGCTGACGAAAGCACGGCGGGTGTGGTTGCGGCGGCCCATACCGTTGCGCGAGCGCTTCTGCTTGCCCTGACGGTTGGCGACTTGCACCGATTCCACTTCCACCTTGAACAGCAGTTCGACGGCGGCCTTGACTTCCAGCTTGGTAGCATCCTTGGCGACCAGGAAGACGACTTGCTCGTTCTTCTCGGCGACGAAAGTTGCCTTTTCGGAGATCACCGGTGCCAGCAGCACCTTCATCAGGCGCTCTTCGCTATGTTTCACGATTGCGTTCATGCCAGCAACTCCTCAATCTTTGCCAGAGCCGGCTTGGTGATCAAGACATTCTTGAAGTACACCAGCGACACGGGATCAGCTTGACGCGGCTCGACCACCAGCACGCCCGGCAGATTGCGCGAGGCCAGCAGCAGCTTTTCGTCCAGGCTGTCGGTAATAACCAGCACCGATTCCATGCCCATGCCCTTCAGCTTTTGGGCCAGCAGCTTGGTCTTCGGGGCTTCGACGGCGAATTCTTCCACGACCGACAGGCGGCCTTCACGTGCCAACTGGGACAGGATCGAGCAGACACCTGCGCGATACATCTTCTTGTTGACCTTGTGGGTGAAGTTTTCGTCAGGCGAGTTCGGGAAGATACGACCACCACCGCGCCACAGAGGCGACGAGGACATACCGGCACGTGCACGGCCAGTACCCTTTTGACGCCACGGCTTCTTGGTGGTGTGGCTGACTTCTTCACGATCCTTTTGCTTGCGATTGCCGCTACGAGCGTTAGCTTGGTAGGCAACCACGACCTGGTGGATCAGGGCTTCGTTGTAGTCACGACCGAAAATGGTATCCGGTGCAGCGACGTTCGAAGCAGCTTGACCTTGGTCATTCAGGAGCTTCAGTTCCATTGATTAAGCCCCCTTCTTCGCTTTGACTTTGACTGCCGGCGAAACGATCACTTGACCGTTCTTGGCGCCGGGAACGGCACCCTTCACCAACAGCAATTGACGCTCTGCGTCCACACGGGCGATTTCCAGGTTCTGGACGGTGGTCTTGACATCACCCAGATGACCGGTCATGCGCTTGCCGGGGAACACGCGGCCCGGATCCTGCGCCATACCGATGGAGCCAGGAACGTTGTGCGAGCGGGAGTTACCGTGGGTCGCGCGACCCGATGCGAAGTTGTAACGCTTGATGGTACCGGCGTAGCCCTTACCGATCGACACGCCTTGCACGTCGACTTTCTGGCCAGCTTCAAACATGCCGATGCCAACGACGTCGCCTGCCTTCAGTTCGGCAGCCTTGGAAGCGTCAACACGGAATTCTTTGAGGACAGTACCTGCCTCGACGCCAGCTTTGGCGAAGTGGCCGGCGGCGGCTTTCACCACGCGCGAAGCGCGGCGTTGACCGAAGGTCACCTGAACAGCGGAATAACCATCCACTTCAGGCGTTTTGATTTGTGTCACGCGGTTGTTGGACACGTCCAGCACGGTCACAGGGATCGAATCCCCATCTTCCGTGAAGATGCGCATCATACCAACCTTGCGACCAACAAGGCCCAGGCTCATTGTTTTCTCCATTCCCGCCTGCGATTGGGCGGGGCTGATGTTCGTACTACCATAAATTGCAGGCTTTGCGGACGCAAAACCCACATCGAAGCCGAGTATTATAGCCCCTAAAAGAAAAGCGCACAACCGAGGTTGTGCGCTTTTCCAACACTACACCTGCTGATGACTGCAATTACTGCAGCTTGATTTCGACATCAACGCCAGCGGGCAGGTCCAGCTTCATCAATGCGTCAACCGTCTTGTCGGTCGGATCGACGATATCCATCAGGCGCTGATGGGTACGGATTTCGAACTGATCGCGGGAAGTCTTGTTGACGTGCGGCGAACGCAGGACGTCGAAGCGCTGGATGCGGGTCGGCAGGGGAACCGGGCCCTTGACGACAGCGCCGGTACGCTTGGCGGTGTCAACGATTTCCAGAGCGGACTGGTCGATCAGACGATAGTCGAAAGCTTTCAGACGGATACGGATTTTTTGGCTAGGAACCGACATGATTTTCCTTTAAAGAACGAACCGGGGATGGGGATCATCCCCGGCGATGTTAAAAATGCGACTAGTGTTGCTTGTTGCCTTGCTACTACTGCGATTCGACGATTAGTCGAAGATCTTGGCGACGACGCCGGCGCCGACGGTACGACCGCCTTCACGGATAGCGAAACGCAGACCTTCTTCCATGGCGATCGGGTTGATCAGTTGCACGGTGATCGACACGTTGTCGCCCGGCATGACCATTTCCTTGTCCTTCGGCAGTTCGATCGCACCGGTCACGTCAGTGGTACGGAAGTAGAACTGCGGACGGTAGTTGTTGAAGAACGGAGTGTGACGACCGCCTTCATCCTTCGACAGAACATAGATCTCGCCGGTGAAATGCTTGTGCGGCTTGATCGAACCCGGCTTGGCCAGAACCTGGCCACGTTGCACGTCTTCACGCTTGGTACCACGCAGCAGAACGCCAACGTTGTCGCCAGCTTGACCTTGGTCCAGCAGCTTGCGGAACATTTCCACGCCGGTGCAGGTGGTCTTCTGGGTGTCGGCGATACCGACGATTTCGATTTCTTCGCCGACCTTGACGATGCCGCGCTCAACGCGACCGGTCACCACAGTGCCACGGCCAGAGATCGAGAACACGTCTTCCACCGGCATCAGGAAGGTACCGTCAACAGCACGTTCCGGGGTCGGGATGTAGGTGTCCAGCGCTTCAGCCAGGGCCATGATCGCTTGCTCGCCCAGGGGACCGGTGTCGCCTTCCAGCGCCAGCTTGGCCGAACCCTTCACGATGGGCAGGTCGTCGCCAGGGAACTCGTACTTCGACAGCAGTTCACGGACTTCCATTTCCACCAGTTCCAGCAGTTCTTCGTCGTCCACCATGTCAGCCTTGTTCAGGAAGACGATGATGTAAGGAACGCCGACCTGACGGGACAGCAGGATGTGTTCACGGGTCTGGGGCATCGGGCCGTCAGCGGCCGAGCACACCAGGATCGCGCCGTCCATCTGCGCAGCGCCGGTGATCATGTTCTTCACATAGTCGGCGTGGCCTGGGCAGTCAACGTGGGCGTAGTGACGGTTTGCGGTTTCGTATTCGACGTGCGCGGTGTTGATGGTGATGCCGCGGGCCTTTTCTTCAGGCGCTGCGTCGATCTGGTCGTATGCCTTCGCTTCGCCGCCGAACTTCTTCGACAGAACGGTTGCGATTGCAGCGGTCAGGGTGGTCTTGCCGTGGTCAACGTGACCGATGGTGCCGACGTTCACGTGCGGCTTGGTCCGTTCAAACTTGCCTTTTGCCATCTTAGACTCCTAGATTTGATGAGAATGTCCAGGCAACACGCCCGACTGATTACTGACTTGTCAGCGATACGACGAGAAACTGGTGCCCTTGACGTGGATTGAACACGTGGCCTCTCCCTTACCAAGGGAGTGCTCTACCACTGAGCTACAAGGGCATTTTTCCGACTGCACAACAACCAAACATGCAACCGGACCAAAACTTGGAGCGGGTGAAGGGAATCGAACCCTCGTCTTAAGCTTGGAAGGCTTCAGCTCTACCATTGAGCTACACCCGCGAGGAAACAACTTTCACTTCACAACCGCCGCGTCTTTCGATCGCGTATGTACTGCAGGACTGCTTTGACTCCCGGCCTAATGGTGGAGAGGGCTGGATTCGAACCAGCGTACTCGTAAGAGGGCAGATTTACAGTCTGCTGCCATTAACCACTCGGCCACCTCTCCGTGCAGGGAACTCAAAACTATAGAGGAACATCTTTGGACTGTCAACTATATTTTCGCTTCAGGGCTAAATATTTTATCAACTGCCGGATATTGCTCAGAGGAACGACCCGCGACGTTTTTTCGAATCTTCAGGCTTTTTGTGTCTGCGACTCAACCGGCTTTTCATTCCAGGGCGCAATTCTAGGCAACATCAGCATTCCAGGCAAGGCCAGAACGAAGCAAATCAGAAAAAAATTTAACCAGCCGGTGTCAGCGACGATATAACCGACCGAAGAATTGACGAAAGTCCGGGGTACGGCCATCAAACTGGTGAACAGCGCGAACTGGGTGGCGGTATAGCGTGGATCGGTCTCGCGCATGATATAGGCGACGAAGGCCGTGGTTCCCAGGCCGACGCCGAAGGCCTCCAGCCCGATCACCACGGCCAGCACCGGCAGGCTGGCGCCGACATGGGCCAGCCAGGCAAAGCCCAGGATAGGTACCGCCTGCAGCACGCCAAACACCCACAGACCACGATTGATGCCCAGCCGCACCATCCAGATGCCACCGATGATGCCGCCGGCCACGCTGGCCCACAGACTGGTGGTCTTGGAAACGACGCCGATCTCGGTCATCGAGAAGCCCAGATCGATGTAGAACTTGGTGGCCAGCGCCGTGGCCATGCTGTCGCCCAGCTTGTAGAGGAAGATGAAGCCCAGCACCCAGAGCGCATTGCCCCAGCCGCCACGGGCGATGAATTCGCGGAAAGGCAGCACCACGGCTTCATAGAGGCTCTTGGGCGGCGTCCCATAGACCTTGGGCTCCTTCACCAGCAGCGAGCACAGCAGGCCCGGCAGCATGAAGGCGGCAGTGATCCAGAACACGGTGGACCACGGCATCTGGTCGGCCAGCACCAGCGAGAGCGCACCCGGCACCATGCCGGAGAGCTTGTAGGCGTTGACGTGGATGGCGCTGCCCAGGCCCAGTTCGGCCTCGGGCAGGATTTCACGCCGGTAGGCATCGATGGCGATGTCCTGGCTGGCCGAGAGGAAAGCCACCACCGAAGCCATGAAGGCAATCGTGCTGACATCGGTCAGCGGGTCCAGCATGCCCATGCCGCCGATGGCGAGGAACAGCAGCAACTGCGTGAACACCATCCACCCGCGTCGCCGGCCCATGCCACCGAAGTGGAAGCGGTCCATCAGCGGCGACCAGACGAACTTCCAGGTGTAGGGGAACATCACCAGCGCGAACAGCCCGAGGGTCTTCACGTTCAGACCGGACTTGGCCAGCCACGCCTGCAGCAGGCTCAACAGAATGAACAGCGGAAGGCCGGAAGTGAAGCCGAGGAAGACGCAGATCAGCATGCGCCGGTTCAGGTATTGGTGCCAGGAAGCGGCGGGTGCAGTCATGGGCGGGTCGGCTCGAAAAACGCGGGATATGAAAGAAAAAACGCCGGAGGCCAGCGATGGGGCGCTGCCGGACCGGCGTCTGCAAGGCATGTGAAGCTGAGCGCTTATTTCTTGCGCAACCTGAACACAGCCAGGCTGCCGCGCCAGTTGGGCAGGTAGCGTACCGGCTTGCCGTCCTTCAAGGCCACACACTCCAGCACTTCCAGCCCGACCTGGTTGGCCAGCGCCTCGAAGTCCCTGATCGTGGCGCAGCGCAGGTTCGGCGTATCATACCACTGGTAGGGAAGGCTTCTGGAGACCGGCATGCGCCCCCGCAAGAGCGCCACCCGGTGCGGCCAGTAGGCGAAATTGGGGAAGGACACCGTCACCTCACGCCCGACCCGGGCGATCTCGCGCAACGTGCCTTCCACGTCCTTGACCATCTGCAGTGCCGACAGGCACAGCACGGTATCGAAGGCATTGTCCTCGAACATGGCCAGGCCGCCATTCAAGTCCTGCTGGATCACCGAGACGTCGCGCGCCACGCATTTGGGAATCTGCGCATCATCGATCTCCACCCCATAGCCGGAACAGCCCTTGTCGGTCTGCAAATAATCCAGCATCACGCCATCGCCACAGCCCAGGTCCAGCACCTGCGACTTCTCACGCACCCAGTGGGCGATGAAGGCCAGATCGGGGCGCAACGCGCTCAATTGTTCGAAAGTCATGCGCGGCCCTCCTGCTGCAGTTCGGTCCAGATGCTGGCGTAGTATTCGCGCACCACCTTCATGTAGCGCGCATCATCGAGCAAGAAAGCGTCATGCCCGTGCGGCGCGTCGATTTCGGCATAGCTCACGCGGCGTTTGTTGGCCACCAGCGCCTGCACCATCTCGCGGCTGCGTTCCGGCGAGAAACGCCAGTCGGTGGTGAAGGACACCAGCAGGAACCTGGCCCGTGTGCGGGCGAAGGCCTTGGCCAGGTCGCCGCCGAATTCACGCGCCGGGTCGAAGTAGTCCAGCGCCTTGGTGATCAGCAGATAGGTATTGGCGTCGAAGTAGGTAGAGAACTTGTCGCCCTGGTAACGCAGGTAGGACTCGATCTCGAAGTCCACGCCGTAGCCGAACTGGTACTGGCCGGAGCGCAGGTCGCGGCCGAATTTCTCGGCCATGTCGTCATCCGAGAGGTAGGTGATGTGACCCACCATGCGCGCCACCCGCAGACCGTTCTTGGGTACCATGCCATGCGCATAGAAATCGCCGCCATGGTATTGCGGATCGGTCAGGATGGCCTGACGCGCCACGTCGTTGAAGGCAATGTTCTGGGCCGACAGCTTGGGGGTAGAGGCGATCACCAGGCAATGACGCAGGCGATCCGGGTACATCATGCTCCAGGCCAGCGCCTGCATGCCGCCCAGCGAGCCGCCCATGACGGCGGCAAAGCAATCGATGCCCAGACGGTCCGCCAGGCGTGCCTGGGCATTGACCCAGTCTTCCACCGTCACCACCGGAAAATCGGCGCCGTAGGGCTGGCCGGTGGCCGGATTGGGGTGCATGGGGCCGGTGGAGCCGAAACAGGACCCCAGGTTGTTCACGCCGATGACGAAGAAGCGGTCGGTATCGAGCGACTTGCCGGGGCCGACCATGTTGTCCCACCAGCCGACGTTGTCGGGGTCGTCGGCATAGACGCCGGCCACATGGTGGGACGCATTGAGCGCGTGGCACACCAGCACGGCATTGGATTTGTCGGCATTGAGGGTGCCGTAGGTTTCATAGGTCAGCGAGTAATCGGCCAGCGCGGCGCCGCTCTGTAGCGGCAGGGGCTGGTCGAAATGCATGACCTGGGGCGATACGATTCCGATCGACATGATGTTTCTGCGTAAGTGACTCGGCGCCAGGCGATCCTTGTGGATCAGGGCTGGCGGTCGCTTCGCCGGAATGAGCTGGAGCCCGTCTTCGGAGCGCTGGTCACGGGCAACAAAAAAGCCCGGAAGCAATGCTTGCGGGCTCACTCATCGATGGGGCTGGGGCTGGTCTTGGGAAGAACTGCTGATCCAAGCTCGCTTTAGCCGCATTTAGATGGGATCAGGATCCCGGCGCCCGCAAGCTGAAGTTGGTCAAACCGTTCAAATCGGCGCAGTGGCGTAAGAATACCCAAGTCGGGCAGGCCCGTCAAACGACCCTGCCCGGCCAACGCGGCGCAGCTCAGCGTCGCCTTGCCACCTTGGCTTCGACCGCCGGCACTTCTGCGTGCAGGGCCTGCAGTTGCGCCATGGCCGCGCTGATGGCGGACGGTTCGGAGGCGCGCAAGACCTTCTTGACTTGTGGTTCCAGCAGACGCAGATCGCTGTTGAGGATCTCGTTCTTCACCGACAGGATCTGCGAGGGATGCATGGAAAATTCCAGCAGGCCCATGCCCAGCAACAGGCGCGTCCATTTCAGGTCGCCCGCCATTTCACCACAGACCGACACCGGAATGCCGGCCTTGCGCCCCTGGGCAATCACCGTAGAGAGCAGGAACAGCACTGCCGGATGCAGCGGGTCATAGAGATGCGCCACTTCGTGGTCGACGCGGTCGATGGCCAGCGTGTACTGGATCAGGTCATTGGTCCCGATGGAAAGGAAGTCCAGGCGCTTGATGAACAGGGGCAGTGCCAGCGCCGCCGCCGGAATCTCGATCATGGCGCCCACCGGGATGTCCTCATCGAACTTCTGCTTGCGATCGCGCAACTGCTGCTTGGCCTGCTCGATCATCGTCAACGTCTGGTCGATCTCGAAGGCATGCGCCATCATCGGGATGAGCAGCTTGATCGGCCCATACGCGGAAGCACGCAGGATGGCGCGCAACTGCGTGAGGAACATCTGCGGCTCGGACAGGCAATAGCGGATGGCGCGCAGACCCAGGGCCGGGTTCAGGGCGGTTTCCTCATCCTCGTCCAGCGGCTTGTCGGCCCCCACGTCGAGCGTACGGATGGTGACCGGCCGCCCCTTCATGGCGATGACGACCTGCTTGTATGACTCGCACTGTTCATCCTCGGAAGGGAATTTCTCCAGATGCCCGGCGCGCCCCATGAACAGGAACTCGGAGCGGAACAGACCGATGCCCATGGCCCCCGCCTCGAAGGCCGGCGCGGCATCGCCCGGCAATTCGATGTTGGCCAGCAGCGTGATGGGTTCGCCATCCTGGGTGATGGCGGGAGTCTTCTTCAGGCGCGAGAGCTTCTTGCGCTCGCGCAGCAGGCGCTCCTGGCGGGCACGGTACTGCGCCAGGACCAGCGGCGAGGGATCGACGATGACCACGCCCGCATCGCCATCGATGATGAGCACGTCATCGTGCTTGACCAGTACCGAGGCGTTATGCATGCCCACGGCCGCCGGAATGGCCAGGCTGCGGGCGACGATGGCGGTATGCGAATTGGGCCCGCCCAGGTCGGTGACGAATCCGGCAAAGGCATTCCCGCGGAACTGCAGCATGTCGGCCGGCGAGATGTCGTGCGCCACCACGATGATGTTGGCCGCGGCCTCACCAGTGGGAGGAAGAGGGTTGGCGCTACCGGTCATGACCTTGAGGATGCGCTCGCCCACCTGCTGGATGTCGGCCTTGCGCTCGCGCAGGTAGGGGTCCTCGATTTCGTCGAACTGGGCCGACAATTCCTCGATCTGGGTGACCAGCGCCCATTCGGCGTTGTAGTAGCGGTGACGGATGATGTCCTGCGGCACTTCGGCAAGCATCGGGTCCGACAGGATCAGCGAATGCACGTCGATGAAGGCGCCCAGTTCCGGCGGCGCATCCTTGGGCAGTTCCGAACGGATGGTGTGCAGTTCCTGGTGCACTGCCTTGACGGCGCCCTTCAGGCGCGCGATCTCGGCTTCGACCTGGTCGGCCGCGACCAGGTAATGTTTGACGTCCAGTGCGGCCGGCGCCATCAAGTGCGCGCGTCCGATGGCGATGCCTTGCGACACCGCGATTCCATGTAAGCTGAAAGAAGCCATCGCGTATCTCCTGCCTGTGTTCTTATATTCCGCCGTGTTGCCAGCGCGCGGTAGCCTGGAGCAAGTTACCGAACAAATAGCGGTTTGGCAATCGCGACCGGGGACATCGCGGCGGGGTGGGGTGACAGGCAGCTGGGGTGAATATTGTTTCACGTCACGCAACATGTACGTGACGATCCTCACATCGCAAGAAGCATTCCAGCCGCGCCGCGATGTTGCGGCGCAAAACCGCGGGCGCGGTCGGGGAGGATTACTGGCCTTCGCCGAACTTGTCGGCGATCAGCGCTTCAAGCGCCGTGAAGCATTCCTGCTCGTCGGCGCCATTGGTTTCCAGGGTCACCATGCTGCCCTTGCCGGCGGCCAGCATCATCACGCCCATGATGGACTTGGCATTGACGCGGCGCTTGTTGAAGGTGAGCCAGACTTCGCACTTGAACTTGCCGGCCAGCTGGGTGAACTTGGCCGAAGCACGGGCATGCAGACCAAGCTTGTTGACGATTTCGAGTTCTTTTTGAATCATGTTCCGCTTTCGTTTTTATCTTGTTGGCGCGCGCCGTCCGCGACCGCAGTCCACTGCGGTCACAACGATGGATCAGGCCGAGGCTGCCACGCGGATGCGATTGTCGATCCGCACTGCACCATTCTGGCCTCCGGCCAGCGCCATTTCAACCACTACATCCAGCGTGTCATTGCGATAGGTCAGAGCCCGCAGCAGCATCGGCAGGCTGATGCCTGCGATCACCTGGACGTTGCCCAGACCACACAGGAAGCCCGTACAGTTGGAGGGCGTACCGCCCATGACATCGGTGATGACCAGCACACCGCTGCCATCATCGAGGCGACCTACCGCCTCGATGGCGAGTTTTTGCACCTCCGCCGGGTTCTGGTCGGCGATCACGTCAATCGCCTCCATCCGTTCGGGACGGCCGCGGAAGACGTGCGTTGCGGCGGCCAGGAAAGCTTGCCCCAGCGGGGCGTGCGTCAAGAGAAGAATACCAACCATGGATTTGTTGCCATCTGATGCGACGCGCTTTTCCCCGAGCAGCCCGTCATGCTCTGTCGATCCCATTATCCGATCGACCCTGTTGCCTCTGCTGCCCCTGCGGCCACTTCCAGCGCGTCCACGAACATCGCGGCCACGTCAAACCCGGTCTGCTGGGTGATTTCCTGGAAGCAGGTCGGGCTGGTCACATTGATCTCGGTGAGATAGTCGCCGATGGCGTCCAATCCTACCAGCAACAGGCCACGTTCATACAGGACAGGACCCAGCGCTTCGCCGATCTCGATATCCCGCGCCGATGCCGGTTGTGCCTTGCCCAGACCACCGGCGGCCAGGTTGCCGCGCACCTCGTTGCCCTGCGGAATGCGTGCCAGCACATTGGGCACTACCTTGCCGCCGATCAACAGGATGCGCTTGTCGCCTGCGCTGATCTGAGGAATGAAACGTTGCGCCATGATCGTGCGTTGACCGTTGTCGGTCAGGGTCTCGATGATGGAGCCCAGGTTCATGCCGTCGGCCTTGACGCGGAAGATGCCCATGCCACCCATACCATCCAGGGGCTTGAGGATCACGTCCTGGTGCTCACCGTGGAAATCGCGCAGGCGCTTGGCATCCCGCGTGACCAGCGTCGGCGCGGTATATTGCGGGAATTGGGCGATGGCCAGCTTCTCGTTGTGGCTGCGGATGGCCGCCGGCTTGTTGAACACGCGCGCGCCCTGCTTCTCGGCCAGCTCCAGCAGGTAGGTGGTGTAGATGTACTCCATGTCGAAGGGCGGGTCCTTGCGCACGATCACCGCATCGAACTCGGAGAGGAAGGCCGAGGCCGGCTTGTCGGCCCGGTACCAGTCATCGGCATCGCCGGTGAGCGTCACCTTGAAGGCATTGGCGGTCACCAGCCCGCTTTCCAGCACCAGGTCGCCCTGTTCGAAGGCATAGATGGTGTGACCACGTCGCGCGGCTTCGCGCATCATGGCAAAGGTGGAATCCTTGTACGTCTTGAACGTATCCAGAGGATCGGCGAGGAAAGCGATTTTCATGAGACGGGTGTCCTGTTGGGCCTGGCGCAGGCCCGATATTAATAAACTTCCGGGTTGGGATCGGTCTTTTCCATCTCTACCGATGCCGCCAGCAGCGCCAGTCGCGCCACCACGCCATACATGTAGAAACGGTTGGGCGCGGCCGTCCCCGGCTTGGCGTGCATGTCCGGCAGGGCGTGCTGCTGGGCGAAGGCCAAGGGCACGAAATGCGCGCCGGGCGCATTGAGGTTCTCGTTCACGCCACGGTCGGCATGTACGCGGTAGAAACCGCCCACCACGTAACGGTCGATCATGTAGACCACCGGCTCGGCCACGGCCTGGTTGATGCGCTCGAAGGAGTGCACGCCTTCCTGCACGATCACCTCCGACACTTCCAGTCCTTCCTTGCCGGCCAGCATGCCGGTGCGCTGCTTGCGGTTGAGGTCCTTGATCTCGCTGGCGTCCTTGACTGTCATGATGCCCATGCCGTACGTACCGGCATTGGCCTTGATAAAGACGAAGGGTTGTTCCTTGATGCCGTATTCCTTGTACTTCTTGCGGATCTTCGACAGCAGCGAGGACACGCTGTCGGCCAGCGCGTCGGTACCGGTATTTTCCTGGAAATCGATGTCGCTGACCTTGGCGAAGAGCGGATTGAGCATCCAGGGATCGACTTCCACCATCTTGGAAAACTTCTTCACCACCTCATCATAGGCAGCGAAGTGATTGCTCTTGCGGCGCATCGCCCAGCCGGCATGCAGCGGCGGCAGCACGCTCTGCTCATGCAGGCCCTCCAGCACCGACGGAATGCCGATGGACAGGTCGTTGTTGAGCAGCACCGTACAGGGATCGAAATTCTTGAGGCCCAGGCGACGACCATTGGCCGAACGTTCCAGCGGCTCCAGGGTGATCTGGGTGCCGTCGGGCAACTCCATGTGCTGCGGCTTGGTCACGCCCGGCGCCAGGGTCCCCAGGCGCACGTTCAGTCCGGTCTGGCGGAAGATCTGCATCAGCCGGCCGATGTTTTGCAGGTAGAAGGTATTGCCGGGCTGGTTTTCCGGGATCAGCAGCAGATTGCGCGCGTCCGGACAGTATTTCTCGATGGCGGCCATGGCCGCCTGGACCGCCAGCGGCAGCATTTCCGGCGACAGGTTGTTGAAGCCGCCCGGGAACAGGTTGGTATCGACCGGCGCCAGCTTGAAGCCGGCGTTGCGCAGATCGACCGAGCAATAGAACGGCGGCGTATGTTCCTGCCATTCCATGCGGAACCAGCGTTCGATGGCCGGCGTGGCGCCCAGGATTTTCTTCTCCAGCTCCAGCAGGGGACCATTCAGAGCGGTGACGAGATGCGGGACCATAAAAAACCTTAACGAGATGTAAATGCCGGCAGCGAGTGACGATTTTAGCGGATTCCTGCATCCGTGTTGCGACGCGGTATAAGCCGCTGGGCTGCGCTGTTGCCATTTCAGCCACGGCCCTCACCGGCCACGGTCGCTGCAAGGGCGTGGCTGGGAGACTCCAGATGGCGATGATGAAGGTATTTTAAAGAGCCCGAGTCAAATAGTCGGGAATTATTGCGCGGCGATGCAAAAGCGCATCACTTGCAGCATTGCCATGAAGAAATCTTCACTAACCTTTCTCTTCCTGGCGGCCGGAAAATGAAAAAAGGCGCCCGAAGGCGCCTTATAAAGAGGCCGTTTCCAGCCCCGAAGGAATACTGCAGACTCGTTACAGCTGATGCTTAGTGGTAAGCCGATTCGCCGTGGCTGGAAATGTCCAGGCCTTCGCGTTCTTCCTCTTCGGTCACACGCAGACCGATGACGACGTCGACGATCTTGTAGGCGATGAAGGAAACCACACCCGAGATCACCACGGTGGTCAGCACGCCCTGGAACTGGATCCAGACCTGGCCGCCGATGGAGTAGTCCGGTGCCACGGCATTGGCGACGTAGTCGTAGATGCCGGTGCCGCCCAGGCTCGGTGCAGCGAACACACCGGTCAGGATGGCACCCAGGATGCCGCCCACGCCGTGCACGCCGAACACGTCCAGCGCGTCGTCCGAACCCAGCAGCTTCTTCAGACCGCTCACGCCCCACAGGCACAGCAGGCCAGCCAGCAGGCCCATGACCACGGCGCCGATGACGCCCACGAAGCCGGCCGCCGGAGTGATCGCCACCAGACCGGCGACAGCACCCGAAGCAGCACCCAGCATGGAGGGCTTGCCCTTGCCGATCCATTCGCCGAAGCTCCAGGACAGCACGGCAGCAGCAGTTGCCAGGATGGTGTTGACGAACGCCAGGGCAGCGCCACCGTTGGCTTCCAGACCGGAGCCGGCGTTGAAGCCGAACCAGCCGAACCACAGCAGCGAGGCACCGACCATGGTCAGGGTCAGGCTATGCGGCTTGAAGGCTTCCTTGCCGAAACCGATACGCTTGCCGATCACGTAGGAACCGACCAGGCCAGCGATAGCGGCGTTGATGTGCACCACGGTGCCGCCGGCGTAATCCAGCGCGCCCTTCTGGAACAGCCAGCCCGAGATCGCAGTCGCCTTTTCAGCGGCAGCAGCGTCGGTGAAGGCGTCCGGACCCGGCCAGAACCAGACCATGTGGGCCATCGGCAGGTAGGAGAAGGTGAACCACAGGATCGAGAACAGGATCACGGCAGAGAACTTCACGCGTTCTGCGAAGGAACCGATGATCAGCGCCACGGTGATGGCGGCAAACGCACCCTGGAAGGCCACGAAGACCAGTTCGGGGATGACCACACCCTTGCTGAAGGTGCCGGTGGTCGAATCACCGGTCAGGCCATGCAGGAACAGTCGGTCGAAGCCGCCGAAGAATGCTCCGCCCTCGGTGAACGCGATGCTGTAGCCGTACACGAACCACAGGATGTAGATCAGCGAGAAGATCATGAAGCACTGCATCAGCACCGACAGCATGTTCTTGCTGCGCACCAGGCCGCCGTAGAACAGGCCCAGGCCCGGCAGGGTCATGAGGATGACGAAGGCGGTGCAGACCAGCATCCAGGCGGTATCGCCCTTGTTGGGCACCGGTGCGGGTGCGGCGGCAGCGGCCGCCGGGGCGGCAGGAGCAGCAGCAGGAGCGGCAGCTTCAGCCTTGGGTGCAGCCGGAGCGGCAGCGGCCGGGGCAGCGGCGGTGGCCGCAGCTTCAGGCTTGGGCGCGTCCTGCGCCTGGGCCGGGGCAGTAAAACCTACTGCAAACAGCAGCGCGCCAATGGCGAGCGCGCCGGAAAACATTTTCTTCATGCTCATTAGAGTTCCCCTTTTTTACAGAGCGTCTTTGCCGGTTTCGCCGGTACGGATACGGATCACATCCAGCAGATCCTGGACGAAGATCTTGCCGTCACCGATCTTGCCGGTGCGGGCTGCGGTCTCGATGGCTTCCAGCGCGCGCTCGACGATGGCGTCGTCCACCGCTGCCTCGATCTTGGTCTTGGGCAGGAAATCGACCACATACTCGGCGCCACGATAGAGCTCGGTATGGCCTTTCTGACGACCGAAGCCCTTGACTTCGGTCACGGTGATGCCTTGCACACCGATCGCGGAGAGGGCTTCACGCACCTCGTCCAGCTTGAACGGCTTGATGATCGCAGTGATCAGTTTCATACGAACCTCTTGTTAGAAAGTTTTGCTGATGGAGACGACGACGCCGTTCTTGCCGACGTTCTTGGCACCGTCCGATGCCGGGGTGGTAGCGAAGCCATCCTTCATGTCGGTACCGACATAGGCCACGCCCAGGGTAATGCCGGCGACTTCGTCGAAGGTCTTGGACAGGCCGATCTTCCAGTCGGTGTAGCTGGCCTCGCTGGGGTTGCCGCGCACGTTCTGGTGACCGACGTGCAGACCCAGCATCACGCCGTAGAAGGTCTCGAAGTTGGCACCCAGGTCGTAGTACTGGCTGTACTTGCTGTTGACCGCGCCGAACAGGTTGGTCAGCGATTGCGAATACTTGAAGTAGGCCGGGCCGTAACCGATCTGGCCATACAGTTCGAAGGTATTGGCGTTCTTCAGGCCGGCATTGGCCAGGGTGTTGCCCGGGTAGTAGTAGTACAGGCCGCCGACGTCGTAGGTGAAGCCGCCGCCGATGTCACCGCGCTTGCCGCCGTAGATGTCCCATTCGACATCGCCCTTGGTATCGGTACCGGTCAGTGCGCCAGCGTCCTTGATCCACTTGATGTTGGTCAGCCAGGTGCCGGCGTACAGGCCGGTCGGGTTGTGCGTATAGTCAGCGCCAACCTGCAGGGCCGGGTCGAAACGCGTCTGGGTCAGGCCGCGGTAGCGGTAATCGCTCACGACCGCAGCGTTGAAGCTCAATTCATTGTCTGGCTTGGCGTCCTCTGCACGGGCCACGGTAGAAACGAAGGATGCTGCGATGGCTGTTGCAAGAATCAGTTTCTTCATGACTTTCCCTCTGGTTTGTGTTTAACAGTTAAGTCTTTTAGTCTTTTGCCCAAACCATGTAGCAGGAGCCGTGCCATGTCCTTTCGGCAAGGCAGACTTGTGTTTTTGCTGGAAAGCGGAGATTTACAACGATTTTTTTCGACACCAGCTTCAAAATAGTGCACTCGAAGCGAAAATGCACGACCTTGGTGCGATATTGATTGCTTTTTGATAATCCTGCGTCAAACGAGGCAAACACATTTTGGTGCGTGGGCCCGGGGCGAAGCCAAAGTCACCAAGTCGGAGCATTTCCTGAAGGAAAATTCTTCACTTTCCGGCACCCGCTCGCAAAAAAACGGTCTCATCAGGGCATCGCGTTTTGAGGATGGCTGCGAAACCGCTAAACTTGCAGCTTAGCTATCTGCCAAGGAGATCCGACATGGACAAGCCCCCATTTTTTGAAGACCTGCAATCCAAGATCAACAAGGCGATCGAGAATTCTCCGGCCAAGGACATCGAGAAGAACGTCAAGGCCATGCTGAGCCAGGGTTTTGCCAAGCTGGACCTGGTCACGCGCGAGGAATTCGACATCCAGGCCCAGGTGCTGGCCAAGACCCGCGCCCGCCTGGAAGCGCTGGAAGCGCGTGTTGCCGAGCTTGAGGCTCAGCAAAAACAGACCCCATGACCCTGGCGACAACCCACTCTTCCCTTCTTCCCCCTCCCCTTTTCCCTTCCAGCACACTGCCGGGCTCGTTGCGATGAGCCTGGCGGTCTTGCGCAGCCGCGCGCTGGCCGGCATGGCCGCCCCACCGGTGACGGTGGAGGTGCATCTGGCCAATGGCCTGCCGGCCTTCACCATCGTCGGTCTTCCCGAAGCCGAAGTGAAGGAAGCCAAGGACCGCGTCCGGGCGGCGCTGCAGAATGCGCGGTTCGAATTCCCGGCACGACGTATCACAGTCAACCTGGCGCCTGCCGACCTTCCCAAGGAATCCGGGCGCTTCGATCTGCCCATCGCACTGGGTATCCTCGCCGCCTCCGGGCAGATTCCCTCTGACCATCTGGATGACTATGAATACGCAGGTGAACTGTCGCTATCGGGCCAATTGCGGCCGATCCGCGGTGCACTGGCGATGACCTGCGCCATGCAACACCCCGGGGAGCCGGACCGGCGGCAACGCGCCTTCATCCTGCCGGTCGGCAATGCCGACGAGGCGGCGCTGGTGCAGCAGGCGACCATCCTTCCGGCCGCGTCGCTGCTGGATGTATGCGCGCATTTCAGCGCCCGCGACGAGAGAGGCCGCCTGCAGCGCCATCGAGGCGCCAACGGGGCAGGAGCGAATGGTCAGCGTCCGGCCTACCCCGATTTCAGCGATATCAAGGGACAGCTCCGGGCCAGGCGGGCGATGGAGGTGGCGGCAGCCGGGGGCCACAGCATCCTGCTGGTGGGGCCGCCCGGGGCGGGTAAATCGATGCTGGCCACGCGTTTTGCCGGCATCCTGCCGCCCATGAGCGAGGCACAGGCGCTGGAGTCGGCCGCCGTCCAATCGCTGGCCGGCCACTTCGACAGCGCCCGCTGGAAACAGCGCCCCTATCGCGCGCCGCATCACACGGCCTCCGCCGTGGCGCTGGTCGGTGGCGGTGGCACGCCCCGCCCGGGCGAGATCTCGCTGGCCCATCACGGGGTGCTGTTCCTGGACGAAATCGCGGAATACCCGCGCAGCGTGCTCGACGTGCTGCGCCAGCCGATGGAGTCGGGCCACATCGTCATTTCACGGGCGGCACGCCAGGCGGAGTTTCCCGCGCGCTTCCAGTTGGTCGCGGCCATGAACCCCTGCCCATGTGGCTTCTACTCCGACCCGACAGGTCGCTGCCGCTGCACGCCGGAGCTGGTCAAGCGCTACCAGCAACGCCTGTCCGGCCCCCTGCTGGATCGGATCGACATGCAATTGCAGGTGGCCGCCCTGACGCCCGCAGAGCTGGGCGCGCCGGGCCAGGGCGAATCCAGCGACGCCATCGCCGCACGGGTGGCCGCCGCCGCCGAGCGGCAATGGCAACGCCAGGGCATGCCCAACAGCCAATTGAGCGGCAGCGCGGTGGACCGGTATTGCGAACCCGGCGCCGAGGGCGCGCAACTGCTGCAACAGGCCATGGTCCGCCTGCAGTGGTCGGCCCGGGCCTATCACCGCGTGCTGCGGCTGGCGCGCACCATCGCCGATCTGGCCGGCACACCTGCCATCCAGGCGGCGCATATTGCCGAAGCGATCCAGTACCGTCGCGCCCTCAATACGGGATGACGCCGCACTGTTGACGCCGCCAGGGCCTGTTGCGATGACCATGCGGCGGCTCTGTATCTTTTGCGACCGCCCTGACGGGCCTAGTCTGTGATGGCTGGAGCGGCGATGACGCCGCTCGCGTCTTTTCCGGAAAGAGCCCGTCCATGCCCACCACCTCCACCCTGCTTGCCTTTGGCGCGATCTGCCTGGGCATGGTGCTCACACCCGGACCGAACATGCTTTATCTGGTTTCGCGTTCGGTCTGCCAGGGCCGCAAGGCCGGGCTGATCTCGCTGGCGGGTATCGCGCTCGGACTGGTGTTCTATATGCTCTGTGCCGCAGGCGGCATCACGGCGCTCGTCATGGCGGTGCCCCTGGCCTATGATGCGCTGCGCCTGGGTGGCGCGGCCTACCTGCTCTACCTGGCCTGGCAGGCGTTGCGGCCGGGTGGGCGCTCCCCCTTCGCGTTGCGCGAGTTGCCGCCGGACAGCCCGCGCAAGCTCTTTGCCATGGGCCTGGTGACCAGCCTGCTCAACCCCAAGATCGCCGTGATGTACCTGTCCCTGCTGCCGCAATTCATCCATGCAGACCAGGGCAGCGTACTGGGGCAATCGCTGGCGCTGGGCATGACCCAGATCGCAGTGGGCCTGAGCGTCAATGCCATGATCACGCTCTCGGCGGCGTCCATCTCGGCCTTGCTGGCCGCGCGCCCGGGCTGGCAGCTGGTACAGCGCTGGCTGATGGGCACGGTGCTGGCCGGGCTGGCCTTGCGCATGCTGATGGAGAGCCGCCGCTAGGCTTGTACTCAGCGCGCCGGCATGATGCGCCGTACGAAGGCCACCAAAATCAGCACCAGCGCGGCCAGTCCCAGCCATTGACCGGTGGACTCGAAGTCGCCCGACACCAGCGCCAGTGGCGCATCCTTGCCGGTGAAGCCGATCACGGCCGCCAGCAGCACCCCGACCAGGCTTTCGCCGACGATCAGGCCGGATGCCACCAGGATGCCGCGCTGGCGCGGCTTGTCGGCATAGGCGTCAAAGTCGGTACCGGCAGCCCGGGCGCGTCGGCGCAGGCCGCGTTCGATCAGCCAGCCCAGTACCGCACCCAGGAACAGGGCGCTGCTGACCATCGGCGGCAGGTAGATGCCGATGCCCACTGCCAGTACCGGCAGGCGCGCCACACCGCCACGACGCGCCAACAGCCAGTCGATCACGATCAGCACGATGCCCAGCGCCACCCCCACACCCAGCATGGTCCAGTTGAGCTCACGGGTGAAGATGCCGGTGGCGATCGCCGTCATCAGGGTCGCCTGCGGTGCCGCCAGCGCCTGCGCCGCATCCATGCCGGCTCTCGGCAAGGCGCCGGTGAAACCGTAGGCGTTGTACAGCAGGTTCAGTACCGGCGGAATGATCAGCGCACCCACCACGCAACCGACCAGCAACGCCACCTGCTGGCGCCATGGCGTGGCACCGACCAGCTGGCCGGTCTTGAGATCCTGCAGGTTGTCGTTGGCGATGGCGGCCACGGCAATGATGGCGGCCGTCACGAACAAGGCCACGGCAATGGCCAGCTTGCTGCCTTCAGGCGTGGCCAGCAGCGGATCGACCGCCCCCGAGACCAGCAGCAGGACCGACACCAGGATCACGGCGACGATGCCAATCCCGGAAATCGGGCTGGACGAAGAACCGATCAGCCCGGCCATGTAACCGCAAGCGGCCGCGACCAGAAAACCGAACACGAAGGCGAATACCACCGCATAGACGACCAGTCCGATGAACAGGCCCGCCGTCACCGGCGTACCCGAGAGGAACGAGGCAAACACCACCGCCAGCAGCGCGATCATGGCCAGGCTGATGACGATGATCCAGCGCGGCGACATGTCCTGGTCGGTGCGCTCGGTGCTGCCCTGCTGGCGGCGCGCCAGCGTCGACAGCGAGGCCCTGACGCCTTCCAGCATGGGCTTGAAGAGCGTTGCCAGGGTCCAGATCGCCGCCACGCCGATCATGCCGGCACCGATGAAGCGCACCTGGCTTTTCCAGAGCCCGTTGGCGAAGTCGGACAGCGCCACGCCGGCAGCATGCGGGGTCACCGCGGTCAGGTACGGCACGGCCACGCCCCAGGCCAGGATCATGCCGATCAGGATGGCAATGCCGGAGACGATGCCAATCATGTATCCCGCGCCGACCAGTGCCAGCGAAAAGCCCATCGTCAGCCTTACCACCGAGGCACCGGCGGTAAGCCACACGCTGATGCTCTCGGCGAACAGCTTCAGGCCGCTGGCGATGACGCTGAAGGCGGCCGCCAGGGTGCCGCCGAAGAGGATGTCCCGCAGCCCGCGGCGGGTCTCTTCGCCGCCATCGGCGTCGGCGCTGCCCACCCGCAGGATTTCGGCCGCCGCCACGCCCTCGGGGTAGGGCAGCGCACTTTGCACCACCATCACCCGCCGCAGCGGGATGGAAAACATCACGCCCAGCATGCCGCCGGCAGCACAGATGCCCAGCGTCTGCAGGAAGGGGAAGCCCTGCCAGTGCCCCATCATCACCAGTCCGGGCAGGATGAAGATGATCGAGGACAGGGTGCCGGCCGCCGAGGCCTGGGTCTGCACCATGTTGTTTTCGAGGATGTTGGCATTGCTGAACAGGCGCAGCACCGCCATCGAGATCACGGCGGCGGGAATCGCCGACGAGAAGGTCAGGCCGACCTTCAGCCCGAGATAGACGTTGGAGGCGGTAAATACCACCGTGATCAATGCGCCCAGCAGCATGCCGCGCAGCGTCAGTTCCGGCAGGCTGGTTTGGTTGTCGTTTTGCATATCCGTAGAGGGTTCCGTTGGGATGCGTTCTTATACCGCAAGAATTGCCGGCCGGCCATCAGACAATGGCGCTTTTTCAGCAGCCCGGGTCGGGCCTGATGCCTTTGCTATGATGGACGCCCTTCCATTCCGGTCTGCCCCATGCGCCTTGTCCGCGTCGCCCTCGTCTCCCTGAGCCTGGCCTGCCTGTGCCTGGCGGCCTGTTCGCCGCGCTACAACTGGCGCGAAACCAGTGACAACGGCGCTCATTTTGTGGTGCTGCTACCGGCCAAGCCGGCCAGCGTCACGCGCCCGGTCGATCTGGACGGCCCCAAGGTGGAGATGAGCATGACCGCCGCCGAGGTGGACGGTCTGACCTTCGCCGCCGGCACCGCTGAATTGCCCGACGCTGCCAGCGCCAGCCGGGCGCTGGACGCCATGCGCACGGCCCTGCTCAACAACATCGGTGGTCAGGTTCAGTCAGGTGCGGCCTGGCCGGGCAAGACCGAAGGCTTTGCGCGCACCGTCGATCTGGACGCCCGAGGCGTCTCCCGCGGTCGGCCGCTGCGGTTGGTGGCGCGCCTGGTCGCCCGTGAGCGGCGGGTGTACCAGATCCTCATCGTGGGCGATGAAAAGGCCTTCACCGAGGAAAACATTGAAACCTTTTTCAGCTCTTTCAAACCAAGCTGAGCGGGGCCATTGCAAGATGACAGAAATCAGGCGACCGGAGTATTCTTGTCGCTGCCCGTCACTCCAAACGGGCAATCCCGCAGGAATGCGGATGCAGTCTGCAGCGCATTTCCACCATGGCCCGGCCCAAGCGGCCGCGCCCGAAGAAACGTTTTCAATCAAAGACCCTGAGGAAATATGCTGATTACATTCAAATCAAAAGCGGCTGCCGATGTGGTGATGTACGAATCACACGCCAAACCCATCCTGGACCTGCTGCACAAGGATCCCGCACGCGGCGTGATCACCGCGGCCGAGGCCGGTGACGCCGTCACCCTGCTGGAACAGCAGATCAATGCCAGCAAGGCGCACGAAGCGGCTGAAGCCCTGGCGCGCGATGTCAACGCCCACCACAACGCCGACACCGACGACCACAACCACGAAAAGATCGAGGCCGTCAGCTTCTCGGCGCGCGCCTATCCGCTGCTGGACATGCTGCGCGAGGCCAAGAAGGGCGGCTACGACATCCTCTGGGGCGTCTGATCCCGTTACACCCCCTGCCAGTCAAGACGGCTGCCGCGATCATCCACCGCGGCAGCCGTTTTTTATTGGTGCCGGCCAGGTTACCCCGCCACACCGACAGGTGTAGGACACCTTGGCGGCTGGTACACTGGCGGCCCGCGCCCTTTCGCCGACCCATGACCGCCGCCAATACCGCAAGCCATTGCCAAGGCGCAACTCCGGTCTGCAACGGGCCTCCTAGACAAGCATAGACGTGATCCAGATTTCCCTTCTTTCTCCCTCGGCCAAGGCCGATTCGCTGGCGTACCAGCTGGCCTACGCGGCCCAGGCCGTGGCCGCCGTACGTGCCGGTCATGCCCTGCCGCAGGCCCTGGCACAGATTTTTGCCCGCAGCGACGCCCCGGCGCCGGCCCGTGGTGCCATCCAGGACCTGAGCTACCGCGCCATGCGCCGACTGGGCCTGACCGACGCCCTGCTGAGCCTGCTGGCCAACAAGCCGCCCCAGCCTGACGTGCTCCACGGCCTGCTGGTGAGCGCCCTGGCGCTGCTGGTAGAAGATGACGAGGCCGGCTATGACAGCTTCACCGTGGTCAACCAGGCCGTCGAAGCGGCCGCCATCAGCCCCGAGATGAGCTTTGCCAAGGGCGTGGTCAATGCCATCCTGCGCCGCTTCCTGCGCGAGAAGGCGGCGCTGATGCCGCAGGCCACCAAGACCCCGCCAGGGACCTGGAACTATCCCACCTGGTGGATCGACCGTCTCAAGGCCGCCTACCCCGAGCAATGGCAGGCCATCCTGCATGCCGGCAACCTGGCGCCACCGCTGACCTTGCGCGTGAACCGCCGCCGCGCCAGCGTCGCCGAGTATCTGGCAGAGCTGCAGCAGGCCGGCATCGGCGCGCGCCAGGTCGGTCCCTATGCGGTGCGGCTGGACCAGCCGACACCGGTGCAGCAGATTCCCGGTTTCGCCGCGGGCGTGGTTTCGGTACAGGACGCCGCTGCCCAGCTGGCCGCGCCACTGCTGGATGTGGCCGACGGCATGCGCGTGCTGGACGCCTGTGCCGCGCCCGGCGGCAAGACTGGCCACCTGCTGGAACTGGCCGATCTCGACCTGCTGGCGCTGGATCACGATAGCCGCCGCCTGCAACGCATCGCCGAAAACCTCGAACGCCTGCACCTGCGGGCCAGCCTCGTCACCGGGGACGCCCGCCAGGACGACTGGTGGGACGGCCAGCCCTTCGACCGCATCCTGGCCGACGTGCCGTGCACGGCTTCCGGCATCGTGCGGCGCCACCCGGATATCCGCTGGCTGCGCCGCAAGACCGACACCGCGCAGCTTGCAACACTTTCTGCGCAAATTCTGGACAAGCTTTGGCAGATGCTGCGACCGAATGGTAAATTGCTGCTCGTAACCTGCTCGCTGTGGCCCCAGGAATCGGAGCAGCAAGCGATCGCCTTCGCGCAGAAACACAATGCCATCCGGTTGCCCGCTCCCGGTCAACTATTGCCGACCGCAGACGCAGAAGCAGACGCCGACCACGATGGCCTGTTCTATGCGCTGTTCCAAAAACCTGGTGCATGAATTTGACGCAATCGGCCCTTCTCCCCTCTCCAGCACGCCGCCTGACCACGGGCTGCGCCCGAGTGCTGCGCGGCATGCTGCCATGGCTGCTGGTGGTGCTGCTGGCCTGTTCCACCCTCACCGCCCAGGCCGCCGAGATCACCGTCAGCCAGGCCAGCATCGAAGCCAGCGACCAGGGCTATCGCCTGTCGGTGTCCTATGACTTCGAATTGAATCGCGGCCTGGAAGACGCGCTTTCACGCGGCGTGCCGCTGTACTTCACGACCGAAGTCCAGCTCACGCGGCGGCGCTGGTACTGGTTCGACGAAACCAGCGTCTCGGCCACACGCACGGTACGCGTGTCCTATAACGTGCTGACCCGGCAATACCACACCGCCATCAGCGGCCAGTTGCAGCAGAGCTTCAGCAACCTGGAGGACGCGATGACGCTGATCCGCCGCCCGCCGCGCTGGATCATTGCCGACAGCAACACCCTCAAAGCCGGCGACGCCTACCAGGTCGGCCTGCGCATGCGCCTGGACGTGGCGCAGCTGCCCAAGCCCTTCCAGGTCAATGCGCTCAACAATAGCGACTGGCGCCTGTCCTCCGACTGGATCGAATTCACCTACAAACCCGAATGAGCCGCACCTTACGCTATCTGCTGGTGGTCGGCGGGGGCGTCATCAGCATCCTGCTGTTCCTGCTGGCCTCGGCCTCCGAAAATTCCGCCCTCTTCGAGCAGCACTACCCGTGGCTGCTGTTCCTCAACGGCCTGGCCGCCATCTCGCTGCTGGGCCTGGTGCTGCTGCTGCTGGGCCGGCTCTACAAGCGCTACCGGCGCGGCAAGTTCGGCTCCAAGCTGCTGGCGCGACTGGTGCTGATGTTCGCACTGGTGGGCATCGTCCCGGGCGCGGTGATCTACCTGATGTCGGTGCAGTTCGTGTCGCGCTCCATCGAATCCTGGTTCGACGTGCGCATGGAAGCGGCGCTGGAGTCAGGCCTGAACCTGGGCCGCAATGCCCTCGACTCCTCGCTGTCGGATCTGGTCTCGCGGGCACGCGGCATCGCCCAGGAACTGTCGGACATGAGCGACTCCGAGCAGGTGACCTACCTCTCCCGCCAGCGTGACCAGAACATGGAAATCACCATCGTCAATGGCAACGGCCAGGTGATGAGTACCGTGGGCGGCGCCATCGGCTCGCTCACGCCGGTGCTACCCAGCACCCAGGCGATGCGCCAGGCACGGGTCTCGCGGGCCTTCTCGGCGGTGGAAAGCGACGATGCCCGCCCCAGCATCGGCGAATCCGATACCGATGGCAACCTGCGACTGCACGTGGTGGTGCTGGTCCCGGCGCCCAGTCGCGGGCTGTCCCTGCAGAGCGAAACGCGCTACCTGCAGATCCTGCAGCCGGTGCCGGATTACCTCGCCACCAATGCCGAAACGCTCAGGCTGGCCTACAACGAATACCAGCAGCGCTCGGTCTCGCGGTCCGGCCTGCGCAAGATCTACCTGGTCACGCTCACGCTCACGCTGCTGCTGGCCATTTTCGCGGCCATCGCCAGTGCCTTCCTGATCGCCAGCGACCTCGCCAAGCCGCTGCTACTGCTGGCCGAAGGCACCAAGGCGGTGGCCGAAGGCAATCTCTCGCCACGGCCCATCGTCAGTACCTCCGACGAACTGGGGACGCTGACGCAATCGTTCAATACGATGACGCGCCAGTTGCTGGAAGCCCGGACCTCCGTCGAAAAGAACCGCGCCGAACTGGAAAACGCCAAGGCCTACCTGGAATCGGTGCTGGCCAACATGTCGGCCGGGGTGATGGTGCTGGACGGCCAGTTCAACATCGTCAGCGCCAACGATTCGGTGCGGCGCATCCTCGGCTATGACTTCTCTGCCGACATCGGCACCCCGTTGCAGACCATCGAAAGCCAGGCCCCCTTCGCCCAGGCCATCATCCGCGCCTTCTCCGAGCAACTGGCCCAGCACAGCGGTGAAGCCGGCGACGGCCTGCACTGGCAGCGGCAGTTCGAACTGTCGCGCCAGCCCGGCGTGAGCTTCGATGCCAATGACGAGCAAGGCGGCAAGCCCGACCACGACAATCTGACCCTGCTGGCGCGCGGCTCGCACCTGCCGGTGGAAAACGGCGTGGGCTACGTGGTGGTGTTCGACGACATCAGCAACGTCATCTCCGCCCAGCGCTCGATCGCCTGGGGCGAGGTGGCGCGCCGCCTGGCGCACGAGATCAAGAACCCGCTCACGCCCATCCAGCTCTCGGCCGAACGCCTGCAGCACAGACTGTCGGACAAGCTCATGCCGGGTGATGCCGCCATCCTGGAAAAAGGCACCACCACCATCGTCAACCAGGTCACGGCCATGAAGCGCATGGTCGACGACTTCCGCGACTACGCCCGCACTCCGCCGGCCAAGCCGGTGGCACTGGATCTGAACGCGCTGATCGAGGAAATCCTCAACCTCTACCTCAGCGGCGACGGTCGCGACGTGATCCACGCCCGCCTGGCACCGCAGATGGCCAAGGTCCTGGGGGATGCCACCCAGATGCGCCAGGTCATCCACAACCTCCTGCAGAACGCCCAGGATGCGGTGGCCGACGATGGCCAGGAGGCGCCGCGCATCGACGTGCTGACCGAGCAGATCGACATCGCCGCCGCCAACGGCCAGCGCCAGCCGGCGGTGCGGCTGTCGATCATGGATAACGGCCCCGGCTTCTCGGCCAAGATCCTGGCCCGCGCCTTCGAGCCCTACGTCACTTCCAAGACCAAGGGAACCGGCCTGGGGCTGGCGATGGTCAAGAAAATCGTCGAAGAACACGGCGGTCGTATCGATATACAGAACCGTACAGAGGGCAGAGGCGCAAAAATTGTAATTTTGCTGGTAAAGTTAGCATCTATTGATCAAGAGACGGTTTCATAGGGAAACCGACCCTACGGCTCAAGATTCGAAAGCACTACGCCGGGGGGACCTGGCAGTTCATCAAGGCCTGCTCGCTAACGCCGCGTTGAGCAGGCCGGCCCGGAACAAGATCGAAAACTTGGACAATGAACTAGCAGCGAGGAAAGCAGCACATGGCAAACATCCTGGTCGTCGATGACGAAATGGGTATCCGCGAATTGCTCTCAGAAATTCTGGGCGATGAGGGACATGTCGTGACCACTGCGGAAAACGCGCAGCAGGCACGCGAGCTTCGCCAGGCCGGAGTACCCGACCTCGTGCTGCTCGATATCTGGATGCCCGATACCGACGGCGTCACGTTGCTCAAGGAATGGCAGCGCGACGGTCTGTTGACCATGCCGGTCATCATGATGTCCGGGCATGCCACCATCGATACGGCCGTCGAGGCCACCCGCATCGGTGCGCTGAATTTCCTGGAAAAGCCGATCGCCCTGCAAAAGCTGCTCAAGGCTGTGCAACAGGGTCTCTCGCACAGCCGCGAGGCGGTGCGTCCGGCCAGCTATCGTCCGGCACCGGTGGCCGCCGTGGCCAATGGCGCCGGCGACAGCCTGCACTCGCCAGAACATGTGGCACCGGTGGCCGCCTACGCCCCGGCCATGGGCAGCGAAGCGCTGCACCACGGCACCCCGGCTGCCGCCCCGTTCGGCCAGGTGGCCGACAACGCCGCCAACATCTCCTTCGACCTGCCCCTGCGCGAAGCCCGCGACGCCTTCGAACGCGCCTATTTCGAATACCACCTGGTGCGCGAGAACGGCAGCATGACACGGGTGGCCGAACGCACCGGCCTGGAGCGCACCCACCTCTACCGCAAGCTCAAGCAACTGGGCGTGGAACCGGGCAAGCTGGCGCGCAAGAATCACTGAGCCAACCGAGTCCACTGGACAGGACGCCACTGTCCACCCACCATCAGGCAGTACAGAACGGGATCGCAGCGCGGTCCCGTTTCTTTTGCTAGTCTGGGTTCGTCCGGCGGCGGGCTCAGAAATTTCCTGATGTTCTTTTCCCGCTGACAGCGGCATCCTGCAGTCATGAGGCAGGGCTTGCCCGGTTGCAATGGATACGCTGGCTGGGCGCGCCATCGATGAACTTCCATGGCAGCGCGTCATCTACCCTCAGCAGGCAAGTGCAGGTGCAAGCCCCCAGCCATGGAATTTTGTGTGGATTGCATGACTTGCAGGCAAGGAACACGACAGGGGCCAAAGTTTTCCGCCCTCCCTGCCGTAACCAGACTCAGGAACGCAAGCGACGCGGCGTTCCCCGAGGGAGCTGTATCGAAGCAGCAGAAATGCACCAGCGGCGCGGCCCGCAAGGGTCTTGAAATTGACGGTGATGGCGCCACTTCCTTTTCGAAGCAGTATTCCAGCATAAGGAGTCACTATGAACCTGATCTACAACAGCGAGCAGTACAGCGTCGTCGAATTCGGTGCCGATACCGACCACGAAGCCTTGCGCTTCGGCGGTTACGAGATCATGGACAAGTCCGGCCAGCGCGAAATCTACATCGATGGCCCGGCCGCCGAACTGTTCCGCAAGGACGTCCAGGAGCTGATCGCCTCCGAGCCGACCATGGAAGACATCGACAACTTCCTGAGCCGCTACGACGTGATGATGCGTCATCCCATGACCTTGCACTGATCGGGTCCATCATCCCGGGTTCAACCCGGTGATCCACGCCGCGCCGCCAGCGCGGCGTTTTTATTTCCAGGTCAGCTTGCTGCCGGCGTGCCACGCGCAGAGTCCATTAAAATGGCGCTTTGTCGCCCATCCCTGGTTTTTCGTGAATTCCTCGCCCATCAGCAGCGCCCAGACCGGCGTACATGAGCAACTGGCCGAACTGGTGGCCCGCCATGCCCAGCACCCCTTCCGCAAACCCGTCACGGACTACAACCAGCGCGCCTTCGACGCCAGCATGCACGCCTGGCAGTCGGCCGGTGCGGCACCGCTGATCCTCGATACCGGTTGCGGCGTGGGTCTGTCCACTCTCAACCTGGCCACGCAATACCCTGATCATTTTGTCATCGGCATCGACCAGTCGGCCGACCGCCTGGCGCGCAACACCCACTGGGACGGCCCGCAGCCGGAGAACCTCTGCTTCGTGCGCGCCGACCTGGTCGATTACTGGCGCCTGGCCCAGCAGACCGGACTGCGCCCGGCCCGGCATTACCTGCTCTATCCCAACCCCTGGCCCAAGATCGGCCACCTGGCGCGACGCTGGCCGGGGCATGCGGTGTTTCCCAGCATCGTGGCCCTGGGCGGCCAGATCGAATGCCGCAGCAACTGGCGCATCTATGTCGAGGAATTCGCCGCCGCGCTGAACCAGTTGAGCGGCCTGTCCGTCCAGGCTGAAGCCTGGCATCCCGCCGCACCGATCACCCCCTTCGAGCGCAAGTACCTGGCCTCCGGCCATGCGCTGTGGCGCTGCGTGGCCGATCTCGACCAGGGGCGGGCGACATGAGCCTCGGCGTCATCGGCCTGGTGCTGGCCGCAGCCCTCCTGCATGCCTCCTGGAACGCCCTGCTCAAGAGCAGCCATGACCGCCTGGCCTCGCTGTCGCTGATGACCATCGGCGCCGGCCTCGGTGCCCTCCCGCTGGTTCTGTGGCGACCGCTCCCGGACGCGGCCAGCTGGTTCTACATCGTCCTCTCAGGCCTGCTGCACACCGGCTACAACCTGTTCCTGATCCGCGCCTACCGGATCGGCGACTTCGGCCAGTCCTACCCGATCGCCCGCGGCTCCTCGCCCCTGCTGGTGGCATTGGGCGCAGCCCTGTTCGCAGCTGAACAACTGGGCAGCACCACCGTCATCGGCATCGCCCTGGTATCGGCCGGCATCGTCAGCCTGGCCAATCTGCGCGCCATGCGCAGTCGCGAGCACCTCTCCGGCCCGCTGGCGGCATTGGCCACCGGCGCCTTCATCGCCGCCTATACCATCACCGACGGCATTGGAGCGCGCCTGGCGGGTGATGCCATCGGCTATGCCGGCTGGCTGTTCGTACTGGACAGCATCCCGCTGGCCCTGATCTACCACCGCAAGCACGGCCGCTCCCCGCTCGTGCTGTCGCAGAAGGAAACCTGGATCGGCCTGGCCGGTGGTGTCATGTCGCTACTGGCCTATGGCATCGTGATCTGGGCGGTCACGCTGGCGCCCATGGGCATGGTCTCCGCCCTGCGCGAAACCTCGGTACTGTTCGCGCTCCTGATCGGCGCCCTCTTCCTGGGCGAAAAGCTCACCCTGCGGCGCGTATTGTCCTGCCTGGTCATCGCCGCGGGTGCGGTGGTGCTGGGCGCGCATCATTGAGCGATCGCCGACGGCTACATCCCTGAATAATTCGGCCCGCCGCCGCCTTCAGGCGTGACCCAGACGATGTTCTGGGTCGGGTCCTTGATATCGCAGGTCTTGCAGTG
>NZ_MUXB01000085.1:0-434 GCF_001994935.1 Herbaspirillum sp. VT-16-41
ACGACATGACCACCCGCGCGATCGCGGTCGACGCGGTGGGCTCGGTGCTGTTCGGTGGCACCGCCGCGCCCCGCCCCCTGCCCGGCATGGGGGCGGGAGTGGTCACGGAGCTGTCCCGCCAGGTCGAACCCGATCGGGTGATCAGCGTGGAGGGCCTGGACTGCGTGGCGGGCGCCCGGCACCTGGCCCGCAGCGCGGGCATCCTGGCCGGGGGCTCCACCGGCGGCATCGTGCACGCGCTGGGCGGGCTGATCCCCAGCCGCGAGCCCGGTACCCGCGTGGTGGTCGTGGTGCACGACGGCGGTGTGCCCTACCTGGAGACCGTGTACGACGACGACTGGGTGCAGCAGACCCTCGGGGCCGACGCCGATGACATCGCCGCCGCCATCGACCGACTGCGGGAGACTGCACGGCGTGACTGAGCAGCATCCCCC
>NZ_MUXB01000038.1:0-1001 GCF_001994935.1 Herbaspirillum sp. VT-16-41
GTCTGCATCGTAAAGAAGCACGAGAAGTGGCGCGCGAAAGTCTGGTCCTGTTGAAAAACCGTCTCGACACACTGCCGCTGAAAAAAGACGCGACCATCGCGGTGGTCGGTGCGTTGGCGGACAGCAAGCGTGACATGATGGGAAGCTGGTCGGCAGCCGGTGTGGCGGGGGAATCCGCAAACGTGCCGACAGGGATCCGCAACGCAGGGGGGGCTAAAGGCACCATCCTCTACGCTCCCGGGTCGAATATCACTAACGATAAAAGCATTGTCGCTTTTCTTAATCTGTATGAGCCAGCCGTAGTGCAGGACAAACGCCGCCCGCAGGAGATGATTGATGAAGCCGCGACCCTGGCGAAGAAATCGGATGTCGTCGTAGCGGTCGTCGGTGAGGCCCAGGGGATGGCGCACGAAGCGTCAAGCCGTACGGATCTGGTATGGATTTTTAAAAAGTAGAGTATTATAAATAACGCTACATATTACTGACTGATAGTTCATTCCATTCACTTGCTAAAATCCCATATACCGTATGGTCAACATAATGGTCATATAGCCACTCTACTTGTCTAATAGTTGCTTCATTTACAAAACCCAATCTTTCTGGAACGCTCCTGCTCTTTTTATTCTCCACGGCAGCTCGTATTTCCACTTTATTTAAGTTGAGGTGATTAAAAGCATAGTCGGTCAATGCTTTAGCAACTTTCGTCACAATCCCTTTTCCTTGAAATTCTTCTCCAAGCCAGTAGCCAATATATGCCGTCTTGTTGGACCAATTTACACTGTTGAAGCCCGCTACACCCACAAATTCTCCATTGAATAAAATAACGGTATTTAAACTTTTATGTTCGGCCTAACTTTTTAAACATCCTCGGATAAATTCTTTTGTATCTTCCACATTCTTGGTGAAGTCAAGCCAAGGCAACCATTCTTTTAAATAATTTCTCGATTTGTCAGTTAGTTCAAAAATACTTTCAGCATCATTTAATTCAATTAATTTTAGTG
>NZ_MUXB01000039.1:0-840 GCF_001994935.1 Herbaspirillum sp. VT-16-41
ACAGCTAAATATAAGGCTCTGACGTTCCAAAGCATGGAGAAGGAAGCCCAAGAGAAATATGAGCGGACAATGGGGCATATTCAAGAGATTGATGACAAATCGAAATCGATTGCGAATATCGAAGCCAAAAAGGTTCTTGGACTTGTTGGGATGAAGGAGCAAGACTATAAAAGCCTAGTAGATTATGCAACAAATGGTGTGGCTTATCAGTTCAAGGCAGAGAATCTGCAGAAGGAGTTGGAGAAAACTCAACAAGAGGTTACGCAGCTGAACGCTGATATGGAGGTCAGACAAGATAGAATTCGCTCTTCCAACAAAGATATTGAGGAGCATTTAGAGTAGTTAGCAGAGAACAAAGAACGACAAAAAGCATAGCACACGGAGACAGACAAGAACTACGGACACTGACAAGAGAAGAAACAGGTACGCGCATGAATATGGCCCAATTGCTGCTGGTGCATTTTCTGTATGTATTTCTTTTACCATTTTTTCATCCTCCTTTTAGTAATAGCTATATATATTTATACTACCAGTTTCTCATTCCTTATTCCAAATCTAGCCCTTCCTTATATTCCATAACAGATTGAACATAATAAATATCCCCATAACAAGCATTGTATTGCTTTGCTTCTTCCCTCAAACATGAATAAATAGATTTATCAGAAGCATTTTCGTACATTTTTTGAGAAAAATCAATGGCTATCTCTTCTGAGTAACTTCCCGTTTCTTCTAAGACATAATTTATAAAACCTCTGCCAAAATTATAGGACTGAACAGCTAATTCTAGATCCCCTTTAGCATCGTCTAATACTTCGGAAAAGTAATAGACTCCTTGTTTAA